>NZ_JBVHQM010000006.1:0-366266 GCF_055567415.1 Streptomyces sp. NPDC026575
GCGGGGTGCGGCAGCAGGTCTTCGTGCAGGGCAACGGTGTGCTGCTGGAGCGGATCGCGTTGAATCTGGTGCAGAACGCGGTGCGCTACAACGTCGCCGTTCAAGGGCGCGGAGCGCTTCCGGTCGAGGGTGGTGGCGGGCGACGGGAGGGCGGGTGGGTGGAGGTCACCACCGAGCCCCGGCCCGGTGGTGCGGTGCTGGTGGTGGCCAACACCGGGCCGGTGGTGCCGGCCTATGAAGTGGAGAACCTCTTCGAGCCGTTCAGGCGGCTGCGTACCGAGCGCACCGGCAGCGACAAGGGTGTGGGGCTGGGCCTGTCCATCGTGCGCTCGGTGGTCCGCGCCCACGACGGCAGCATCACCGCCGAGCCCCGCGAGGGCGGCGGCCTGACCATGCGCGTCGTCCTGCCGCAGTAGGCGCCGAGCCGCCGCGCGATCCTCAGGTGCCGTCCGCCGGGGCGCGGCCGGTGAGGGTTTCGGCGGCGGCCTGGCCGCAGACGCGGGCGGCGCCGTGGGTGGCGATGTGCAGGGCGCCCCGGGGCGGCGCCTGGGGGACGCCCATTTCCACGACGGCCGTGTCCGGGCGGGCGGTGAGCAGGGCGTCCAGGGCGTCGGCCATCCAGGGGTGGCGGTGGACGTCGCGGACGACGGCGACCACACGTCGGCCGCCGGCCGCGGTGAGCAGGCCGTCGATCAGCGCCCGGGTTCCGGTGCGGGCGGCGGATTCGGCGCTGTAGGCGGCGGTTTCGGTGCCGGGCACGAGCCGGGCCAGCTCGGCGCCGACGCCCCAGGGGGTGTCGTCGCCCACGGCGATATTGGCCAGCGGTGTGAAGGCGGCGACGTGGGCGGGGCCGGTCAGCGGCTCGTACGGACGGCCGGCGGTGGTGACGCGCAGCGCCCGGCGGGCCGCGGTCAGGCCGATCCCGGGTGCGGGCGCGGCCCCCTCCCCCGCGCCCGCACTCCGTGTCCAGCGCGCCAGGGCTCGCACCCGTGCCGCGGCGTCGGCGAGCCGCCTCTCCGGCAGTTCGCCGTCGCGCACCGCCCTCACCAGGGCGTCCCGCAGCCGCAGCACGGTGTCCTCGTCGGCCAGTCCGCCGCCCACGCAGATCGCGTCGGCGCCGGCCGCGATGGCCAGCACGCTGCCGCGCTCGATGCCGAAGGTGGCGGAGATGGCCTGCATCTCCATTCCGTCGGTGACGATCAGCCCGTCGAAGCCCAGCCCGCCCTCGTCGGCGGGCGCGCGCAGCAGGCCGTGCAGGGCGGCGGGGCTGAGCGTGGCCGGGCGGTCGCCGTCCAGGGCGGGCAGCAGGATGTGCGCGCTCATCACGGCCCGGGTGCCGGCGGCGACGGCGGCGCGGAACGGC
The DNA here is from genome assembly GCF_055567415.1 of Streptomyces sp. NPDC026575. Classification (NCBI taxonomy): domain Bacteria; kingdom Bacillati; phylum Actinomycetota; class Actinomycetes; order Kitasatosporales; family Streptomycetaceae; genus Streptomyces; species Streptomyces sp. NPDC026575. The sequence goes on from NZ_JBVHQM010000006.1 coordinate 1,364, forward strand.
ACCAGTTCGCGTTCCTGGAGGGTGGGCAGGTCGGCGGCGATGCGCGGCAGGTCGTGGTGGGAGTCGACCGCGGTGTCGCCGTGGCCGGGGAAGTGCTTGGTGCAGGCGGCGACGCCCGCCGACTGCAGCCCCTCGACGTAGGCGGCGGTGTGCCGGGCGACCAGCCGCGGGTCGGCGCCGAAGGAGCGGACGCCGATGACCGGATTGGCAGGGTTGGAGTTGACGTCGGCGGACGGCGCCCAGTTGAGGTTGACGCCGCAGTCGGCCAGCCGGCGGCCGAGCTCGCGGGCGACGCCTCGGGTCAGCGCGGTGTCGTCGACGGCGCCCAGCGCGTGGTTGCCGGGGAAGGAGGAGCCGCCGCGCACTTCGAGGCGGGTGACGTCGCCGCCCTCCTCGTCGATGGCGACCAGGACGTCCTCGCGGGCGCCGCGCAACTGGCCGGTGAGGGCGGCCAGTTGCGCGGGGTCGGTGATGTTGCGGCCGAAGAGGCCGACGGCGGCCAGGCCCTCGTCGAGCCGGCGCAGCAGCCAGTCGGGCGCGGTGGTGCCGGTGAAGCCGGGCTGGAGGACGGCGAGCGCGTCGCGGGTGAGGGTGTCGGCGGCGCGTACCGAGCGTGCGGAGCCTACGGGAGTCATGGACTGCGTTATCCCTTCACTGCGCCGGAGGTGAGACCGCCGACCGCCTTGCGTTGCAGGAACAGGAAGAGCACCAGGATCGGGACGGCGAAGATCGAGGCGGCGGCCATGGTGGCGCCCCAGTCGTCCCCGAACTGGCTCTGGAACTGCGAGAGCCACAGCGGCAGGGTGCCCATGGCCGGCTCCTTGTTGAGGACCAGCACGAGCGGGAACTCGTTCCACGCGGTGATGAAGCCGAAGAGGGAGGTGGCCATCAGGCCGGGCGCCAGCAGCGGGAAGACGACCTTGAGGAATGCCTGGCGGCGGGAGCAGCCGTCGACCATCGCGGACTCCTCCAGTTCCCTGGGCACCGCGGCGACATAGCCGCGCAGGGTCAGCAGGGTGAAGGGCAGCACCATCAGCAGGTAGAAGCAGGTGAGCGGCACCAGGCTGTTGAGCATGTCGGCGTCCCGGACGATCAGGTAGATCGAGATCACCATGACCTCCCAGGGGGCCATCTGGGCGACCATGAAGGTCAGCAGGATGCCGCGGCGGCCCTTGAAGCGCATCCGGGTGAGCGCGAACGCCCCGCACAGCGCGATGACCAGCGACAGCCCGACGGCGAGTACGGTCACGATGACCGAGTTCCCGGCCAGGGTCCAGAAGTTCGGGGCGTCCACGGCGGTCGTGAAGTGCTCCAGGGTGCCGTGGAAGGGGAACCACACGGGCTCGTCGCTGATGATGTCCCGGGTCGGCTTGAAGGCCGTGTTGAACATCCAGTAGACGGGGAAGACGAAGCCGGCGGCGAGCACGATCGCCGTGGCGTTGGGCCAGATGCGGCCGGCGAGGGAGGGCTTCACCGCTCGTTCTCCTCTTGCTGTTCCTGCCTGATCGTCAGACGCAGGTAGTACGCGGTCATGGCCAGCAGCACCACGATCGTCAGCAGCGAGATCGCGGCGCCCATACCGAAGTGCAGGTTGCCGACGCCCTCGGTGAAGGCGTAGATCGGCAGCGTCTCGGTGGACCGGTCCGGGCCGCCCTCGTTGATCGCGAAGATCTGCGGGAACGCCTTGAAGACCCAGATCACTTCGAGGAACGTCGTGGCGAGGAAGAAGGGCTTGAGGAACGGGAAGGTGACCGAGGTGAAGACCTTCCAGGTGCCGGCGCCGTCCATCCGGGCCGCCTCGTACAGCTCCTTGGGGATGGTCGTGGTGGCCGCGTAGAGGTTGAGCGCCACGAACGGCAGCGACTGCCAGACGATCAGCACGGTGATCACGAAGAAGGTCGACAGCTGGGTGCCGACCCAGTCGTAGTGGGCCATCGCATGCCAGCCGAGCCGGTCCAGCACCCAGTTGACCACGCCGTAGCGGGAGTCGAAGAGCCACTGGAAGACCGTGGTGGCGGCGATCACCGGCATGGCCCAGGCCAGCACCAGCGCGAGGGAGAGCACCAGCCGCATCTTCTTGCCGAGCCGGGCCAGCAGCAGTCCGATCAGTACGCCCAGGACCATGATCAGGGTGACGTTGACCGCGGTGAAGGCGATGGTGCGGCCGGTGACCCGCCAGAACTGCTCGCTGCCCAGGACCTCCTGGTAGTTGCCGATCCCCCGCCAGTCGGTCAGATGCTGGATCAGCTCCTTCATGTTGAGGTTCTGGAAGGAGAGCAGCAGATTGCGGACCATGGGCCAGCCCAGGAAGACCGCGGTGGCGGCCAGGGCGGGCAGCAGCAGGAGGTACGGGGTGCGGCGGGCGGGGGGACCGGAAGCACCGCGGGCGTCCCGCCGGCCTCCTGTGCCGCGGCGGGCGGGCGGATCGCCGCCCTTGCCGTTCCGCGGCACGGCCGTGGCCGCCGCGTCGTCGAGCTGCACTGCCATGGGTCGCTGCTCCCCCTTGTTGCCGTGGGACCTCGGTGCACCGCCGGCGGGCGTACGGGGCCGGGGCCGGCCGGCCCCGTACGCGGCCGTTTCCTACTGCTTGGCGAGCCGCGCGTTGACCTCGGACTCGATGTCCTTGGCGGCGTCGGCCGGGGACGTGCCGTTCAAAACGGCCGTCATATAGCTCTTGATGGGGTTCGGTACGTTCTCCACCGCCGCCCACTGCGCGATCAGCGGGGTGGTGCCGCCGGACTTCTGCGCCGCGGGAGCGGCGGCAGCGGCCGCGGGATTCTCCTTGGCGGCGCCGGCCAGGTCCGCGGACTTGGGGGTCCAGCCGGACTCCCTGACCATCTGCCCGTCGTTCTCCTTCGACAGGGCGATCTTCAGGAATTCCTTGGCGAGTTCCTGGTTCTTGCCCATACCGGCGACCGCGAAGTTGGAACCGCCGAGGAATACGCCCTCGGGCTTGGCCGCGGTCTCACCGGGAATGGTGAAGAATCCGATGTCGTCCTTGATCTTCGGATTGGCCTTGATGGCGGTGGCGGCCTCATATCCCATGGCGATGACGGCGCCGGTCTTCCCCTTGGCGAAGACCTCGGCCTGCTGCGGGGTGGCCTCGTCCTTGTTCTTCGGGGCGGTGCTGAATGCCTGGTACTGCCGGTAGATGTCCATGGCCTTGGAGACCTTGGGGTCGCCGAGGTTGGAGACCCACTTGCCGCCCTGCTTCTTCACCAGGTCGGCGCCGGTGCCGATGGTCAGCCCGTCGAAGAAGTACCAGTTCTGGCCCGGAAGATACAGCGGCTCGGCGTCGGTCTTCCGCTTGATCGCGTCCAGCGCCTTGAACAGCTGGTTGCGGGTCCGGGGAAGCTCCTTGAGCCCCGCCTGGGCCCAGATCCTCTTGTTGTACATCACCACGCGGTTTCCGGCGTACCAGGGCAGCGCGTACTGCTTCCCGTCCACGAGCGAGGCCCTGTTGAATGCCTCGTTCCAGTCGGCGCCGATCTCCTTCTTCAGGTCGCCGAGGTCGGCCAGGGCGCCGGCCTTCGCGTAGGCGGCGGTCTGGGTGTTGCCGATTTCGACGACGTCCGGCGGAGTGTCCTCGGAGAGTGCGGTACTCAGCTTCTGCTGAATTCCGTTCCACTGCTGGACCTTGAACTCGACGGTGGCTCCGGTCTTCTTCCTGAACTGTTCGGAGACCTGCTTGCTCCACTGCTCCGGATTCGAGCCGCTCATCACCCAGACGGTCAGCTTCTGGCCCTTGAAGCCATCCGCGCCCGCCTTGTTGCCGTCGCTGGACCCACAGGCAGCGACACTCACCAGCATTCCCGCGACGGCCGTCGCCGCTATGAGCCCACGCTTCATTGCGCTCTCCCCTAAAGGCCGGGTGTGGTCTTTAATGGTTTAGACCAGTGCCCGCAGCTTGGCCTAGACCTTTTGGGGTGTCAAGGGTGTATAAGAGTCGCTGTCAGGTCCGTTACCGGACCGACATCCGGCACGCCGGGACCTGCGAGGGAGCACAACGAACCCGCGCGTGCCACGATGTGAGCCGCTACGTACGGAGGAGCCGGTGACGGCAGCACGACAGGCGTCGGAGAGGCGGGCCATGGAGACCGACGGGGGCAGCGCGGAGAGCGGCGGCACGCGGACCGCACGGGTGCCCAAGTACTACCGCCTCAAGCGGCACTTGCTGGAGATCACCGAGACCCTGCCGCCCGGCACCCCGGTACCGCCCGAGCGCACCCTCGCCGCGGAGTTCGACACCTCCCGCACGACGGTGCGCCAGGCGCTGCAGGAGCTGGTCGTCGAGGGCCGGCTGGAGCGCATCCAGGGCAAGGGCACCTTCGTGGCCAAGCCCAAGGTCTCCCAGGCGCTGCAACTGACCTCCTACACGGAGGACATGCGGGCCCAGGGCCTGGAGCCGACCTCCCAGCTGCTGGACATCGGCTACGTCACCGCCGACGACCGGCTGGCCGGCCTGCTGGACATCACCCCCGGCGGCAGGGTGCTGCGCATCGAGCGGCTGCGGCTGGCCAGCGGTGAGCCGATGGCCATCGAGACCACCCACCTGTCGGCGAAGCGCTTCCCCGCACTGCGCCGCAACCTGGTCAAGTACACCTCCCTGTACACCGCGCTGGCCGAGGTCTACGACGTCCGCCTGGCGGAGGCCGAGGAGACCATCGAGACCTCGCTGGCCACCCCGCGCGAGGCCGGTCTGCTGGGCACCGACGTCGGCCTGCCGATGCTGATGCTCTCGCGGCACTCGCTCGACGCCCAGGGCCGGCCGGTGGAGTGGGTGCGCTCGGTCTACCGCGGCGACCGCTACAAGTTCGTGGCCAGGCTGCAGCGCCCCACGGAGTGAACTCCGCCTGCTCACCGCTCCCCCGCTCGGATTCTTCGTACCGATATGCGGACAGCTAGTGACGCGTGCCACGGCCCTGCCATAGATTTTCAGCCGATTGCACAGGAGTTCGCCGCCACGGACGGAGCCACGCGATGCCAGAGCCAGCCGAAGCCCCCAGCAGCAGACAGATCGTCACACCCACACGTGCGGTGGCCGGCCTGTGCCTGCTCGCTCCGTTCGTGGCGATGCTGTGGGTGAGTTCGTACGCCCGGATCGAGCCCACGCTCATCGGGATCCCGTTCTTCTACTGGTACCAGATGCTGTGGGTGCCGATCTCGACGGCGCTGACGATGGTGGCGTACAAGCTCGTGCAGCGTGAGCAGCGCGCCCGCAAGGGCGGTGCCCAGTGACCGACGCGCTCTCCGCAACGGGCGCCGCCACCGCGCTCGCGGCCTCCTCGACCCAGGGCGTCAACGGCGTGGCGCTCGCCGTGTTCGTCTTCTTCTTCCTGGCCGTGACGGTCATGGGCTTCCTGGCGGCCCGCTGGCGCAAGGCCGAGCAGTCCGCCAACCTCGACGAATGGGGCCTGGGCGGGCGGAGCTTCGGCACCTGGGTGACGTGGTTCCTGCTGGGCGGCGACCTCTACACCGCCTACACCTTCGTGGCCGTACCGGCGGCGATCTACGCGGCGGGCGCGGCCGGCTTCTTCGCCGTCCCGTACACCATCCTGGTCTACCCCCTCATCTTCACCTTCCTGCCCCGCCTGTGGTCGGTCTCGCACAAGCACGGCTACGTCACCACCTCCGACTTCGTCCGCGGACGCTTCGGCTCCAAGGGCCTGTCGCTGGCCGTGGCGCTCACCGGCATCCTCGCCACCATGCCGTACATCGCGCTCCAACTCGTCGGCATCCAGGCCGTCCTGGACGTGCTGGGCATCGGCGGCGGCGCGCACACCAACTGGTTCGTCAAGGACCTGCCGCTGCTGATCGCCTTCGCGGTGCTGGCGGCGTACACCTACTCCTCCGGCCTGCGTGCGCCCGCCCTGATCGCCTTCGTCAAGGACGGGCTGATCTACCTGGTCATCATCGTGGCGATCGTCTACATCCCGATCAAGCTGGGCGGTTTCGACCAGATCTTCCACGCCGCCGGCAAGGCGTTCGCCGAGCCCGGCGCCGTCCCCGGCAAACCGCGCGGCGAGCTGACCAGCGGGCCCAACGCGCAGTGGGCGTACGCGACCCTGGCGCTCGGCTCGGCGCTGGCGCTCTTCATGTACCCGCACTCGATCACCGCCACGCTCTCCTCGCGCAGCCGCAACGTGATCCGCCGCAACACCACCATCCTGCCGCTGTACTCCCTGATGCTGGGCCTGCTGGCGCTGCTCGGCTTCATGGCCATCAAGGCCGGTACGGACATCCAGGGCAACCCCCAGCTGGCCATCCCGCAGCTGTTCGAGGACATGTTCCCCAGCTGGTTCGCCGGCGTCGCGTTCGCCGCGATCGGGATCGGCGCGCTGGTCCCGGCGGCCATCATGTCGATCGCCGCGGCCAACCTGTTCACCCGCAACGTCTACAAGGACTTCCTCAAGCCGGCCGCCACGCCCGAGCAGGAGCACAGGGTCGCCAAGCTCGTCTCCCTGCTGGTCAAGGTCGGCGCCCTGGTCTTCGTCCTCACCATGGACAAGACCGTCGCCATCAACTTCCAGCTGCTGGGCGGCATCTGGATCCTGCAGACCCTGCCGGCCCTGGTCGGCGGCCTGTTCACCCGCTGGTTCCACCGCTGGGCGCTGCTGACCGGCTGGGCGGTCGGCATGCTCTACGGCACGCTCGCCGCGTACGGCGTCGCGAGCCCGACCCAGGCCCACTTCGGCGGCTCCAGCAAGGAGATCCCCGGCATCGGCGAGATCGGCTACATCGGCCTGACCGCCCTCGTCCTGAACCTCGTGGTGACGGTCGTCCTGACCGTCGCCCTGAAGGCCCTCAAGGCCCCCGACGGCGTCGACGAGACCTCTCCCGCCGACTACACCGCGGACATCGGCGACGAGGGCGTCTCGGCGGACCTGCCGCCGGCCACGGCGGGGGCACCCGCCGGGCACTGACACCACCGACTCGCCTGCGGCCACGGGCCGTCGCGCTCCTTCGGGGCGCGGCGGCCCGTGGCGTTGTACGGACCGCCGCACACGGCGCCGCCCCGGTGCGAGGCCACTGACAGGCACCACATGATCACTCTCAACACACTAGATGTGGGGGTGCACGCGTGGAGCCACCACCACATGTATGCTCGTCTTCGCTGTCGCCGCAGGGGAATCCGGTGGGAATCCGGAACTGTCCCGCAACGGTGTAAGAGCGCGCCCAGTGCCCGGAAAGGGCCCTGCCGCGCGCCCGTGAAGTCCGAGGACCTGCCGACGGTACGCCCGCACCGCCATGGGTGCGGACGTCGATACGTCCGGGCCCCGAGGGTTGGGCCGGTGGACGCCGCGCGGTGTGCCCGCGCACCCCTGACCGTCACGGGGTGCGGCATGCGCGCGTGCGGCCGTCGCGCCCCCTCCTGGCCCCCGCCGAGTGAGGGAGAGCATCACGTGACCATCGCGCCAACGGAGCCCGCGTCCAACGCCGAGGTCGTGCAGCCTGCGGTGACCGCGCCTGCCGCCCCCGCCGACGGCGGTCCGGGCGAGGACGGCCCGGGCGTCGCGCTGCTGCGCACCCTGACGAAGCTGACCGAGGACCTGACCGCGACCGACCCCGGCAAGGTGGCCGCCGCCGCCCTGCGCGGCCGGTACGAGGGCGCGGGCGAGTTCGAACTGCGGTCGCTGGCCATCGAGGCCGCGGCCGGACTGATCGGTGACGAACCGCAGTACTCCAGGCTGGCCGCGCGGCTGCTCACCCTCTCGATCTCGGAGGAGGCGGCCGCACAGGGGGCGGTCGCCTTCTCCGCCTCCGTCGAGGTCGGCCACCGCGAGGGGCTGATCGCCGACGAGACCGCACAGTTCGTACGGACCCACGCCGCCCGGCTGGACGCCCTGGTCGACCGGGCGCTCGCCGACGGCGCCGACGACCGGTTCGGCTATTTCGGACTGCGCACCCTGCACTCGCGCTACCTGCTGCGCCACCCGACCACCCGCCAGGTCATCGAGACGCCCCAGCACTTCCTGCTGCGGGTGGCCTGCGGCCTCGCCGAGGACCACAGCGAGCGCGCCCTGGACGACGTGGCCGAGCTGTACCGCCTGACCAGCTCGCTGTCGTACCTGCCCTCCTCCCCCACCCTGTTCAACTCCGGCACCCGCCACCCGCAGATGTCGTCCTGCTACCTGCTGGACTCCCCGCTGGACGAGCTGGACTCGATCTACGACCGCTACCACCAGGTGGCGCGGCTGTCGAAGCACGCCGGCGGCATCGGCCTGTCGTACTCCCGCATCCGCGCCCGCGGTTCGCTGATCCGCGGCACCAACGGGCACTCCAACGGCATCGTGCCGTTCCTGCGCACCCTGGACGCCTCGGTCGCGGCCGTGAACCAGGGCGGCCGGCGCAAGGGCGCCGCCTGTGTCTACCTGGAGACCTGGCACGCCGACATCGAGGAGTTCCTGGAGCTGCGCGACAACACCGGTGAGGAGGCCCGCCGCACCCACAACCTGAACATCGCGCACTGGATCCCGGACGAGTTCATGCGCCGGGTGGAGGCGGACGCCGACTGGTCGCTGTTCTCCCCCTCGGACGCCCCGGAGCTGGTGGACCTGTGGGGCGAGGAGTTCGACGCCGCGTACCGCAGGGCCGAGGCCGAGGGCCGGGCGCTCAAGCAGATCCCGGCGCGGGTGCTGTACTCCCGCATGATGCGCACCCTGGCGCAGACCGGCAACGGCTGGATGACGTTCAAGGACGCCGCCAACCGCACCGCCAACCAGACCGCCGAGCCCGGCCAGGTCGTGCACTCCTCCAACCTGTGCACGGAGATCCTGGAGGTGACCAACGACGGGGAGACCGCGGTCTGCAACCTGGGGTCGGTCAACCTCGCCGCCCACCTGGGCGACGACGGACAGATGGACTGGGAGAAGCTGGACGCCACGGTCCGTACCGCCGTCACCTTCCTCGACCGCGTCGTGGACATCAACTTCTACCCGACCGAGCAGGCGGGGGCCTCCAACTCCCGCTGGCGCCCGGTGGGCCTGGGCCTGATGGGCCTGCAGGACGTCTTCTTCCGGCTGCGGCTGCCGTTCGACTCGGCCGAGGCGCAGGAGCTGTCGACCCGGATCTCCGAGCGGATCATGCTCGCCGCGTACGAGGCGTCCGCCGATCTCGCCGAGCGGCACGGCCCGCACCCGGCCTGGTCGGCGACCCGCACCGCCCGCGGTGTGCTGCACCCGGACCACTACCCGAACGCCGAGCCCCGCTGGGCGGACCGCTGGGCGGCGCTGCGCACCCGGATCGCCGCGACCGGGATGCGCAACTCGCTGCTGCTGGCCATCGCGCCGACCGCGACCATCGCCTCGATCGCGGGCGTGTACGAGTGCATCGAGCCGCAGGTCTCCAACCTCTTCAAGCGCGAGACGCTGTCGGGTGAGTTCCTCCAGGTCAACGCGTATCTGATCGAGGAGCTCAAGGCCCTGGGGCTGTGGGACGCGCGGACCCGTGACGCGCTGCGCGAGGCGAACGGCTCGGTGCAGGACGTCGAGTGGATCCCCGAGGACGTCCGGGCGCTGTACCGCACCGCCTGGGAGATCCCGCAGCGCGCCCTGATCGACATGGCCGCGGCCCGTACGCCGTTCCTCGACCAGAGCCAGTCGCTGAACCTCTTCATGGCGTCGCCGACCATCGGCAAGCTCAGCTCGATGTACGCCTACGCCTGGAAGCGCGGCATCAAGACGACGTACTACCTGCGGTCGCGCCCGGCCACCCGGATCGCCCAGTCGGCCCGCGGCACCGCGGCCGCCGCCACCGTGCCCGTCCCGCAGCAGGCCACCGACCCCGAGGCGGTCGCCTGCTCCCTGGAAAACCCCGAGTCCTGCGAGGCCTGCCAGTAATGACCACCGACCAGACCACCGCCGCTGCCGCGCACACCGCCACCACCGGCGAGAAGAACCTCCTCGACCCGGGCTTCGAGCTGACGCTGCGTCCCATGCGGTACCCGGACTTCTACGACCGCTACCGCGACGCGATCAAGAACACCTGGACCGTGGAGGAGGTCGACCTCCACTCCGACGTCGCCGACCTCGCCAAGCTCTCGCCGGGCGAGCAGCACATGATCGGCCGGCTGGTCGCGTTCTTCGCGACCGGTGACTCGATCGTCGCCAACAACCTCGTGCTGACGCTCTACAAGCACATCAACTCCCCCGAGGCGCGGCTGTACCTGAGCCGTCAGCTCTTCGAGGAGGCGGTGCACGTCCAGTTCTATCTGACGCTGCTGGACACCTACCTCCCCGACCCGGACGACCGCGCCGCCGCCTTCGCGGCCGTGGAGAACATCCCCTCCATCCGGGAGAAGGCCGAGTTCTGCTTCAAGTGGATGGACTCGGTCGAGAGCATCGACCGGCTGGAGTCCAAGGCCGACCGGCGCCGCTTCCTGCTGAACCTGATCTGCTTCGCGGCCTGCATCGAGGGGCTGTTCTTCTACGGCGCCTTCGCGTACGTCTACTGGTTCCGCTCGCGCGGTCTGCTGCACGGGCTGGCCACCGGCACCAACTGGGTCTTCCGCGACGAGTCCATGCACATGGACTTCGCGTTCTCGGTGGTGGACACGGTCCGCGAGGAGGAGCCCGAGCTCTTCGACGACAAGCTGGAGCAGCAGGTCACCGAGATGCTCAAGGAGGCCGTCGAGGCCGAGCTGCAGTTCGGCCGCGATCTGTGCGGTGACGGCCTGCCGGGCATGAACACCGAGTCGATGCGCGAGTACCTCCAGTGCGTCGCCGACCAGCGGCTGCAGCGTCTGGGATTTGCTCCCGTGTACGGGTCGGAGAACCCGTTCTCCTTCATGGAGCTGCAGAACGTCCAGGAGCTGACCAACTTCTTCGAGCGCCGGGCCTCGGCCTACCAGGTCGCCGTCGAGGGTTCGGTCTCCTTCGACGACGACTTCTAGGCCCGGGGAACCGAGGATCTGCGACGCCCCGTCGGCCCTGGTCATCCGCCAATGTGAGCGTTCTGTTACCTCGGCAACCGGAGCCGTGGCCACCACATCCTTGTGGATATGAAGGCCACGAAGGGGCGTCGTCGGTTCATCGACTATCCGCGCCAGGGACGAGAGGGGCCGCGCCGCTGGCTGCCGTCATGGCGGCTGTGGCTCGGCACCCTCTCGTTCGGGATCCTCTGCCTGGCGGGGCTGTTCACCGTCGTGTACGCGACGATCGACTTTCCGAACGAGAACGAGTTCGCCGGGCAGGAGGCCACCGTCTACTACTGGGCGGACGGCAGCCAGATGGTGAGCGTGGGCGCCGTCAACCGGCAGAACGTCACCCTCGACAAGGTGCCCGACTCCGTCGAGAACTCCGTGATCGCCGCGGAGAACGCCACCTTCTACAGCGACCCCGGCGTCTCCCTGCAGGGCATCGCCCGCGCCGTGGTCAACATGGTCTCCGGCGAGGAGACCCAGGGCGGCTCCACCATCACCCAGCAGTATGTGAAGAACACCTATCTCTCGCAGGACCAGACGGTCACCCGCAAGGCGCGGGAGTTCATCCTCTCGCTGAAGGTGAGCAACCAGAAGTCCAAGCCGGAGATCCTGCGCGGCTACCTCAACACCAGCTGGTTCGGCCGCGGTTCGTACGGAATCCAGGCGGCCGCCCACGCGTACTACGGCATCGACGCCAAGGACCTCAACCCCAGCCAGGGCGCGCTGCTGGCCGCCCTGCTGAAGGGGTCGGAGCAGTTCGATCCGGGGCTGAGCAAGGCCAACCACCAGCGGGCCGTGGAACGCTGGAAGTGGATACTCGACCGGCAGGTCGCCACCGGCAAGATGAGCCCGCGGGAACGGGCGAAGTACCGCACGTTCCCCGAGCCGCGCACGCTGTCCAAGCCCACCAGCCAGGCCGGCCAGATCGGCTATCTCGTCGATGTCGCCAACAAGTTCGTCAAGGCCGGCACCGGCCTGACCGACAAGGACCTGGCGCGCGGCGGCTACCGCATACACACCACCTTCGACAAGCAGCGCACCCGCCGCCTGGAGAAGGCGGTGAGCGACGTCCGCCGCGAGAACCTCGATCCGAAGGAGCGCACCGCCGACGCCTTCGTGGAGTTCGGCGCGGCCTCCGTACGCCCCAAGGACGGCGCGATCGTCGCCCTGTACGGCGGCGCGGACGCCACCCGGCACTTCAGCAACAACGCGGACACCTCGGCCGTCCCGGCCGGCTCCGCCTTCAAGCCGTTCGTGCTGGCGACCGCGCTCCAGCAGCAGGTCGACGGGCCCGACGAGGACGCCGGCCGGTTCGACGACGCCGACGACATGAGTCCGGTGGACTGGCAGCAGCAGGTCGGTGATCTGCGCGGGGCGCTGATCAAGGCCCAGAGCCCGCCGTTCGTACAGGCCGGGCAGCGCCTCGGGCTGGCGCGGATCCGGGATCTGGCGGTGGACGCGGGGCTGCGCGAGGAGAGCATGGCGCCCCTGGAGCAGACCTTCCCGCTGGGCACCTCGGCGCCCAGCGCGATCCGGATGGCGAGCGCCTACACCACCTTCGCCAACGGCGGACTGCACGCCGACCCCTACGCGGTGACGTCGATGACCTACGACGGCAAGAAGATCCGCGGCTTCGAGCGCACCAAGCCCGAGCAGGTGCTCGACGCCGGGGTCGCCCAGCAGGTCTCCGCGACCCTGGAGGGGCTGGGCCGGCGCACCCTGGGGGCGCCGGACGGCGCGGCGGCCGGGCGGCCGGTCGCGGCCGGCCGCACCGAGCCGGGCGACCGGATGAAGTCGGCGTGGTTCATCGGCAGCCCGACGACCACCGGCCCGGAATTCGGCGCCGGCGCCGGTCCCGGCACGGACAAGGAGGACTGGGCCGCCGTCCGCCCCGACCGCGCGCCCGGCGCGGACGCCGACGCCGAGCCGACCACGGCCGTCACCATGTTCCGCAACAAGCCGGGCGCGCCCGAGCTGCTGCCGATGCAGGGCGTCGGCGGCGACGACAAGGGGCTGGGCACCGCCCTCCCCCCGAAGGTCTGGAGCGCCTACCAGAAGGCGTCCTGACGGGGCCGGGCGCCCGGCCCCGGGACCGGGCGCCCGCCCGCCTCAGTCGTTGGGGACGACGGGGTAGCGCGGCTCCAGCTCGGCCATCTGCTTCAGCGCGGCCTTGCGGTCCCGCTTGCTGAGCCGGTCGATGTAGAGGTAGCCGTTGAGGTGGTCGGTCTCGTGCTGCAGGCAGCGCGCGAAGTAGCCGGTGCCCCGGACGGCGATCGGCTCGCCCTCGGCGTTCTGGCCGCGGCACACGGCGTAGTCGGGACGGGCCAGCTCGGCGTACGCGCCCGGCACGGACAGGCAGCCCTCGTTGGAGTCGTCCAGCACCCGGCGCTCGGCCGGCAGCTCGTCCAGCACCGGGTTGCAGATCGCGCCGACGTGCCGGACGCCCTCGTCGTCCAGGCAGTCGTAGACGAAGACCTTCAGGTCCACGCCGATCTGGTTGGCGGCCAGGCCCACGCCCTCGGCGGTGCGCTGGCTGGCGAACATGTCGTCGATGAGCTGGGCGAGCTCGTCGCCGAAGTCCGTGACGTCCTTGCACTCCTTGTGGAGCACCGGATTGCCGACGACCGTGATCGGCCGCGAGGTGCCGCGCTCGCGGTGGGCGACCTCCCGCTGCTCGGCGTCCGTGACGTCGTCGACGAACTCGCCGTCCACCCGCTCGTCACCGTCTTGATCAAACACAGGCTGCTGGGCCATCTCCGCCGTACGCCTTCCTGAAAACCCTGTTAGTCGCCCTAAGCCTACGGTGGCGCGGGCGGCCGCTCAGCAGACCTCTTCGAGGTCGCGCCATTCCCGGGTGTCCGGGCTGTCCGCGACCCAGCCGTCCAGCAGCCCGCGGACCAGGGCCGACGGCGCGGCGATACCGCATTCGCGCTCGGGCACCCACAGCGAACCCGAGCCGGCGGTGCGGTGCCCGAGCGGGCCCGGGTGGCCCGGCTCGCTGTGGTCGTGCGGGTCCAGATGCTCGCCGTCGCCCTCGTCGCTGGGCATCCGGCTCTCCGAGCACGTACGGCACAGCAGCCGGACGGAGGAGGACCAGTCCTCGGCGGCGAAGCCGGCGTCGGCCGCCAGCTGCTCCAGGGCGTCCCGGTCGGCCTCCGTGGCGGCCTCCAGGAGCACGACCCAGGTGGGCACCGGGGAGGGCGCCCACAGCTCGATCTCGTCGAAGACCGGAAAGGCCCTGGTGGCCCCGTCGGCGTCGACGGTGGTCCGCTCGCCGTGCGGGACGCCGTCGTGCAGCACCACCTCGCCCCAGCGCCGCCCGGAGGACGGCAGCGGGATCGACAGCACCTCGATACGGGCCGGGTCCAGCCGGCGGCCCCAGACCACCTCGGCCTCGCCCTCCGGGGAGAGCCGGACGGCGGCGCTGCCCAGGGCCATACCGTGCGGTTCGCCGGACGGCGAGCCCTCGCCGGGCACCTTGAGGCCGTACGCCTGCCAGGCGCGGCGGGCCAGCGGCCAGTCCTGCAGGGCGGTGGCGGCGATGCCGACGTTCCACCAGTCGGGCGCCCCGGTCTCGCGGTCCAGCAGGGCGACCGCCCGCAGGCCGGCGGCCCGGGCCTGCTCCCAGTCGTGCCGGAACTTGTGCAGCAGGGCGAGGTTGAACCAGGACTCCGACAGCCACGGCTCCATGTCCGCGGCGCGCGTCAGCAGCGCCCCCGCGTCGTCGTAACGGCCGTCGCCGATCAGCGTGAAAGCGCGGTCGGTCGCCTGCCGCCACGAGGCGGAGGGCCGGTGCCGTACCTTGCCGAAGATCCTCACGATTCCCGCCTGCTGGTTGCTCTCGATGCCGCTCCGGAGGTGTCCCGGGCGGTGCCCGGGGCCCTACTGGGGGCCCACTCGACAACCTGCCACAGATTGCCGTCGGGCTCAGCCTGGTTTGCTGTGCCCCTCTGCGGCTCCTTGCCTTCGCCCGACCCCCTGAATCCCCCTGCGGGGGGCTTCCTTCGCATCCAACCATGCCCATCTCGAAGGGCGCTCATTACCCATGGGTTCCCTCCCACCGGGCGCCCGCGGCGGCTCAACCACGGGGTTTCGGGGCGTTCGGGGGCTTCCCGGACCATGCCGGACCCCCCGGCCCGTGAGGGAGCCGCTCGCGACCCTTGCCGGGTCATTTCCGACCTTACCGGCGGATAGCCATCCGTGAAGGGGTTCCGCAGGATGGATCGGGCGGGCAGGCCCGTGACCCCGTCCCACGAAGTCACTCATGTCACACCGGTCGGCCACCGCGCCCCAGGACCCGGGCCAGCGCCTCGACGACCAGGGGTTCGTGCTCCCGCGCGGTGGCCAGCCGCAGCCGCTCCAGGGCGCGCAGCGCGCCGCCGGTCCCCGCGGCGCCGCCCGACAGGTCGTCGTAGGCGTTGACGGTGCGCACGATACGGGCCGTGACCGGCTGGTCCCGGTACGGATCGGCCTGCCGCTCGACGATCACCGCGACCTCCGCGGGGACGCCGGTCTGCCGGACAACGGCGCCGCCCAGCAGGGCGATCCGGCGCTGCTCGGCGGGCGGGAGCGGCGCCGTCGCCCCGTCCGGCACCGGGTCCAGCAGCGAGAGCTGGCCGATGTCGTGCATCAGGGCGGCGTGTTCCAGTACGTCCAAGTCCGGTTCGCTCAGCCCCAGTTCGCGCCCCACCGCACGGCTGAGCGCGGCCACCCGGCGGGCATGGCCGTGCGGAGTGTAGCCGGCGATCTCGGTGGACCGGGCCAGCGAGGCGATGGTCTGGCGGTAGGTGGCGCGGACGGCCGCGAACCGGCGCAGCGCGAACTGGGTCAGCAGCAGCGGCAGGCAGAACACCGGCAGCGCCCACAGCCCGGCGACCGCGGTGGCCAGCGAGATCACCACCCCGGTGGCGCAGATCGCGGTGCCGGTGCCGAGCAGCGCCCGCAACTCGTCGCGCAGCAGCGGCCCGTACGGCCAGCCGGTACGGGCCCGGGCGAGCGCCGCCGCCAGCACCACGTCGCACAGCGCGGTCAGCGCCAGCAGCCCGATCAGCAGGAGCGGGCGGAGGGGCCCGGACGCCGCCCAGCCGCCCAACGCCCCGGCGGGGTGCAGAGGGTGGAAGCAGGTGGCGGCGAAGCCGACGGTCAGCACCCGGCGTGCGAGCGGGTCGAGCGCCGGGCGGCGGCCGTGCGCGAGCCGCGGGACGACTCCCACCAGGCCGGCCGCCAGGACGACGGCCACGGTCTGCGGGACGCCGTGGGCGGTGGGCAGTCCGCCGGCCTCGCCGAGCAGCGCATAGGCGAGCGCACCGGCCGCACCGAGCGGTGCGGCCTCCCGCTCCCCCGGCTCCGGCCGGTCCCCGCTCGCCGGCGCCGGGCCCCATCCGACCAGCTCACCGACCGCGATCAGCACCCCGAAGGCCAGCGCGACCCCCGGCCGGTCCAGCCCGTCCCACAGCGTCCGGCCGAGCGACCAGCAGGCCAGGGCCGCGGCCGGGACGTGGACGGCGGCGACGACGGCGCTGCCGGGGGCGGCCGGCCGACGCGGGCGCGGGGGCCGGGCGGTGCGGTCGTGGCGGTCGCCGCGGCCGCCGGTGCGCCGGGTGCCCGGGGGCTCCTCGGGGGCGGTCATCGCACGCCGCCCTGCCGGGGCTCCGCGGCGCGTTCCGCCCGTGCGGCCCGGTCCGCCCCTCCGGTCCGTCCCGGCGCCGCGGCCGCGGGCACGGTGCGGCCGTCCGGCCCGCCCGCCCGTTCAGGCGTGACGTTTCCTCTACCGCCCCGCACCGCAGCCGGCTCCACGTCCGCCGCCGTCACCAGGTCCGGGTGCCAGCCGTACCGGTCGAGCGACGCGGCCAGCGCCCGGACCATCCGCGGGTCGAACTGCGTACCGGCGCACTTGCGCAGCTCCGCGACCGCCACCGGCACCGGGCGGGCCCGGCTGTAGGAGCGGGTCGAGGTCATCGCGTCGAAGGCGTCGGCAACCGCCACCACCCGCGCGAACTCCGGAATATGACGCCCTTTCAGGCCGTAGGGGTAGCCCGTGCCGTCCAGCCGCTCGTGGTGGTGCAGGATGGCCGACCGCGCCTCCCCCAGGAATCCGATGCCGCGCACGATCTCGTGCCCGTACTCCGGGTGCAGCTCGATGACCCGGCGCTCCTCCGGGGTCAGCGGCCCGTCCTTGCGCAACAGCCGGGTCGGGACGCCGAGTTTGCCGACGTCGTGCAGGATGCCGGCGAACCGGAGCACCTCCATCCGGTCCTCCGCCATGCCCAGTTCCCGGGCGATCATCACCGAGGCCCGGCCGACCCGCTCGCTGTGCCCGCGGGTGTAGCGGTCCTTGATGTCCACGGCCTGGACCAGGGCGCGGATGGTGGCCTGATGGGCGGCGCGCTCGCGGTGGTAGCGGTCGAAGGCCCAGTAGGACAGGTGCATCGGCAGCAGCACCAGCAGCGCCGCCGACGGCCCGTAGGAGCTGCGCCACAGCACGGCCATCATCAGCCCGGCCAGGCCGTGGACCAGGTGCGGGCCCAGCGAGGGGGTCAGCAGTCCGCGCCAGGCGGTGCGTACGGGGTGGCGTTCGGCGGTGACCAGCACCCCGCCCTCCAGCGCGGCCGGCACCGCGCAGAAGGCCGCCGCGGCCGCCGCGGCGGGCAGCAGCAGGGCGGGGAACCGCGGTGCGGACAGCGAGTGGTGGGCGAACGCCCGGAAGACCTCGGCGGCCGCGCAGCAGGCCAGGGCCGGTACGGCGGCGTGCCAGAGCCGGCGGGCGGCAGCCGAACGGGTGTCGGCCGGTGCGAGCAGCGCTCCGGGGACGGCGGTCAGCGCGGCCAGCGGGGGCGGCAGCAGGAAGGCCCCGGCGAGCAGGACGGGGGCGGCCCAGCCGGGTCCGGCGTAGGACGGCGTCCCGTACGGCACCCGGCCGCCGGGCGGTGGTCGGCGGCGGACCTGTTCGCACAGTGCGTAGAGGGTGGCCAGGGCCAGGGCACCGGCCCAGGGGGCGCCGGCGCCGAGCCGTATCGCGGGGGCGGTGCACAGCGCCGCGGCCAGCGCGACGCCTCCGATGTACCCTCGCGCGGCCGCCGGCAGTCCCCGCATCGCGCCCTCCTCAGCATGCCCACCGCTCGCCCCCGGCTCCTGGGGAGCGGGGGAACCCTCGCGGCCGCGGTGCGCTCGCGTCGCCTCCGCGGTGCGCCGGGGTTCGGTGAGAATAGAAGGGGCCGGGGCGCCGGGGAGGGCGCATCGGCGGATCGGGCGGCTCTGACGGCCTGCCCTCACCCCTTCGGGTGATGCGCCGCCCTATTCGGCGCGCGTGGCCTTCGTCCGTGCATCGGCGGAGCCGGCCGCCTCGGACGGACCCGCGGTCCCGCCCGCATCGGCCGCGTCCGCCTGCTCCCGCTGCGCCTGCTCGTGCTTGGCCTGTTCGAGCACGCTCACCTCGGGCACGGCCTCGCCGGCCCGGATCAGATCGATCCGGCCCATGACCTTGGAGCGCAGATCGCTGGGGACGTCGTCATGGCCGCAGCAGCGCTTGACGAGCTTCTTGACGGCCTGCTCCAGGCCGTACTTCTCCAGGCACGGCGAGCATTCGTCGAGATGCACCTGGAACTCCGCGCACTCCCCGGCGGGCATCTCGCGGTCGAGATACTCGTAGAGGTGGTCGAGGACCTCTGAGCAGTCCTTCTCGTGCGGGTCTCCGCAGCTCATGATCCCGAGCCTTTCCGGTCGTGCGATTCCGACGTACGCGCGGCCTGCGGGTCCGCGGCCGCCGCCCCCGCCGGAACCAGCCCGCGCTCACGGGCGTAGTCCTCCAGCATGCCGCGCAGCTGGCGCCGGCCACGGTGCAGTCGGGACATCACCGTGCCGATGGGTGTCCCCATGATGTCCGCGATCTCCTTGTACGCAAACCCCTCGACGTCCGCGAGGTATACCGCGATGCGGAACTCCTCTGGGATCGCCTGGAGCGCGGCCTTCACGTCCGAGTCCGGCAGGTGGTCGAGCGCCTGGGACTCGGCGGAGCGCAGGCCCGTCGACATATGCGACTCGGCGCGCGCCAGCTGCCAGTCCTCGATCTCGTCGGCGGCGCTGCGCTGGGGCTCGCGCTGCTTCTTGCGGTAGGAGTTGATGAAGGTGTTCGTGAGGATGCGGTACAGCCAGGCCTTGAGGTTGGTGCCCTCCCGGAACTGGTGGAAGGACGCATACGCCTTGGCGTAGGTCTCCTGCACCAGGTCCTCCGCATCGGCCGGATTGCGCGTCATGCGCAGCGCGGCGGAGTACATCTGGTCCAGGAAGGTGAGCGCGTCCCGCTCGAAGCGCGCATTGCGCTCGGCCGCGCTCTCCTGTCGGCGCGCGGACTGCTCCTCGGCCGTGCCGTCGGTCCCTGCGTCGGTACCGGTGACCGGACCCACCTCCTCCAACAGCGTCACGGATCCGGAAGCGGACCCACTCGAATCGGAGAATAGACGACGATCCGGTGCCGCCGCCGCTCCAGCCAGGGCGGGCTGCGTCACCTGCATCTGCGACCACGGCAGGTCTGCGGCCGGGCGGGCCGGGCAAGCGATTCCCATGCGGCGGACTCCCATTCCTCATGCTTCGCCGGACGTACTCGACTACCTACGACACCCACAACAGCCGCATACGCCGGGTCATTCCCGCTCCGCACACCGATCTTCGCCACGAGTTGACAAACCGCGTTGCCCCTTCGGCAATGGAGGGGTGGACGGTACGAGGCGGGACGACACGGACGGCACGGGCGGCACGGGCGGCGGCGCCTACGAGCGGGTGCTCGGCGAGGTGGGCCCGCGGCTGCGACGGCTGCGCCAGGAGCGCGGGGTGACGCTCGCCGCGCTGTCCGAAGTGACCGGCATCTCGGTGAGCACCCTCTCGCGCCTGGAGTCCGGCGGCCGCCGGGCCACCCTCGAACTGCTGCTGCCGCTCGCGCAGGCGCACCAGGTACCGCTGGACGAGCTGGTGGGCGCGCCCGAGGTGGGCGATCCGCGGGTGCGTGCGGTGCCGGTGCGGCGCGGGGACCGCACCGTGGTGCCGCTGACCCGCCAGCCGGGCGCCCTGCAGGCGTTCAAGCTGGTCATCGACCCCAGTGGCGAGCCACCCGAGCAGCGTACGCACGAGGGGTACGAGTGGTTCTACGTCCTGTCCGGGCGGCTGCGGCTGCTGCTCGCCGACCGCGATGTGGAGCTGCGGGCCGGCGAGGCCGCCGAGTTCGACACCCGGCTGCCGCACTGGTTCGGCCCCGCGGGCGACGAGCCGGTGGAGCTGCTGAGCCTGTTCGGCAGGCAGGGCGAGCGGATGCACGTACGGGCCCGGCCGCGCGGGCAGGGGTGAGCGGCGGCCGGACCGGCGGCCGGGTCAGCCGAACAGCGTGTCCAGCCAGGCCGCCACGGCCTCCGTGATCACCGCCATCGACTCCGCCTCGCCGACGCCGGCCTTCTTCGGCACCGCGAAGCCGTGGTCGCCGTGCGCGACCTCGGTGATCCGCGTCCCCGGCGGGAACTCCTCCGGCCGGCCGAACGGGTCGCGGCCGCCCTGGACGACCAGGGTCGGCACCCCGGCGCCGGTCAGCTCCTGTGCGCGGGACTTCTCCGGCCGCCCCGGAGGGTGCAGCGGGAAGCTCAGCGCCAATACCGCCTGGGCGCCCAGCTCGCGCGCCGTACGGCAGGCCACCCGGGCCCCCGCGCTCCGGCCGCCGGCGACCACCGGCAGCCCCGGCTTCTCCAGCGCCGGCCACAGCGCGGTCCATCCGGTGTCCAGGGTCTTCGGCGCGGGCGCCACCTTCTTGCCGGCCACCCGCCACGGCTGCTCGACCAGCGCCACGGTGTAGCCGCGGGCCGGCAGCGCGGCCGCCAGGGCCCGCAGATCGCGGGCCTCGATGCCGCCGCCGGCGCCATGGCCGAGGGCCACCACGGCGCGGGCGGGCGTCGCGTCGCGGTACCAGGTGATCCGGGCGTCGCCCGCCGGTGTCGCGACCGTCTCGGTCTCCTTCACCCCTGTACTCATACGCCCCATCCTGCCCGCGCCGACGCGCGAAGGGGCACCGCGGCCCGCCGGTGCCCGCGCCGGGCCGCCGTCAGAACAGGGTGCCGACCTCCGGCCCGTCGAGCTCGGTGAGCAGCTCGGGACCGTTGTTGCGGACGTTGCTGACCTCGGTGGGAACGGGGTAGGCGCGCATCAGGCCGGGCGGCGGGGGCGCGAGCAGCCCGCGCAGCGCGTCGGGGTCCGTACGGGCCGGGTCGAGCCAGGCGTCCCAGCGGTCCGGGGTCAGCACCAGCGGCATCCGGGGGTGGATCTCGGCCAGCGACCGCGGGCCCTCGCCGCCATCCGCCCCGGCCAGCGGGGTGGTCTCGGCCTCGGTGGTGACGACCGTGCACGTCACCCACCAGGCCAGCGGGTGGTCTGCTGGCAGCGTCCGGTCCCGCCAGAACTCGTACAGCCCGGCCATCGCCATCACCGAGCCGTCCGCGGGCGTGACGAAGTACGGCTGCTTGCGGGGCCGCTTCTTGCGGCCCTGCTCCTCCAGCTGCCGCTCGGCGGCGTCGGTGACCCACTCGAAGTAGCCGTCCCCGGGGAGCAGGCAGCGGCGGGTGGCGAACGCCTGCCGGAAGGACGGCTTCTCGTGCACCGTCTCGGCCCGCGCGTTGATCATCCGCGCGGCGCCCTCGGGTGATTTCGACCACGACGGGACCAGGCCCCACTTCAGCGTCCGCAGCTGCCGCACCGGGCCCGGCGGGAACGCGGCGGCCGCCTCGCCCTTGAGGGGGCGCTCCAGCACCACGTGCACCGGGTCCGTCGGCGCCACGTTCCAACTGGGCGCCAGGGTCTCCTTCGGCTCCCACTGCCGCACGCCGAAGACCTCCGCCACGTCCTCGGCCCGTCGACTCGCCGCATACCTACCGCACATGCATGCCACACTGCCATGCCACACGAAGGGGAGACATGGACACCGACCACCTCACCGACATATGGAGCCGCGTCTTCGGGACCCAGCCCGCTCCTTCGCTCTGGCTGGTGATCGTCACCGCGGTGCTCGCGCTGGGCGCCGTCGCCCCGAGGACCGCCTGGCGGCTGTCGCGCAACGCCGTGACCATCGCCCACGAGGGCGGGCACGGGCTGATCGCGCTGGTCACCGGCCGCCGCCTGGACGGCATCCGGCTGCACTCGGACACCTCGGGTCTGACCGTCTCGCGCGGCAAGCCGACCGGTCTGGGCATGGTGCTGACCGCGGCGGCCGGGTACATCGCGCCGTCCCTGCTGGGCCTGGCGGGGGCCGCGCTGCTCGCCGCGGGGCACATCACGGCGCTGCTGTGGGGCGCGACCGCCCTGCTGCTGGCGATGCTGGTCATGATCCGCAATGCCTACGGTGTGCTCACGGTCGTACTGGCCGGCGCCGCGTTCGTGCTGGTGTCCTGGCTGACCACGGCCGCTGTACAGGCGGCGTTCGCGTACGCGGCAGTGTGGTTCCTGCTGCTGGGCGGGGTGCGGCCGCCCTTCGAGCTGCAGGGCAAGCGGCGCCGGGGCGGGGCCGAGGACTCCGATCCGGACCAGCTGGCGCGGCTGACCAACGTCCCGGCGGCCCTCTGGCTCGGCCTGTTCCACGTGGTGACGCTGTGCTCCCTGATCGGCGGCGGACGCTGGCTGCTCGGCCTCTGAGACCGCCGGCGGCCGCCCTCCCGCACCACCGCGCCCCCGGCTGCGCGCGCCCGGCACACGAGCGCACTACCAGTGCCGTGTTTCGGTGAGGTTGCGCCACTTTTGATCAAGATCGGCACCCTTGCCCAGCCATTAAAGTAAGGGCATGACCGAGAGCCCCGCACACCCCGCCCTGTGGCCCGCCCCCCTCGCCTCCGGGGCCGTCGATGCAACCGTCACCGTGCCCGGCTCCAAATCGGTCACCAACCGCGGCCTGGTGCTGGCCGCCCTCTCCTCCGAGCCCGGCTGGCTGCGCCGCCCGCTGCGCTCCCGCGACACGCTGCTGATGGCCGAGGCGCTGCGCACGATGGGCGTCGGCATCGAGGAGACCGCCTCCTCCAGCTCCGTCGGCGCGGCGGGGCAGCCCGGCGGCGGTGAGGCCTGGCGGATCATCCCGGCGGGGCTGCACGGCCCGGCCACCATCGACGTCGGCAACGCAGGAACGGTCATGCGCTTCCTGCCGCCGGTCGCCGCCCTCGCCGACGGCCCGATCCGCTTCGACGGCGACCCGCGCTCCTACGAGCGGCCGCTCGGCGGCGTCATCGACGCGCTGCGCGCCCTGGGCGCCCGGATCGACGACGACCACCGCGGCGCGCTCCCGATGACCGTCTTCGGCGGCGGCGCCCTGGACGGCGGCCCGGTCGAGATCGACGCCTCGTCCTCCTCCCAGTTCGTCAGCGCCCTGCTGCTGTCCGCACCGCGCTTCAACCAGGGCGTCGAGGTCCGGCACGTGGGCGCGGCGCTGCCGTCGATGCCGCACATCCGGATGACCGTCGACATGCTGCGCAGCGTCGGCGCGCAGGTGGACACCCCCGAGGCGGGCGGCGAGCCGAACGTCTGGCGGGTCACTCCGGGCGCGCTGCTCGGCCGCGATCTGGTCGTCGAGCCGGACCTGTCCAACGCCCAGCCGTTCCTGGCCGCGGCGCTGGTCACCGGCGGCCGGGTCACCATTCCGGACTGGCCCGAGCACACCACCCAACCCGGTGACGCGCTGCGCGAGATCTTCACCACCATGGGCGGCTCCTGCGAGCTGACCGAGCACGGCCTGACCTTCACCGGCAGCGGCCGGATCCACGGCATCGACGTCGACCTGGGCGAGGTCGGCGAGCTGACCCCCGGCATCGCCGCGGTCGCCGCGCTGGCCGACTCCCCGTCCACGCTGCGCGGGGTGGCGCACCTCCGGCTGCACGAGACCGACCGGCTGGCCGCGCTCACCAAGGAGCTCAACGAACTCGGCGGCGATGTCACCGAGACCGCGGACGGGCTGCACATCCGGCCGCGCCCGCTGCACGGCGGGATCTTCCACACCTACGAGGACCACCGCCTGGCCACCGCCGCCGCGGTGATCGGCCTCGCGGTCGAGGGCGTGGAGGTGGAGAACGTCGCCACCACCGCCAAGACCCTGCCGGACTTCCCCGCGCTGTGGCGGGACATGCTCGACCCGGCGGCCGCCCCCGCCCGGAGAGCCTGAGGGGTATCGCCGCCATGCGCCGCTACGGCAAGAACCCCGACGAGGACGACATCCGCGTCCGCCCCAACCCCAAGGGCAACCGCCCCCGCACCAACATCCGCCCCAAGCACGAGGACGCCGGCGCGGGCCTGGTCCTGACCGTCGACCGCGGCCGGCTGACCTGCCTCATCGAGGGCCGCACGGTCACCGCGATGAAGGCCCGCGAACTGGGCCGCAAGAGCGCGGTGGTCGGCGACCGGGTCGCCGTCGTCGGCGATCTGAGCGGGACCAAGGACACCCTCGCCCGGATCGTCCGGGTCGAGCCGCGCACCTCGACGCTGCGCCGTACGGCCGATGACGACGACCCCTACGAGCGGGTCGTGGTCGCCAACGCCGACCAGCTCGCGATCGTCACCGCGCTCGCCGACCCCGAGCCGCGCCCCCGGCTCATCGACCGCTGCCTGGTCGCCGCCTACGACGCGGGCCTGGACCCGCTGCTGGTGCTGACCAAGTCCGATCTGGCGTCCGCGGACGCCCTGTTGGAGTCCTACGGCGCGCTCGGTGTCCCCTACATCGTCACCAACCGCGACGAGCTGACCGACGGCAGCGCCGCCGAGCGGGTCAGGGCCGTGCTGACGGGCCGTATGACGGCGTTCGTCGGGCACTCCGGTGTCGGCAAGACGACCCTGGTCAACGCCCTGGTCCCGGAGCGCCGCCGGGCCACCGGGCATGTCAACGCGGTCACCGGCCGCGGCCGGCACACCACCACGTCCGCGCTGGCGCTGCCGCTGCCCGGCGACTCGGGCTGGGTCATCGACACCCCGGGGGTGCGCTCCTTCGGACTGGCGCACATCGATCCGTCCCGGGTCATCCACGCCTTCCCCGACCTGGAGCCGGGCACCGCCGACTGCCCGCGCGCCTGCAGCCACGACGAGCAGGACTGCGCGCTGGACGCCTGGGTCGGCGACGGCCACGCCGAACCGGCCCGCCTCTACTCGCTGCGCCGCCTGCTGGCCACCCGCGAGCGACGCGAGGGCGACTGACCGCCGGCGATCTCCTGCCGCCCGCCCTGGGTAAAGGCATAATCACACAAGGCCGGCGAACTGGTAACGGGGCCGCGGCCGCCCGGTCGGGGCTCCAGATGAGTGCGGGTGACGTCCTGCCGCCGCTCATCCAGCTGACGGAGGCAATGGGTCATGGCGTGGCTGCTGGTGGTGGTGGCGGGGCTGCTGGAGACCGGCTTCGCAGTCTGTCTGAAGCTCTCGCACGGCTTCACCCGTCTGTACCCGACCATCGCCTTCGCCATCTTCGCGCTGGGCAGCTTCGGCCTGCTGACGCTGGCGCTGCGCAAGCTGGACGTCGGGCCGGCGTACGCGGTGTGGACCGGCATCGGTGCGGCGGGCACCGCGATCTACGGCATGGCCTTCCTCGGCGATCTGGTCTCCACGCTGAAGATCGTCTCCATCTCGATGGTCATCGCGGGCGTGATCGGGCTGCAGTTGTCGGGCTCGGCACACTGAGGTCCGGGCGTTGAGCGTCGGGCAGTGAGGTCCGGGCCCGAGGTCCGGGCCGGCGCCACCGGCGCATCGGGTGTGCGCCCGCCGACCGCCGTACGCCGCCGCCACGGTGACGCTCCGTCAGCGCCGGGCGCCCGGCTCCACACCGTCCGACAACCGCGCGAAGGCCCCTCGTACGAGCCGCGACACCGCCTCCGTCTCCCCCTCCCGCCGCGTCCGCCGCGCCGGCAGGCGTCCCGGCGCCGGCCCCGCCGCCGGGGCGACCACACAGGACAGCGTCAGCCGCGCCGCGGTCTCGCAGGCGGCGCCCAGGGCGGCCCGCTCCTCCTCGGGCCAGCCCGGCTCCAGCACGGCGACGGCCTGATCGCGGAGCCGGCCGACGAGCTCGGCGGGCTCGGGCGGCGGCCCCTCGACGGCCGGCGCCCTGCGCTGCGCGGGGACGCCCGGCCGTGCCGTTCCGGCCGGCGCGGGGTCCGCCGCCGGGGCCGGCAGCCGGTCTCCCCAGCAGCCGGTCAGCGCGGCCCTGACCAGGGGGTTGACCCGCGCGGTGCGCAGCGTCCAGGTGGCCGCGGCCGCCATCCGGGCCGCCGCGTCGGCCCGCGTCCCGGCGTCCGGGGTGCCGCCGCGGGCCAGCACCCGGGCGACCCCGGCGAGGTAGCCGTCGGTCTCCCGGCGCACCAGGGCGCGGGCGAGGCCCTCCTTGCTGCCGAACTCGTTGTAGAGCGTCTGCCGGGAGACGCCGGCGGCGGCCGCGACATCGACCATCCGTACGGCCGTCCAGGCCCGGGCCAGCAATGCCGTATAGGCGGCATCCAGCAGGGATTCACGCGCTGCGGACATCCATCGCCTCCCTGGACGCCGGCCCAGGTGGCCGGTTTTCGCACAGAATTGACGTGGCATCAGGGGGTGTCAAGGGGCGTGACGCCCTGATCGCCATGCGCCGCCCGCGCACACCGCGCTCCGGCGCCGCCCCCCGACCGGAGCACGCCACACGCCGGGCGGACCGCGGCCGTGTGGCTCCGGCGTATACCAATGGATACTGTTCGCACATGCCCGACTATCACGATGATCTTCGCCTCGGCCATGTCCTCGCCGACGCCGCGGACGCCGCCACGATGGAGCGCTTCAAGGCGCTCGACCTCAAGGTCGAGACCAAACCGGACATGACGCCGGTGAGCGAGGCGGACAAGAGCGCCGAGGAGCTGATCCGCAGCCAGCTCCAGCGGGCCCGGCCGCGGGACGCGGTGCTCGGCGAGGAGTTCGGCAGCGAGGGCGCGGGGCCGCGCCGCTGGATCATCGACCCGATCGACGGCACGAAGAACTACGTCCGCGGCGTGCCGGTCTGGGCGACGCTGATCGCGCTGATGGAGCGCGGCGAGGGCGGCGACCGCCCGGTGGTCGGCATCGTCTCCGCGCCGGCGCTCAACCGCCGCTGGTGGGCCGCGGAGGGCCTGGGGGCCTTCACCGGCCGCAGCCTGACCTCCGCGACCCGGCTGCAGGTGTCCAAGGTCGGCCGCATCCAGGACGCGTCGTTCGCGTACTCCTCGCTGACCGGCTGGGAGGAGCGCGGCAATCTGGCGGGCTTCCTCGACCTGAGTCGGGACTGCTGGCGCACCCGGGCCTACGGCGACTTCTGGCCGTACATGATGGTCGCCGAGGGCTCGGTGGACATCTGCGCGGAGCCGGAGCTCTCGCTGTGGGACATGGCGGCCTGCGCGGTGGTGGTGAAGGAGGCGGGGGGTCAGTTCTCCGGCCTGGACGGCAAGCCCGGCCCGCACAGCGGCAACGCGGCGGCCTCCAACGGCCTGCTGCACGAGGATCTGCTGGGCTACCTCGGCGACGACAAGCGCTGACCTGCGCCAACGCGGTTGAGGGGGCGGGTAATCGGACTGGTGTCCCGCACTCGCCCCTTGTTGCATCGACGACGGCATGTGAACATGAGAATCCCCCACTTTGTGAACTTGTGAATTCCTTCGCAAGCACACTCACCAAGGAGGTGGCTCCGCTCCATGCCCATGTACGTCAAAGACGCCATGAGCACGGTGGTCCTCACCATCGGGCCCGCTCACACCCTCCGCCAGGCGGCGCAGCTGATGGCGGCCCGCCGCATCGGCTCGGCCGTGGTCCTCGACAACGACAACAGCGGCATCGGCATCCTCACCGAGCGCGACATCCTCAACTCGCTGGGCGCGGGCGAGAACCCCGACCGGGAGACCGCCCAGACCCACACCACCCCCGACGTGGTCTTCGCCGCCCCGGAATGGACCCTGGAAGACGCCGCGGACGCCATGGTGCGCGGCGGCTTCCGCCATCTGATCGTGCTGGACGGGCATGAGCCGGTCGGCGTCGTGTCCGTGCGCGACATCATCCGCTGCTGGTCACCCGCCGCCGCACGAGCGGGTGCCGTACCGGCCTGACACCGGGCTCCGGTACGCGAAGAGGCCGGAGCCCATCGGCATCCGGCCTCTTCGGTTGTTACGGCAAGCGGCAGTCGGGCAACCCCCACGGCGAGCCACCGCATCCGCGGGAGCGGTGGCAGCCCGGCCGCACGGGGCCCTTGTCAGCCGCGCAGGGCCTGGACCGCGGCTTCCAGCCGCTTGCCGTAGTCCGCGTCCGCCTTGCGGAAGTTCTCGATCGCCCGCTGGGCGATGTCGTCGCGGGAGACCTGGGCGATGAAGCCCGCCAGGTTGTCGATCAGGCGCTCCTTCTCGTCCTCCGACATCAGGCGGTAGAGGTTGCCGGCCTGGACGAAGTCGGTGTCCTCGGCGTGCGAGGGCGCGGCCTGCTCGCCCGTGGCGCCGGTGACGGGGGCCGGCTGCCACAGCGGCCGGCCGGTCTGGACGGGGCCGCCGAAGCTGTTCGGCTCGTAGTTCTTCTCGCCCGCGTGACGGCCGTCGTAGAGCACGCCGTCCCGGCCGTGGGTGCGCGCCTCGGTGGCGTGCGGGCGGTTGACCGGCAGGTGGTCGGCGTTGATGCCGACGCGGTAGCGGTGCGCGTCGCCGTACGCGAAGAGACGGCCCTGCAGCATCTTGTCGGGGGACGGGCCGATACCCGGCACGAAGTGGTGCGGGGAGAAGATCGACTGCTCGACCTCGGCGAAGATGTTCTGCGGGTTGCGGTTGAGCTCCAGCTTGCCGATCTCGATCGGCGGGTAGTCCTCGTGCGGCCAGACCTTGGTCAGGTCGAACGGGTTGAAGCGGTAGTTCGCCGCCTCGGCCGCGGGCATGATCTGCACCTGCACGGTCCAGGTCGGGAAGTCGCCCCGCTCGATGGCCGTGCGCAGGTCGCGCTGGTGGCTGTCCGGGTCCTCACCGGCGAGCTTGTTGGCCTCGTCCTGGGTGAGGTTCTCGATGCCCTGGTCGGTCTTGAAGTGGTACTTGACCCAGAAGACCTCGCCCGCCTCGTTGTTCCACTGGAAGGTGTGCGAGCCGTAGCCGTTCATGTGGCGGTACGAAGCCGGGATGCCGCGGTCGCCGAACAGCCAGGTCACCTGGTGGGTGGACTCGGGCGACAGACCCCAGAAGTCCCAGACGTTGTCCGCCTCCTGCGAGCCGGTGTACGGGTCGCGCTTCTGGGTGTGGATGAAGTCCGGGAACTTCATGGCGTCCTTGATGAAGAACACCGGGGTGTTGTTGCCGACGAGGTCGTAATTGCCCTCCTCGGTGTAGAACTTCAGCGCGAAGCCGCGCGGGTCGCGCACCGCGTCGGCGGCACCGAGGTTGCCCGCGACCGTGGAGAAGCGCAGGAAGGTCTCGGTCTGCTTGCCGACCTCGGAGAGGAACTTGGCGCGGGTGTACTTGGTCACGTCCGCGGTCACCGTGAACGTGCCGTACGCACCGGCACCGCGGGCGTGCACGATGCGCTCCGGGATGCGCTCGCGGTTGAAGTGCGCCAGCTTCTCGATCAGGAGCTGGTCCTGGATGAGGCCGGGTCCGCCGATGCCGGCCGTCTCGCTGTTCTGGTTGTCCGCGACCGGAGCACCGGTCTCCGTGGTCAGCGGTCCGGTGCTGCTCTCTACCGACACGTGCGCCTCCTGAAGTCTTCTACACCTGCCCTTGGCTTGCGCCGACCCCGATCCTACATTGGACAATGTCTAAGTCAAGAAGAACACGAAAGTCGTACGCGATCCGGTGATGGACCGGCCACTGCTACCCTGGCTCTATCTGACTGATAGGTGATTGGCATGAGTGACCTGCTGGAACGGCTCCGAGGACGCGGCTGGCGGCTGACCGCGCAGCGACGCGTCGTCGCCGAGGTCCTCGACGGGGACCACGTCCACTACACCGCCGACGAAGTGCACGCGCTGGCATCCGACCGACTCCCGGAGATCTCCCGCGCCACCGTCTACAACACCCTGGGCGAGCTGGTCTCGCTCGGCGAGGTGATCGAGGTGAGCACGGACGGCCGCGCCAAGCGCTACGACCCCAACGCCCATCACGACCATCAGCACCTCGTCTGCTCGCAGTGCGGCACGATCCGCGATGTGCACGTCCAGGGCGACCCGCTGTCCGCCCTCCCCGAGCCGGAGCGCTACGGCTTCCAGGTCTCCGAGGTCACCGTGACCTACCGGGGCATCTGCCCCCACTGCAGCGGCACGTCCTGACGCAAGGCCGCGCCTGCCCCGTTCCGGCAGGCCGCGCCGAAACTCCGCCGAGAGCCCGCGCCCGTCCGGCCGCGGGCTCCTTCGCGCGCACCGGGCCCCGGCACCCGCCGGCGAGCCCGTCGACCGTAACGGCCGCAGACACGACGAAGGCCCGGATCCCACGGAATCCGGGCCTTGGCCTGTGAGTAGCGGGGACAGGATTTGAACCTGCGACCTCTGGGTTATGAGCCCAGCGAGCTACCGAGCTGCTCCACCCCGCGTCGTTGTGGCTTTACTCTAACCCCGGCCCGACGACCAGCGCAAATCCCTTTCCCACCGCCCGGGGGCCGGCCCGCGACCCCGGGGCTTGTGGGCCCCGCCCCGCCCGAAACGCGAGTGCGTGCCGTCCCGGACCGGGCCCGGTCCGGGACGGCACGCACTACGCGCTCAGCTCGTCCTGGAGCGCCGCACTCAGCCGCGCCGCGCGCTCCGCCACCTCCGGCGGCCCCAGCTCCACGGCGCGCGCACACCATGCCTGCGCCTCCGCGAGCGCACCGCGCCGGGCGGCGATCAGCGCCAGCCGCAGGGCGGCCCGGCCGTGCCCGGCCTCGGCGGCCCGCTGCCACCACAGGGCCGCCTCGGGGAGGCTGCCCTCCCGGGCCAGCAGCAGCCCGAGGTTGAAGGCGCCGTTGCGGCTGCCGGACTCGGCCGCCGTGCGGTACCACTCCGCGGCCTCGGCCAGCTCGCCACGAGCCGCCGCGAACATGCCAACCCGGACCTGGGCGCGGCGATGGCCCTGCCGGGCGGCCCGCTCGTACCACTGCATGCTCTCGTCGTCCGCCGCCCGCTCGCTGTCGGCCAGCCCCGCACCCGCCGCCGCGGCCCTGCGGTCCAGCAGGTCCGCGAGCCGGAAGGCCGCCTCGGCGCTGCCGCCGCCGGCCGCACAGCGCAGATTGCGTTCCGCGCGCTGGAGCTCGCCGTCCCGCAGCTGGACGATGGCGACCTGCAGCGCCGCCTCCGTGTGCCCGGCCGCGGCCGCTCGCTCGTACCAGGTGTGCGCCATCCGCTCCTCGCCGCGTCCGGCGAAGAGGATGCCGAGGTTGAACGCGGCATCCACACTGCCCGCCTCGGCCGCCTTGGAGAACCACGGCTCGGCTCCCGAGGCGTCGCCGCGCTGGAGCAGCAGGATGGCCAGTGCGTTGGCGGCCTCGCGGTGCCCGGCGTAGGCGGCGCGGCGGTACCACTGCTCGCCGCGCCCGGCCCGGCCCTGCCGGGTGCACAGCAGGCCGATGTTGTACGCCCCGTTGACGTCCCCGGCGTCCAGCGCGACGCGGTACCAGCGCTCGGCGCTCTGCAGCTCACCGCGCTCGGCGTGCAGCGCGCCCAGCGCGTTGGCGGCGTTGCCGTCGCCGTCCTGGGCGGCGCGCCGCCACCACTCCGCGGCGCTCTCCTCGTCGCCGGCGTCGCGCAGCAGGTAGCCCAGCGCACAGGCCGCGCGCGCCTCGCCGTCCTTGGCGGCGGAGAGGTACCAGCGGCCCGCCTCCTGGACGTCGCCGCGGTCCTCCAGGAGCGCGCCCAGCTGCAGCGCCGCCCTGCGGTGGCCGCGCGCGGCGGCCTGGCGGTACCACTGCTCGGCCTCCTCCTGCTGGTTCAGCTCGCCGTAGGCGGTGGCCGCCCGGCGGTCCGCGTCGCGGCCGTCCTCGATCAGCCGGGCGAGGCGGTAGGCGGCCTCGCGGTGGCCCCGCTCGGCGGCGGCCCGGAACCAGCGCTCGGCGCCGATGTCGCCGCGGTGCTCCAGCAGGTCGGCGAGGGCGTACGCGCCCAGGCAGTGACCGGACTCGGCGGACTGGCGCAGCCAGTACTCGGCGGCCGGCTCGTCGCCGCGCTCGCGGTAGTGCCGGCCCAGGGCGTGCGCGGCGGCGGCGGAGCCGGCGACGGCGGCGATCCGCCACCAGCCGGCGGCCTCGTCCCCGTAGCCGCGCTGGTGCAGCAGCACGCCGAGGTTGTTGGCCGCGGCGCGGTCCCCGGCGGCGGCCGCGGAGCGCAGATGCGGCTCGGCGCCGTCGAGGTCACCGCGGCGCAGCAGCATCGCACCGAGTGCGCTCATCGCGGCGGTGTCGCCCGCCTCGGCCGCCCGGCGGTAGCCGGTCTCGGTCACGGCATCGGACGCGTCGGCGGCCTCCGCGGCCTCCATCGCGTCCATCTGCAGCTCGGATTCGCGCCCGTCGTCGGGCGCGTGCACAAACCGGTCCGTCTCCAACAACCTTGCCTTGTCCCCCATAAGACCCATCGTCGCATCACCTGTAACCCGCGTACACCTGGTATACCGCAGCCAGTGAGGTCACTTCAGCGGTTTGTCGACTTCCCGACACGGCGACTTGTCAAACTCAAGCACACAGGTTCCCTACATAGGCCGCGCGACCCGGCCTTCCTCAGGATCGACCCGAACGCATGACGAAGGCCCGGATCCGTTCGGATCCAGGCCTTCGGCTTTCCGTAGCGGGGACAGGATTTGAACCTGCGACCTCTGGGTTATGAGCCCAGCGAGCTACCGAGCTGCTCCACCCCGCGTCGTTGTGCCATCAATCTATCACGGCGCGGGGTCGGCCCCCGCAGTGGCGCGGCCCCGCGGCCACCGGTTGCGCACCGGCGGCCGCGGGGCCCGGGGACCACCGCCAGCGGGTCAGCCGCCCGACTTGCCGCCCTTCTCGGACGCCTTGGCGGCCCGGTCCAGCGCCGCCTTGAGCTTCTTCTGGGCCTCGCCGTAAGCGCCCCAGTCGCCCGCCACGCGCGCCTTCTCGCCTTCCTCGTAGGCCCTCTGGGCGTCGGACAGGGCCTGCTGCACCGTCTGGTTCGACGGCGGCTGCTGGCCGGTGTCCCCGCCGCCCGGCGGCTTCTCCGTACCCGAACTGGGCGCCTTCTTCCCGAAGACCACGTCCAGCGCGTCCTTGAGGGAGTCCTCCAGGACCGGCTTGTTGTCGCCGTAGCTCACCAACACCTTCTTCAGCAGGGGGTAGTTGGTGTTGGCGCCGCGCAGGTACACCGGTTCGACATAGAGCAGTCCGCCGTCCAGCGGGACGGTCAGCAGATTGCCGTACTCGATCTCCGAGTCGCCGAACTTCTTGAGGATGTTGAGCTCGTTGGCGATGACCGGATCGGAGTTGAACTTGGACTGCACCAGCTGCGGACCCGGGACCGGGGTCTGCGCGGGCAGTTTCAGCAGCCTGATCTTGCCGTAGTCGCCGCTGGTCGCATTGGCGTCGACGGCCATGAAGGCGCCGAGGTTGTCCTTCTTGTTCGGCGTGAAGGTCGTCGTCAGCGAGAAGGTCTGGTCCTTCTGATCCGGCATCTTCAAGCTCAGGTAGTACGGCGGTACCGCGTTGCCCGACTTGGTCGTCGGATCGCTGGGGATCTGCCAGCGCTCGGAGCCGGTGTAGAAGGTCCCCGGGTCCGTGACGTGGTACGTGGTCAGCAGCTGGCGCTGCACCTTGAAGAGGTCCTGCGGGTAGCGCAGGTGCTCCTTGAGCGACGGGCTGATGGCGCTCTTCTTCTCGACCGTGCCGGGGAAGGCGTTCATCCAGGTCTTGAGGACCGGGTCCTTCTCGTCCCACTGGTAGAGCTTGACCGAGCCGTCGTAGGCGTCGACCGTCGCCTTGACGGAGTTGCGGATGTAGTTGACCTGGTTCTGCTGGGCCACCACCGCGCGCTGCCCGTCGGTGAGCGAGTCGGCCGTGGTGTCCCCGAGCGTGGTGCGCGAGGCGTACGGGTAGCCGTTGCTGGTGGTGTAGGCGTCCACGATCCACTTGATCCGGCCGTCGATGACCGCCGGATAGGCGTCGCCGTCGATGGTCAGCCAGGGGGCGACGGACTCGACGCGCTCCTTGGGCGTGCGGTTGTACAGGATCCGCGAGCCGTCGCCGATCGCGCCGGAGTACAGGATCTGCGGCTCCCCGAACGCCACCGCGTACGCGGCGCGGTTGATCGGGTTGGCGAGGTTGACCCCGCTGTCGCCCTGGTAGCTGTAGCTCTTCTCGCCCTTGTCGTCGGAGTAGTCCAGCTCCTTCTGCGGACCGCCGACGATGGAGTACTGCGTGGTCTTCTCGCCGTAGTACACCCGCTGCTCATGCTGGGGGAGCTGCCCCTTGGCGGGCAGATCCGACTGGGTGTACTTCGGACCGCCGCCGTCGGCGGCCTCGGTGCCCTTGGCGGCGACCGCGCCGTAGCCGTGGGTGTACTTGAAGTGGTCGTTGATCCAGTTGCGCTCGGGGATGCCGGCGATGTTCAGCTCGCGCAGACCGATGACGGTGTCCTGCTCGGCGCCGTCCGCGTCCTTGTACCGGTCGACGTCGAGGGTGGAGGGGAACTGGTAGTACGCCCGCACCTGCTGCTGTTGCTGGAAGGCCGGCGAGACCACGTTCGGGTCCAGCAGCCGCATGCTGGCGGTGGTGTCGGCGTTGTCACGCAGCCGCTGGCCGTCCTCCTTGCCGGTGGGCTTGTAGTCGCCCTTGTACGGCGTGACCTCGGCGTCCTGGATGTCGTACGCGTCCCGGGTCGCCTTGATGTTCTGCTTGATGTACGGCGCTTCCTTGGCCTGCTCGTTCGGCTGGACCTGGAACTTCTGCACGATGGCCGGATACAGCCCGCCGATCAGGACCGCCGAGAGCACCATCAGGCCGAAGCCGATCACCGGCAGCTGCCAGGTGCGCCGCCAGAGCGTCGCGAAGAACAGCACCGCGCAGATCGCCGCGATGAAGAACAGGATGGTCTTCGCCGGGAGGTAGGCGTTGGCGTCCACATAGCGCATGCCCGCCCAGTTCTCGGCCGACTTCAGGCCGCTGGACTTCACCGCGAGTCCGTACCGGTCGAGCCAGTACGCGATCGCCTTGAGCGAGACGAAGAGGCCCAGCAGCACCGACAGATGGCCGGTGGCCGCGGCCGTCGCCCGCGAACCGGGGCTGGTCAGCCGCAGTCCGCCGTAGAGGTAGTGCGTCAGCGCGGCGGCCACCAGGCACAGCACCGCGCAGGCGAAGCCGAAGCTCAGCAGAAAGCGGTACCAGGGCAGGTCGAACGCGTAGAAGGAGACGTCCATGCCGAACTGCGGGTCCGTCTTGCCGAACGGGACGCCGTTGACCCACTGCAGCCACGTGCGCCACTCACCGGACGCGGAGGCGCCGGCGATCAGGCCGACCACCGCCGTGATGGCGATCAGCGCCCACTTCTTGAAGGGCGCGATGCTCATCCGATAGCGGTCCAGGCTCTGCTGCTCCATGGACATCGCGCTCAGCGGCGGCCGCAGGCGGTGCGCCAGCCAGACGTTGAAGCCGACGGCCACGGCCATCAGGACACCGAAGACGACGAAGAGGCCGACCTTCGTCGTCAGGGTGGTGGTGAAGACCGAGGAGTACTTGACCGAGCGATACCACAGCCAATCGGTCCAAAACCCCGCAAACATCACGAAGAGCATGGCCAGCACGGCCAGCACACCCAATGTCATGAGCAGGGTCCGGATCCGCCGCGATGGTCGGCCGACTCTGATCCGTGGCCCTGTGGGGCCTCCGCCGCGGTCCGGCATCTGGAAAGCCAAGGTGCGCACCTCGAAGTTCGCTGTCGTGTGGAGCAGGCCCGGCGATAGTAGGACCCACTGATGCAACTTACGAAGGCTTTACTCGGTTCCCGATTTCCGGGGTGGACAAGGCACGATGTTGAGCATGACCAACCTCCCCGTTGACGGCACCCCGCTCGCCGCCGACCCGCTGACCCGCGCGGTGCTCGAAATCGATGAGTACAGCGCCGGGCTCGGCTGGGATCAGCCCGCCCGACTGTTCGCCCTCGTCGACACCGCCAAGCTGCGCGCGCAGGAGCCCTCGCTCGCCGCCCAGCTCGGCATCGACGACTCCACCACCGCTTCCCTGACCCCCGTGGAACAGGACGAGATCCCGGCCGGTGTGCCGCTCGACGAGTTCCTGGGCACCATCGCCTGGCCGGACGCCGTCACCGGCTGTGCGCTGACCGTGGAGCGGCTGATGCTGCCGCCGTCCGCCGAGGACTCCGAGCCCGAGGGCATGGACGAGGCGCAGCTCGCCAAGTGGGTCGCCCAGCACCCGGACCGCCAGGAGGTCCGGATGACGGTGGCCGTGCTGCGCGACGGCTCCCGCGAATCGGCGCTGCGCCTGCGCGAGAAGGACTCCACCGCAGAGGTCCTCACCGGCTCGGCGCTCGTACCGGGCCTCGCCGACGCGCTCGCCGCGACCTTCGAGGCCTGACGCGACGGCGCACCACGGCCCTGGGGGCGTCTTCCACGGGAGCGCCCCGTGAGGAAGTCCTCCCCAGGGAAGGCTTCCTAGGACCGGCCTGCCGGGCTGCAGCTCGGCAGGCCGGCGAGGTCGCCCTTGCGGATCTTCTCCAGCGCCTTGACGGCGTCGCCTATCGTGTCGACCTTGACCAGGCGCAGCCCGCTCGGGGTGTCCTTGGCGGCGGTGGCGCAGTTGTCCTTCGGCGTCAGGAAGAACTCCGCGCCCTTGTCGCGCGCGCCGACCGTCTTCATCGAAATGCCGCCGATCGGGCCGACCTTGCCCTTGTCGTCGATCGTGCCCGTACCGGCCACGAACCTGCCGCCGGTCATGTTCCCGGGCGTGAGCTTGTCGACGATGCCGAGCGCGAACATCAGCCCGGCGCTCGGGCCGCCGACGTCGGCCAGCTTGATGTCGATGGGGAACGGGAAGATGTGGTCCACGCCGGCCTGGATGCCCACGATGGCGCGGCCGTCGTCCGCCTTCTGGGTCGTGATCGAGATCTGCTGCGCGCCGGTCTCGGGCCTCTTGCCCCGCTTCTCGGCCGCGGCCGCCTCCTTGGCGGGGATGATCGTGAAGACGACCTTCTCACCGGGCTCGTGCTTGGTGACGAGCTTGGCGACATCGCCGGCCTGCCTGACCTCCGTGCCGTCCACCGCCTTGATCACATCGCCCGCGTGCAACCGCCCGTCGGCCGGCTTGTCCTTGACGACGGAGCCGACGACGGTCTGCGTGCCGACCGGCACGTGCAGCTGCTGGAGCGCGGCGACCTTGGCGCTCTCCTGGGACTGGCTGAACTCCTCGGCGTTCTCCTGGTCGGCCTGCTCGGCCGTCTGCCCCTCGGGGTAGAGCGTCTTGTGCGGCACCACGGCGCTGTCGTGGTCGAGCCAGCCGTAGAGCGCCTCGAAGAGGTTCATGGTGTAGTCGGGGCCGGTGACCCGGACCGTGGTCATGTTCAGATGACCGGTCGTCGGATAGGTCTTGCGCTCGGAGATCTGCAGCACCGGCTCGCCGTCGTGATCGCCGAGGGTGTTCACCGTCGGTCCCGGAGACATCTCCGCGTACGGCACGGGGAACAGCACCCCCGCGCAGAGCAGCGCGATCAGCATCAGGAACGAGGCGAGCAGCGTCGCGGTGCGGCGTGGCATGGAACGACAGTACGGGACGGGTATGACAACCGGCCCGCGGGGCCGTCCGTCCGGGATCGAACACCTGTCCGTCTGTAGACGCGGACCGGCAGCCCCGATTGCTACTGCGTAGGGAGGACGGCGCTCAGACCGAGTCGGAGCCGGCCGGGGCCGGCTCGGAAGCGGAATGCTCCTTCTCCATCGCGTCACGGAACCGGGCGTAGCCCGCCAGCTCCGCCACATCGCCGGATTTGCGGTGACGCAGGGCCCATGTGCTCCACAGTGCGGCGACCAGCCCGGCACCAACCGGAATCAGCAACCACAGGAGCGCACCCATCAGCGACCTCCCAACCCCTTGCACGACCGCAATCGACGAATAAGCAGATTAACCATCTGCCAGGTCAACGCTCACGCCAGGGGGCGGGTTACGCAACCGGAACGCGCGACACCGGTTCGGCCCCGCGTTCGAGTACTGCCACCTCAGGGCCAAGGGCCGCCGCCCCCGTACTTAGGAGGCTCCTACCCACTCCTCGGTTCCATCCACGAACATCTGGTGCTTCCAGATCGGGACCTCGTGCTTGAGGTCGTCGATCAGCCTGCGGCAGGCCTCGAACGCCTCGCCCCGGTGGGGGCAGGACACCGCCGCGACCACTGCCAGGTCGCCGATGCTCAGGTCGCCCACCCGGTGAACGGCGGCCAGTGCCCGCACCGGGTACTCGGCGACGACCTTCTCGGCGATCCGGCGCATCTCCGCCACGGCGGTCGGGTGCGCGGAGTACCCGAGGCGCTCGACGTCGGCGCCGTTGTCGTGCGAGCGGACCGTGCCGACGAACAGGGCCGTGCCGCCGGCGGCCGCGTCCCCCACGGCCGTGAAGACCTCGTCCAGCGACAGCGCGGTGTCGCGGATATCCAGGAGCCGGATCGGATCCGCCGCGGCCCGCTCACCAGGGTGGTCGCGGCCGGGCGTCGAAGAGGAGGGCGTGCCAGACATACCTCCATCGTGCCGTAACCGCGGGGAGGCTGGGAATGGCGGTTTCCGCCGGGCGTCCCGGCCGCCGTATGGAGACTCCTCCAGGCCGGCGGCCTTCCGCCGCTCAGATGCGCCGGCGGGCCTTGCGGGCGCGCCGCACCAGCGCGGCCGTTCCCAGGAGCGCGACGGTGGCCCCGGCGGCACCCGCGGCGGTGGCGTCCTTGCGGCCCAGCCGGCGGCCGGCGACGGTGTGCCGTCCGGCGACCTCCTCCAGCAGCTCGGCGAGCACCTCCTCGTTCGTCCACCGGGGCCGCCAGCCCGCGTCGTGCAGCCGGCTGCCGCTGACCACCCAGGGGTGCATCGTGTAGGCGAGGTCCCCCGCGGGCGACGGCGTCAGGCCGATGCGGTGCAGCCGGGCGGCGGCCCCCAGGGCCACCGAGGACGGCAGCTCCATCCGCCGGATACCGGACAGCTCCTCGACCTCCTCCTGCTCCAGCCAGCCGTCGCAGCCCACCGCCAGCTCGCCGTCGACCTTCTCCAGGGCCGCGTACTCCAGGGCGCCGACCAGGTCGTCGACATGGCAGAACTGCCAGGCGGGACGGGATCCGGCGACGACCAGGAGGCGGGGCGACTCGAAGTAGCGGGTCAGCGCGGTGTCGGTGCCGCCCACCAGGACGGCGGGGCGCAGCACGGTGACGTTCAGGCCCGGGTGCGCGCGGGGCGCACGGCGCGCCAGGTGCTCGATCTCCAGGAGGTCGCCGACGCCGGTGGCGTCCGCGGTGGCCCGCAGCTCGGCGTCCTCGGCCAGCGGAACATCGTTGTCGGGCAGCGCCCCGTAGACCATGGCGGAGGTGCACAGCACCACCCGGTGGACACCGGCGGCCGCGGCGGCGGTGAGCACGGTCTGGGTGCCGCGCACGTTGTAGGCGGTGCGCGCGGTGTCGTCGGTCCCCAGGTCGAGGTCGAGCGCCAGGTGGACCACGACGTCCGCGCCGCGCAGCTTGTCGGCGATCGCGGGGTCGCGCACGTCCAGGACGTGCCAGTGCGCCTCGGCAACGTCGCCGCGCCGCTCGTCGATGGCCACCACCTGCTTGACCTCGTCGGAGGCGACCAGGGCGCGGGTGAGCTGCGCGCCGACTCCGGAGGCGGCTCCGGTGACGGCGACGACGGGCCGGCGCAGCGGTCGGTCGGGGGCACCGCCTGCTGTGTCGCCTGCCTTTTCGGTCTGGGCCGCAGCGTTTCGCGCTGCGCGAACGGTCGGATCTGGGGAACTCACCGGGCGTCTCCAGCGGTTGTCTTCAGTGCGGACGCGTGCAGCACGCGTCCGCACCAGGTGGCTCCATCCTGCCGCAGCCACCGGGACAGCGAAGCACCGAGCCCCGAAGCGGTCCAGGTGTCTACGCTGGAGGTGATGTCGGGCAGCCGCCGTCGGCCACCTGGTCGGCGGCCCTACGAGCCGAGGAAACCCGTGAGTGACACCCCATTTGGATTCGGCCTTCCGCCGGAGGAGCCGGAGGACGGCGACAACGGCAAGAAGAAGGGCGGCCAGGGAGGTAGCCAGGGCCCCGCGGACCCGTTCGGGTTCGGCGGCGGGAGCGGCGGCGCGGACAATCCGTTCGCGGCGCTCTTCGGCGGCATGGGCGGCCCCGGCGGCGAAATGAACCCTGGCGATCTGGGAGCCGCCTTCCAGAAGCTCGGCCAGATGCTCTCGTACGAGGGCGGCCCGGTGAACTGGGACATGGCCAAGGACATCGCGCGGCAGACCGTCGCGCAGGGCGCCGAGAACGGCAGCAAGGACGCGAGCCTGTCGCCGGGCGAGCGCTCGGCCGTGGAGGAGGCCGTGCGGCTGGCGGATCTGTGGCTGGACGGTGTCACGTCGCTGCCGTCGGGCTCCGGCTCGGTGGTGGCCTGGAGCCGCGCCGAGTGGGTCGAGGAGACCCTGCCGGTGTGGAAGGACCTGGTCAATCCGCTCGCCGAGCGCGTCGGGTCGGCCATGGGCGACGTACTGCCCGGGGAGATGCAGGCCATGGCGGGCCCGCTGCTCGGGATGATGCGCTCCATGGGCGGTGCGATGTTCGGCACCCAGATCGGCCAGGCGCTGGGCGTCCTGGCCGGTGAGGTCGTCGGATCGACGGACATCGGGCTGCCGCTGGGGCCGGCCGGCAAGGCCGCGCTGCTCCCGGTGAACATCGCCACGTTCGGCGAGGGCCTGGGTGTGCCGGCGGAGGAGGTGCGGCTGTATCTGGCCCTGCGCGAGGCCGCCCACCAGCGGCTCTTCGCCCATGTGCCGTGGCTGCGCTCGCATCTGTTCGGTGCCGTCGAGGGCTATGCGCGGGGCATCAAGGTCGACACGACCAAGCTGGAGGACGTGGTCGGCCAGATCGACCCGCAGCATCCGGAGGAGCTGCAGAACGCACTGCAGCAGGGCATGTTCCAGCCCGAGGACACCCCGGAGCAGAAGGCCGCGCTGGCCCGGCTGGAGACCGCGCTGGCGCTCGTCGAGGGCTGGGTGGACGCAGTGGTGCACGCCGCCGCCAAGCCGCATCTGCCCTCGGCGGACAAGCTGCGGGAGACGCTGCGGCGGCGCCGGGCCAGCGGTGGTCCGGCCGAGCAGACGTTCTCGACCCTGATCGGGCTCCAGCTGCGGCCGCGGCGGCTGCGGGACGCCTCGCGGCTGTGGGCGTCGCTCACGGACGCCCGGGGCCTGGACGGCCGCGACGGCCTGTGGGAGCACCCGGACATGCTGCCGACAGCGGCCGATCTGGACGATCCGGACGGGTTTGTGCACCACGAGCAGCCGGACTTCTCCGAGCTCGACAAGATGCTCGGCGAGGCCGCGAGCGGCGGCCGGACGGATCTGGGCAAGCCCTCCCAGGAGGGCGACGGCCCCGATGCGGCGCCGGGCGAGGGCAAGGGTGACGACGGCAAGTGAGTCTGCACGCGGATGCGGCGCGGGTGCTCAAGGAGTGGCCCGCGCCGTCGCCCGATCAGGAGCGGCTGCGGCTGGCGTATCTGGATCACCTCGCTGCCTATCAGGACGGCATGTGGAAGCCCTGCAAGGACGGGCATCTCACGGCGAGCGCGCTGGTGATCGACCCGGCCGGCGGCCGGGTGCTGCTCACCCTGCACCGCAAGCTGGAGATGTGGCTGCAGATGGGCGGCCACTGCGAGCCCGAGGACGCCTCGCTGGCGGACGCGGCGCTGCGTGAGGCGCGCGAGGAGTCGGGCATCGCCCAGGGGCTGACCCTGCTGCCCGGAGGCCCGGTGCGGCTGGATCGCCATCAGACGCCCTGCGCGGTGCATCTGGACGTCCAGTACGCGGCGCTGGCGCCCGAGGGCGCGGTGGCGGCGATCAGCGACGAGTCGCTGGACCTGCGCTGGTTCGCCTACGACGAGGTGCCCGGCGTCGCCGATGCCTCGGTGGCACGCCTGGTGGAGCGCGTCCGCGCGCTGCTGTAGACGACGGCGACCGCATCCGGCGCCCACCCGCTGCGAGGCGGGCGGGCGCCGGATGGGCTTCGGCGGCGGGTCAGTTGGTGAAGATGTTGCCCTGGTTCTGTCCCCGGGCGCCCTGCTGGCCCATGCCGAACTGGGCCGCCATACCGGAGCCGATGACGGCGTTCTGCGGTGGCAGCAGCTCGCTGGGCTGGACCAGCGCATAGCCCTGGCCCAGGAAGCTCAGCTCCCAGCCCTCGCCGGTGTTGCCACGCCGCCGCCACACTCCGGAGGAGTGGGTCTGCGCCTGCATCTGCACCCGCAGCGAGGCGGACCAGGCGACCACCGCGTCGGCGTCGGCGTTGACGTACTTGTCCGGCGTGACCTGCAGCATCAGCGGCTCACCCGAGGTCATCAGGGCGACCTTGCCCTGCCCGGAGATGTTGAGCTGGTACTTGCCGGTGCCGGAGATGCCGTACTGGCTGTCGACGGAGACGGCCTCCCAGTGGAGCCCGGAGTCCAGCGCCAGGACATAGCTGCTGTCGACGGTCAGACCGTCGTGGTCGACGTCGACGACATGGACGTACTGGGCGAGGTTGGCCAGATAGACCGTGCCCTGCCCGGAGACGCGCATCAGGTCGAGGCCCTCGCCGGAGTAGGCGCGGGTGCGCTGCTGCCCGGGCGTCTGGTAGGTGCCGTCGAATTCGAGCAGCCCCTGGTAGGCGACCATCGACCCCTTGCGGGCCAGGACGTCCTCGTGGCCCTGGAGGGCGACGCGCAGCAGCTGGTTGTTCTGCAGGGCGTAGCGGTCCTGGGTCTGTGCCTCGGTGAAGGCGAAAAGCGGACTCTGCATGGCGTGTTCGGTCCTCCCCCTCAGCCCCGGGCCCGGAGCCGGTCGGTGCTGTCCTCGCTGGGCTGGACGACGACGAACCCCTGGCCGGAGAAGCCGAGTTGGTACGCCTCGCCGCTGCCGCGCCCGATCATCGAGGACGCCTTGAAGCTGCGCTTGCCCTTCATCTTCAGATGGGTCGACCAGGCGACCAGGGCGTCCGGGTCCACATACGTCTCGTCCTCGCCGCGGCCGCAGTCGACGACGATGGGCGTGCCCCGGGAGGTCAGCGCGACCCAGCCGGTGCCGGAGATCCCGACGTTGAAGAGTCCCTGGCCGGCGAACTTCGCCATGCCCTTGACGCGCTGCACGCCCCACTGGAGGTGCGCGTCGAAGGCGAGGAGGTTGGTGCCGTTGACGGAGAGCGAGTCGCCGTTGAGGTTGATGCAGACCACGTCGGCGCCGTAGTCGGCCAGATAGAGCAGGCCGTCGCCGGAGCACTTCATCAGGGGCGCGCCCTCGCCGGT
This sequence comes from Streptomyces sp. NPDC026575, assembly GCF_055567415.1. Taxonomy (NCBI): domain Bacteria; kingdom Bacillati; phylum Actinomycetota; class Actinomycetes; order Kitasatosporales; family Streptomycetaceae; genus Streptomyces; species Streptomyces sp. NPDC026575. Next base: position 44,709 of record NZ_JBVHQM010000006.1, read on the forward strand.
GAGCCACTGGGAGGCCATCTGGCGGACGGCGGGCGGGTTCGGCTCGTACTGGACGAAGCCCTCGTAGGCGACCATCGAGCCGGTGCGGGCGAAGACGTCCTGGCCGCTCTGCATGGCAATCTTCACCATGGCGCTGCCGTGGTTCTCCATACGGGCGGCGGGCGGGGTCGGGACGTAGCCCGACAGCTGCTGTTGGTTCATGAGTTACGGGCTCCCTCAGACCTCGTAGGGCTGGACGACGATGAAGTTGCCGGGCGCACCGCGGAACTGGAGGTTCACGGTCTCCCCGGAGTGGCCCGGATAGGCGTGCCGGCGCAGGCTCACCTGGCTGGAGATGATCACCTGCGAGGCGGCGGACCAGGCCACGATGGCGTTGGAGTCGGCGAAGGTGGTCGGCGTGACCGGCAGCACGACCGGGGTGCCCTGGGTTTTGACGACGAGGGTGCCGGTTCCCTGGAACTGCATGGTGAACAGGGCGCCACCGGGGATGCCGTGGCCCTCGATCCGGCGGACCTCGTGCTGCAGCGACTCGTCGAAGGCGAGGACGGACTCGGCCGACACGCAGATGGCGTCGCCCTGCAGCTCGATGGGGTGCACATGGGCGCCGTTCTCCGCGAAGAAGACCTGGCCCTGGCCGGTGCAGCGCATCAGCTGCATCTCCTGGCCGGTGGCGTTGCCGACGATCCGGCCGCGGAAGCCGGCACCCTTGTAGCCGAAGTCGACCTTGCCCTGGTACAGCACCATGCTGCCCTGGCGGGCGAGCACCGGCTGGCCGTCGACACCGAGGTCGACGCGGATCAGCTTGCTGTTCTGCGGTGCCCAGCGCTGGCCCGTGGGGGCTTCCTTGTACTTGTCCAGTACGACGCCGAGTCCGGGGCCGCCGCCCTGGGGGACCGCGGCCTGGCCGCCGGGGTAGGGGGCGCCCGGAGGCTGCTGTCCCGGCTGGCCGTACGGGGCGGGCTGGCCCGGGAACTGGCCGGGCTGGCCATAAGGGGGTGCCTGCGGGGCCTGCTGGCCGGGGAAGCCGCCGGGCGCGGGCTGCGGCTGGCCGTACGGCTCCTGACCGGGCGCCGGATGGCCGTAGGGGGCGGGCGGCTGCTGACCGGGCGGCGCCACCGGGCCGGGGGGCGGGGCGAGCGGTGCGGCGATCGTGGGCGCGCTGTGCACCTGCGGGGCGGCGGGCGGCGGGGCCTGCGGCGCGGGGGCCTGCGGGGGCGCTCCCTGCGGCAGGCCGAACTCCGGCGCGGGCTGCGGCGGTACGGGCGCGGCGGCGGGCGCCGCGAAGGAGGGGGCGGGGGCGGCCGGCCCGGACGGCGGCGCGAAACCGGGCACACCCTGGGCCGGGGCGGGCGGCTCGGGCTGCGCCTCGGCCTCCTCGGCGACCTCGCCGCCGAAGTTCTTCAGCAGCGCCTCCAGACCGCCGTCGAACCCCTGGCCGACCGCGGCGAACCGCCAGACGTCCTTGAGGTAGAAGTCGCCGAGCATGACGGCGCGTTCCGTGCTGAACTCGCTGCCGGTGAAGGAGTAGCGGGCGACCTCTTCGCCGCCGGCCACGATCCGGAGGTAGCCGGGGCCGATCTGCGAGACCTGGCCCGCGCCGTCCAGCGCGGCGGTGAAGGAGAGCTTCTGGATGTGCGGCGGGATCTTGTCGAGGGTGACCCGGAAGGACTCGCTGTCGCCGGCCTGTGCGCCGAGCAGCTGGATCGACTCCTCGGGCGACTTGGGCTGGTTGAAGAAGATGAAGTACCGGTCGTCGGAGAGCCGCTCGTCGGCGTCCAGTCCGAAGCAGCTGATGTCGAAGGTCAGGCCGGGTCCGGCGATCTGCACGCCGACGTACAGATCCGTTCCCGCCGTCAGATCACCGATCTTGGCCTTGTGGCCCCGCTGGAATTCCCTGGCCATACGTAACGCCCGTCCCCCGCTCCCGCTGTGAGTTCGTCTGCGTCGCCAGGCTATCCGCTGGCACCGACACCGAGCGATGGCGGGGCGCACCGGATATTCCGCGGGTCGCCGCTATTCGGTGCGGGCGGCGGGCAGATGGGGCAGCCGGTCGGCCGCGACCACTCCTTCCAGGTAGCCGCGGGCCCGTTCGGTACGGGGGTAGGACTCCAGCAGGCGCCAGAACCGGGGGCCGTGGCCAGGGACGAGCAGATGGGCGAGCTCGTGCAGCAGGACGTAGTCGATGACGTACTCCGGCATGCCCTGGAGGCGGTGCGAGAGGCGGATGCTGCCCTCGGCCGGGGTGCACGATCCCCAGCGGGTGTTCTGGTTGGTGACCCAGCGCACCGACGCGGGCCGGGCCCGGCCGCCGAGGAACTGCTCCGACAGCCGCTCGGCGCGTTCGGCCAGCTCGCCGTCGCCGAGCATCCGCTTGCTCTCCTGAGCGGCGAGCCTGTCGAGCATGACGGTCACCCAGCGCTGCTCCTCGGCCTCGGACATACGGGCCGGAATCAGGACGACCGTGCGATCTCCCTCGCGGTACGCGGAGACCGTTCTGCGCCGCCGCGAGCTGCGGCGCACCTCGACCGCGCTGGTGCCCGACCCGCGGGCCTTCGGGCTCGGAGCAACCCTGCGCGATGTGTCGGCGGCGCGGCGCAGGGGTGTCTCCCCTGAACCGTGTACGGGAGGGTCGGCGGGCACGCGCCCGACGTTACCCGCTGGCCCTGCGGGAAGTCCCGCCCCGCGAGTGGTTCGCCGCTGAACCACTCCATGCGCGGACCGTTTGTACGACTAATACCTCCGCTGCCTGTGGATAACTTCGGCCCCGATCCGCCGCAGGGCGCATGCTGAAGGCCGGACGACGAAGGACGGGGGCGGATGCCATGCATCCGATGCTCAAGCCCGCGCTGCGGCGCGGGTGGCAGAACAGGGAAACGGTGCGGTTCGGGGTGGCTCCGGCCCATGCGATGGTGCTCGGTCCGCTCGATATCGCGACCGGCAGCTTCCTGTCGCTGATCGACGGCACCCGCACCATGCGGCAACTGGTCGCGGAGGCCGCGGCACTGGACCTGCCGCCCGAGCACGCGCGGGGAGTGGTGGACCGGCTCGCCGCCGCCGGGTTGCTGGAGGCATCCACCGCGGGCGGCCCGGCGGCCGATGCCGTACGGGCCGACCACCCCGCCTTCGAGCAGCTCCGGCCCGACCTGGCCTCCCTCTCGGTGCAGCATCGGGAACCGGCCGGAGCGCTGGGCCGGATGGGAGCACGCCGGGCGGTCCGAGCCCGGGTCAAAGGCGTGGGGCGGGTGGGCGCGGCGGTCGCGGCGCTGCTGTCGGCCTCGGGGATCGGCCGGGTGGAGGTGTTCGACGGCGGCAAGGTCACACCCGGGGACGTGGCGCCCGGCGGGCTGCCGGCCGAGCGCATCGGTGAGCCGCGCAAGGAGGCCGCCGAGCGGCTGGTCCAGCAGTCCTCCCCCTGGAGCCGCCGGCCCCGTCCGCGGGTCCCGGTCAGCGAATCCGGCGAGCCCGGACTGTCCCTGGTGGTGCTCGCCCCGCGCGACGGACTCGGCGCGTACGCCCCCGACCCGGTGCTGTCCGAACCGCTGCTCACGGCCGGAATCCCGCATCTTTACGCGGGGGTGATCGAGGGCACGGGTGTGGTGGGTCCGTTGGTGCTGCCCGGTGGTTCGGCCTGCGCCGGCTGCGACGAGCTGCGCCGCACGGACGCGGAGCCGGCCTGGCCGCGGCTGCTGGCGCAGTGGCGGTCCGGGCGCGCGTCGCCCGCGGTGCCGGCTTGCGACGCGGCGCTGGCGTCCGCGGTCGCGGGGCTGGCCGCCGTCCAGGCGCTGACCTTCCTCGACGGTGAACTCCCGCCGTGCACAGGGGCGCGGATGGAGCTCGCGCTGCCGTGTGCGAGCGTGCGCACGGTGCGGATCGAGGCGCATCCGGAGTGCGGGTGCGGCGCTGCCGCTTCGCCGACTGCGGCGGGCACCTCGGATCCTCGGCGATGACACGCCACAATGACGGAGTAACCCCGGTTGGGGGACAGTGTGAGTTGGAGGGGCGCATGTCTGATCTTCCCCGCAAGGCGGTCACCCGCACCGCCAAGCTGGCCGCGCTGCCACTGGGGTTCGCCGGCCGTGCCACCTGGGGCCTGGGCAAGCGGATCGGCGGCAGATCCGCCGAGATCGTCGGCCGGGAGCTCCAACAGCGCACCGCGGAACAGCTCTTCAAGGTGCTCGGTGAGCTCAAGGGCGGAGCGATGAAGTTCGGGCAGGCGCTGTCCGTCTTCGAGTCGGCGCTGCCGGAGGAGATCGCCGGTCCGTACCGCGCCGCGCTGACGAAGCTTCAGGAGGCGGCGCCGCCGATGCCGACGAGCACGGTGCACTCCGTCCTCGCGGAGCAGCTCGGCGAGGACTGGCGGGAGCTGTTCGAGGAGTTCGAGGACAAGCCGGCCGCGGCGGCCTCGATCGGGCAGGTGCACCGGGCGGTCTGGCACGACGGCCGCGAGGTGGCGGTCAAGGTGCAGTATCCGGGGGCGGGCCAGGCCCTGCTGTCGGATCTGGCACAGCTGAGCCGCTTCGCCCGGCTGCTGGGGCCGCTGATCCCCGGTATGGACATCAAGCCGCTGATCACCGAGCTGCGCGACCGGGTCTCGGAGGAGCTGGACTACTCCCTGGAGGCGCAGGCCCAGCGGACGCACGCCGAGGAGTTCGCCGACGATCCGGACGTGGTGGTGCCGGCCGTGGTGCACCAGTGCGACCAGGTGCTGGTGACGGAGTGGATGGAGGGGGTGCCGCTGTCCGAGGTGATCTCGGACGGCACCGAAGAGCAGCGGGACCGGGCCGGCCAGCTCCTGGCCCGCTTCCTGTTCTCCGGTCCGGCGCGCACCGGCCTGCTGCACGCCGACCCGCATCCGGGCAACTTCCGGCTGCTGGCCGGGGATTTCCCGGACGGGCCCGCCGAGCAGTGGCGCCTGGGCGTGCTGGACTTCGGCACCGTCGACCGGCTGCCCGACGGGCTGCCGCCGACGATCGGCGCCTCACTGCGGATGACGCTGGGCGGCGAGGCGGACGCGGTCTATCAGCAGCTGTGCCAGGAGGGCTTCGTCAAGGAGTCCATCGAGCTGGATCCGGACGCGGTACTGGAGTATCTGCTGCCGATCATCGAGCCCGCCCAGGTGGACGCGTTCACCTTCACCCGGAGCTGGATGCGCCAGCAGGCGGCCCGGGTCGGCGATCCCCGCTCCCCCGCACACCAGTTGGGCAAGCGGCTCAACCTGCCGCCCGCGTATCTGCTGATCCACCGAGTCACCCTGAGCACGATCGGGGTGCTGTGCCAGCTGGGCGCGACGGTACGGCTGCGCGACGAGCTGGAGGCATGGATGCCCGGCTTCGTGGAGGACGAGGAACCGCCGGCGCCGGACGTCACCGAGGAGGCCGTCGAGGAGACCCCGGCCTGAGCCCGCCGGACGGGTCGGGTCTCACCACCAGCTCGAATCCAGGCGCCCCTCGATCGCCCGGATGTGCTCCCGTGCGCACTTGTCACAGAAGTAGCGGCGCTCGCCGTTCTCCACGGAGCAGGTCCAGGTCGGCGGAGCGCCCTCGGCGACCGCGTCACAGCCGGCGCACACCGTGTGCCCGTCGGCCAACTCCGCCTGTTCATGCGTCTTCCGGTCCACCATCCGACGATATCCCCGTCAACCCCGCGAAGCCGGATACAACGCACCGCGGGGCCCGCCCTCTCGGACGGACCCCGCGGTGGAGGGGGGCGGTGTCAGAGCACCGCCTTACTGCATCACGGCCATGGCCAGGGCACGGCGGGCCCGGAGCGACGCGCGCTCGGCCCGCCGCTGCATACGCCGCGCGGCGGCGAGCCGATGAGCCCTGCGTTCGGACTCGGCTTCCCGCAGCCTTTCATGCATATGGGCACGGGCCAGGGCTTCTGGGATGAGTTGCATGGCGAGGTTCCTGTTCTGACGCGACTCGATCACGTCGGCGTTCGCGGGGACGGGGGTGTCGGTGAAGGTGGGGTTCATCGTGAGGTCCTGCTTCTGGGGATCCCGTGTGAGGGGACGGTCGATCGTTCCTGTTCCGATGGTGTTCATGCCGCGACCGGGTTCTTGCGCGGACGGCCACGCGGACGCTTCCGGGGCACCACGACGCCCTGGACGAAGAGTTCGCCACCCCAGACGCCCCACGGCTCACGGCGGTCCTTGGCACCGGCGAGGCATGCCTCACGGACCGGACAGGTCTGGCAGAGCGTCTTGGCGTACTCCACGTCGGCCGGGGACTCGGCGAAGAAGACCTCGGGGTCGTAGGTGCGGCACGGGACGGCAGCGCCGAGGCGGTCGATCTCGTCGTCGAGCTCGGTGAGGGGCAGCAAGGGGTTCTCCTGGGGGTCGGGCGGAGGGATCAGGTCGGTGGCTACGGACGGGGTGTGCGTCTGCAGTTGCACGGTGTGTGTTCCTCGTCTGTTTTGGCCCGGCTGGTGGCGGGCGCAATGGGCAAACAAAAGGGCCGCGGATCCCGGTGTGGGTTCCGCGGCCCTGGAAGGTGCCGACCTGATCTGCCGATCAGGCTGGATCTCTCCAGGGTTCGAGGCCGCGGTAGGCCCACATTTCATGCTGCGTCTGGTACTGCTTCCGGGATTCGGCACCATTGGCCGCCGCGATGGCAAAGGCATTCGCCTCAGCCGCCACTGCTACTGCCGCAGGTGCCTCGGTCGGTCGCGCGGTGCGCTCACTGCGCGTCAGCACAGCGAGGGACTCGGGGCGCGCGACCTCGGTACCGGACAGGCGGCCGAAGCCGGACAGACCGGTGCCAGGGAGCGAGGAGCCGAGCGTGCAGGTGGCGACGACCGAGAGATCGGTCATTTTGTTGGTCTCGATGAAGCTGATCACTGGGCTCGCCTCCTCTCGGCGTCTCGGTGGAACGGGAAGTCCCGTTCCAGGGTGTTCAAGTACAGCACGGATCCATCGGATCTCGGAAAGTTTCCGTTGTCTCCGTTGCTCCCGAAGGCTATGGGGATGCGCTCCGCGTGCGCAAACTATTTTTCCGACGAGTTTTCCGCGGGTCCTTCGGACGGGTCTCCCAAGGCTCCCATCAGCTCCTCGCCGGCGCAGATAGCCAGCACATCGCTGCCGTAGCGGTCGAACTTGCGCCGCCCCACCCCTGAGATGACCGCAAGCTCCGATTCGGTTCCCGGAACGGCCTCCGCGATCGCCATCAGGGTCTTGTCGGTGAAGACGCAGTAGGCGGGCTGCCGCGAGCGAGCGGCCTGCTCGGCCCGCCACTCGCACAGCCGCTCGTACAGCGCCTCGTCGAGCTCCGAGGGGCAGTCCTCACACCGCATCAGCTTCATCTCGCCGGCGTCCGTCAGCGTTCTGTTGCAGACCCGGCAGCGGGCCGGGCGGCGGTGCGCGGGGCGCTTGGCCACCGCGGCCGCCCCGTCGCCGCGCTCCACGCCGCCCGTGGCCGCGCCGGGTCTGCGGCGCCCCGCGACCGCCCCGGAACCCGGGCGCAGGCCCCGCAGGAAGCGGCTGGCGCTGCGCGAGGCCCGCCCGCCGGGAGAGCGCGCCAGCGACCAGGACAGCCCCAGATGCTGACGGGCGCGGGTCACGCCGACGTACAGCAGCCGGCGCTCCTCCTCGATCTGCTCATCGGTCCTGGCGTATGTGATCGGCATCATGCCGTCGGTAAGGCCCACAAGGAACACGGCGTCCCACTCCAGGCCCTTGGCGGCGTGCAGGGAGGCGAGTGTCACACCTTCCACCGTCGGGGCGTGCTGGGCGTTGGCCCGCTCGTCCAGCTCGGCGACCAGGTCGGCGAGCGTGGCCCCGGGCCGGGCCCCGGCGAAGTCCTCGGCGAGCCGGACGAGGGCCGCCAGGGACTCCCAGCGGTCCCGCGCCGCCCCCGAGCCGGCCGGCGGCTCGCCGGTCCAGCCCATGTCGCTGAGCACCGCCCGTACCTCGGACGGCAGATCCACCGCGCCGTCCAGCAGCGTGTCGTTGGCACCGAAGCGGGCGGCGCCGCGCAGCTTGATGCCGGCCTCGCGCACCTCGGGCCGTTCGAAGAACCGCTCCGCGCCCCGCAGCTGATACGGCACTCCGGCATCGGCCAGCGCCTGCTCGTAGACCTCGGACTGGGCGTTGACGCGGAAGAGCACCGCTATCTCGCTGGCCGGGACGCCGGAGGCGATCAGGTCCCGGATGCGGCGGGCGGTGCCCTCCGCCTCGGCGGGCTCGTCGGCGTACTCCGTGTACACCGGCTCGGGTCCGGCCGCGCGCTGCGAGACCAGCTCCAGGCGGTGCTCGGCGGCGCGCCCCTTGGCCTGGGAGAGCAGGCCGTTGGCGAGGTGCACGACCTGCGGGCTGGAGCGGTAGTCGCGGACGAGCTTGACGACCGTGGCGTTCGGATGGCGGGTGCGGAAGTTGAGGAGGTGGTCGGGGGTGGCGCCGGTGAAGCTGTAGATCGTCTGGCTGGCGTCGCCGACCACGCAGAGGCTGTCGCGGTCCCCCAGCCACAGCTCCAGCAGCCGCTGCTGGAGCGGGCTGACGTCCTGGTACTCGTCGACGACGAAGTGCTGGTACTGGGCACGGACCTGTTCGGCGATGTCATGCCGGTCCTGCAGCACGCCGACGGTGAGCAGCAGCACGTCCTCGAAGTCGATGGCGCCCCGGTCGCGCTTGAGCTGTTCGTACGTGCCGTAGATCTGCCCGATCTCGGCCGGGTCGCGAGGGGCCTCGCGGGCGGCCTTGGCGACCGCGGCCGGGTAGTCGGCCGGCACGGTCTGGGTGACCTTGGACCATTCGATCTCGGCGGTGACATCGCGCAGCTCGTTGCGGTCGAGCCGGACGCGGCAGCGGGCGGCCGCCTCGGACACGAGCTGGACCTTGCGCTCCAGCAGCCGCGGGACCTCACCCCCGACCGCCTTCGGCCAGAAGAACTGCAGCTGCCGCAGGGCCGCGGAGTGGAACGTCCGGGCCTGGACCCCGCCGGCGCCGAGCTGGCGCAGCCGGCCGCGCATCTCGCCGGCCGCGCGGGCCGTGAACGTGACCGCGAGCACACTCGCGGGCTGCAGGATCCCGGCCCGCACGCCGTACGCGATCCGATGGGTGATCGCCCGCGTCTTGCCCGTGCCGGCACCGGCCAGCACACACACCGGACCGTGCAGAGCCGTCGCGACCTCGCGCTGCTCGGGGTCGAGCCCGTCGAGCACCCCGTCGGCCGAATCAGGCACCGGCGGGAAGAGAGAGGAGTCCGTTGCTGCTGTCACCCCGCCATGCTGCCAGGTCCGCTGAGGCGCCCGGGACGCCTGTCCACAGCCGCGGGGCGCGGTCGTACCGGACGCGGCCGCTGTGGACGGCCGGCGACGCGCGCCGGCGGTATGCCGGAGACTGGCTGCGTCGGCGGTTCCGCGAGGACGGGAATTGCCGGGGCCCGATGTGCGTTGTGCTCCTTGGCCGCGCCGAGTGGGCGGTATGGATCACGACTTACGAAGGAGCGCGGGGCACATGGCGGGCACTGTGACGATGTACAGCACGACCTGGTGCGGTTACTGCCGTCGGCTGAAGAGCCAGATGGACCGTGAGGGAATCGCGTACACCGAGATCAACATCGAGCAGGACCCGGAGTCCGCGGCGTTCGTGGAGAAGGCCAACGGCGGCAACCAGACGGTGCCGACCGTGCTCTTCGCCGATGGTTCGACGCTGACCAACCCGTCCCTGGCGCAGGTCAAGCAGAAGGTGGGCGCGGCCTGAGGGCCGAGCGCGGCAGGTCCGGACGCACCGCGTAAGGACACGAACCGGGGCGCCGTCGGCATGAGCGCGGCCGGCTCGGTGTGAGTTCGCGCACAGGGCCGCCGGCCGGTCCCGGTGAGGGAGCCGGCCGGCGGCCTGTGCTCACGGCTTCGGCAGCGGCTTGCCGTACCAGAGCTCGATCAGGCGGGCGGCGATGGAGATGCCGTACGGCGGGAGGACCTCGCCGGACTCGAAGGCGGCGCGCAGGTCCTCGCGGGAGAACCAGCGGGCCTCCTCGATCTCCTCGCCGTCGACCTGGATCTCGCAGGACGTGGCGCGGGCCATGAAGCCCAGCATCAGGCTGGAGGGGAAGGGCCAGGGCTGGCTGGCGACGTACTCGACGTCGCCGATGACGACGCCCGCCTCCTCGAAGACCTCGCGGGCCACGGACTGCTCGATGGACTCGCCCGGCTCGACGAAGCCGGCGAGGGTGGAGAAACGCCCCTCGGGCCAGTGCACCTGGCGCCCCAGGAGCGCGCGGTCCTCCTCGTCGGTGACGAGCATGATCACGGCCGGATCGGTGCGCGGGTAGTGCTCGGCACCGCAGGCCGGGCAGCGGCGGATGTGGCCGGCGGCCGCGATGACGGTGCGCTCGCCGCAGCGCGAGCAGAAGCGGTGCAGACGCTGCCAGTTCTCCAGGGCGACGGCGTGGACGAGCAGACCGGCGTCCCGCGGGGACAGCAGCAGCCCGGCCTCGCGCAGGCCCGCCGGGCGCGCGGACTGGTCCATGCGGCCGGGCAGCGCGTCCTTCTGGAGGGCGAAGTAGCTGACCCCGTCGTCGTCGGTGCCGAGGTAGTAGCGGTGCGCCTCGGTCAGCGGCGCCTCGAAGGACGGCGTCATGATCAGTTCGGTGCGGCCGTCGGGGGTGTCGTCGATCAGCGCCTGGCCTCCGGACACCACGAAGACACGGGTCGTCGGGTGGCTCCAGGCCGCCGCCAGCCATGCCTCGTCCAGGCGGTGGTGGGCGGAGCGGTCGATTCCGCTCGGCGCGCTGAAGGTGATCGGCCGGGCGGTGGTCTGATCGGTCCAGGTGGTGGTCACTACTGTTTCCAACTCCCCCTATGGCGTGGGTGGTTGCTGCATACGGTCGCGGAGCGGTGCGGCGATGGGGGTGCCTCCCGTGCCCTCCAGGCTACGGGGCCGGCGCGGTCAGGCCGTGCGCCAGTTCTCCGCCAGGTCCCCCCACAGGTGGGCGGCGGTCTCGACGCCCTTCATCAGCAGATCGAGCTCGACCTTCTCGTTCGGCGCGTGCCAGCCGTCGGAGGGGACGGAGATGCCGAGGAAGAGGACCGGGACACCCAGGACGTCCTGGAGGTCGGCGGCAGGCCCCGAGCCGCCCTCACGGGTGAAGCGGATCTTCTGCTCGAAGGCGCGTCCCATGGCCCGGACGACGGACTGGAGCGCGGGGTGGTCGAGTGGGGTCAGGCAGGGGCGGGTGGCCCCCCAGAAGGTGATCTCGTGGCGGATGCCGGGCGGCAGCCGGTCGGCGACCCAGTCGCGCACGGACTGCTGGACGGCGGCGGCGTCCTGCCCCGCGACCAGCCGGAAGGAGAGCTTCAGCTGCGCGGAGGACGGGACGATGGTCTTGCCGCCGGGGCCCTGATAGCCGCCGCCGATGCCGTTGACCTCGGCGGTGGGGCGGGCCCAGATGCGCTCCAGGGTCGTACTGCCGGCCTCGCCGAGCGCGGCGTGGGAGTGCGCGGTGCGCAGCCACTCCGCCTCGTCGAAGGGCAGCTCGGCGAAGAGCTCGCGCTCGCGGTCGGTGAGCTCGATCACACCGTCGTAGAAGCCGGGCACGGCGACGCGGCGGTCGTCGTCGTGCAGCGCGGCGGCCAGCCGGGCGGCCTCGGTGGCGGGGTTGGGCACCGCGCCGCCGAACGAGCCGGAGTGGATGTCCTGGTCCGGGCCGTGGAGATCGATCTGGCAGTCCGTCAGTCCGCGCATGCCGGTGCAGACCGTGGGGGTGTCCCGGGACCACATGCCGGTGTCGGAGACGATCACCGCGTCGCAGGCGAGGCGGTCGGCCTGCTTGTCGATCAGGGCCGGGAAGTTCGGGGAGCCGGACTCCTCCTCCCCCTCGATCAGCAACTTGAGGTTGACGGCGGGGGCGGTGCGGCCGGTCGCGGCCAGATGCGCGCGCACGCCCAGGGTGTGGAAGAACACCTGGCCCTTGTCGTCGGCGGCGCCGCGGGCGTAGAGCCTGCCGTCGATGGTCTGCGGTGAAAAGGGGTCGGTGTGCCAGCCGTCCTCGCGGGCGGCGGGCTGGACGTCGTGGTGGCCGTAGACGAGCACGGTCGGCGCCGCGGGGTCGCCGGAGGGCCACTCGGCGAAGACCGCGGGCAGGCCGTCGGTCTCCCAGATCTCGGTGGTCGGGAAGCCGGTGTCGGTGAGCTTCGCGGCGAGCCATTCGGCGCTGCGCCGCACATCGCCGGCGCGCTCCGGGTCGGCGGACACCGAAGGGATCCGCAGCCAGTCGGCGAGGTCGTCGAGGAAGGCTTCGCGGTGGTCGGTGAGGTACGCGCGGACGGCGTTGTCCGGGGTTGTGCTCATACGGCCGAGCCTATCGGCCTTCCGGGGGAGGCCGGTCGGCGGTCTCACCGAGCAGGATCCGTTCGAGACCGGCCCGGCCGGGCAGACGGGCGGGTCTGACCAGCTCGCCGCTGCGGACGTAGAGGAAGGCGGCGCCGACGGCGGACGGGGGCAGGCCGTAGCGCTCGGCCCAGGCGAGGCGGTAGACGGCCAGCTGGAGGGGGTCTGCGGTCCGGTCGCGGCCGGTCTTCCAGTCGATGATCTCGAAGCGGTCGCCGTCGGGGCCGCGCTCCTTGTAGACGGCGTCGATGCGGCCGCGGATCACCCGTCCGGCGAGCATCAGCTGGAAGGGGGCCTCGATGCGGAACGGCGTGCGGTGGGCGTACGGGGTGCGGGCGAATGCCTCCTTCAGGGCTTCCAGGTCCCGTTCGTCGGCGATCGGGGCTTCCTCGCCCTCCTCGGCACCGGGGAGTTCGTCGGGGCCGAGCAGCGGGAGGGTCAGCTCCTCGAAACGGGACTCGACCCAGGCGTGGAAGCGGGTACCGCGGCGGGCGCCGGGCTGGGGCGGGCGCGGCATGGGACGGGCCAGCTCCCGGGCGAAGCCGTCCGGGTCGGCGGCGAGGCGGAGCAGCTGGGTGGCGCTGAGCGCGGCGGGCAGCGGCACCTCGCGGACGGTCGCGCGCGAGCGGCGCAGCTCGGCGGCGAGCGCGTCCAGATCGCGGTCCCAGGAGCCGAGGATGCGGCGCTCCTCGGGGAGGAGGGTGTGCGGCGACGCACCGCCGCCGCCGGGGGCGGGGACGCCGGGTCCGACGGGGGCGGGTTCGGTGCGGGCGGGCTCGTCGGGATCCGGTTCGGCGCGGCCGGGCGGCTCGGTGCGATCGGGCTCGGCGGAGCGTTGGGCGACGATGCGGGGGCGGGGCGGGGCGGCATCGGCGCCGGGGGCGCCGAACGGCGGAGCCCCGTCGAACGGGTCCGCTTCGAGGGGCCCGCCGGACGGGTCGGTGTCGAGGGGCTCGTCATACGGGTCGGCGTCGAACGGGTCGGCTTCGGGAGCCTCGTCGTACGGCGGGAGCTCGTCGAACGGGTCGGGCTCGGGCAGCTCGTCGTACGGGTCGCCGCTCTCCTCCGCCACGTCGTGAGCCGGGGGCGGCGGCCACTCCGGGTCGTGCGCGGCGAGCGGTGCGGGCGCGGAAGCGGGGGCGGGTGCCGACGGGCCGGCACGGCGCGCCAGATGGGCGCGCACCCTGGCCGCGGCCTCGCGGCGGCGGGCCATGGCGGTGGGGTCGAGGGGCAGCGGCCATGCCTGTTCCGCGGCGGCCTCGGCGAGGGCGGGGTTCTCGGCACCGTCCTCGGGGGGCTCGGCCCAGAACTCGATCTCGCCGTGCCCCGCCTCGCAGTGCTCGCGCAGCGCCTCCAGGAACGCCGACGGACCGCGGGGGCGCTTCTGATGGGGGCCCCACCAGTGGCCGGAGCCGAGCAGCAGGGAGCGGGGGCGGGTGAAGGTGACATAGCCGAGGCGGAGTTCCTCGGTCTCCTGGTGGTGCTTCATCGCCTCTTTGAAGTCCTTCAGGCCGCGGGCGTCCCACTCCTCGACGTCCGGGAGGGTGGCGGCGTCGCCGCGCAGGGCGTGCGGCAGGACCTTGGCGCGGGCGGTCCAGGACTCGCGGGCCTGTTCGCTGGGGAACTGCTTGGCCACCAGGCCGGGGACGGCGACCACGTCCCACTCCAGGCCCTTGGACTTGTGGGCGGTGAGCACCTTGACGGTGTTGTCGCCTCCGGGGAGGGAGCTGTCCAGGCCCTTCTCGTACTGGACGGCGGTGCGCAGGAAGCCGAGGAAGGCCAGGAGGGAGGCGTCGCCGTCGAGGGATTCGCCCCCCTGCTTGGCGGCGAAGCCCGCGGCGATGTCGAGGAACGCCCCGAGCGTCTCGCGGCGGCGGGCGGCGAGGGCGTGCGGCGACGCGGAGAGCTCGACCTCCAGGCCGGTGACGGCGAGGATCCGATGGAGGACGTCCATGAGCGGATCGCCCAGGGAGCGCCGCAGGTCGCGCAGCTCGGTGGCGAGGTAGGCGAAGCGCACCCGCGCCTCGGCGGAGAACGGGAGGCCGTCGTCCGGCCCGTCGGCCTCCAGGAACGTGTCGAGGGCGTCGGCGAGCGAGACGGTCTCGGCCGGGTCGACGCCCTCGACGGCCTCGGCGAGGCGCTGTGCGGGATCGTCGGACGGACCGCCGTGGTGGACGAGCGCGCGGGCGCGGCGGCCGAGCAGGGCCAGGTCGCGGGGGCCGATCCGCCAGCGCGGGCCGGTCAGCAGCCGGACCAGGGCGGCGTTGGCGGTGGGGTCCTGGAGGACCTCGCAGACGGCGACGAGGTCGGCGACCTCGGGCAGATGCAGCAGCCCGGAGAGGCCGACGACCTCCACGGGGATGTCCCGGGCGACCAGTTCGCCCTGGATGCGGGCGAAGTCGGCGGCGGTCCGGCACAGTACGGCGATCTCGCCGGGCGGGGTGCCGGTGCGGACGAGATGGGCGAGGGAGTCGGCGAGCCACCCCAGCTCCTCGGCGTGGGTGGGCAGCAGGGCGCAGCGCACGACGCCGTCGCGCTCGGCCCCGGGGGCGGGGCGCAGCGCCTCGACGCCCTCGTGCATCCCGCGCAGGGGCGCGGCGAGGCCGTTGGCGAGCGCGAGGAGGCGGCCGCCGCTGCGGCGGTTCTCGCTCAGGGCGTACCGGCGGGCGGGCGTGCCGTCCTCGAAGGGGAAGTGCTCGGGGAAGTCGTCCAGGTTGGCGACGGAGGCACCGCGCCAGCCGTAGATGGCCTGGCAGGGGTCGCCGACGGCGGTCACCGCATGGCCGGTGCCGGAGCCGAACAGGCCGGACAGCAGCAGCCGTTGGGCGACGGAGGTGTCCTGGTATTCGTCGAGCAGGACGACCCGGAAGGCGTCGCGCAGGATCCGGCCCACCTCGGGGCGGGTCGTGGCGAGGGTCGCCGACGAGGCGATCTGGTCGCCGAAGTCGAGCAGATCGCGGCGGCGCTTCTCGCTGCGGTAGGCGGCGACGAGGTCGAGCAGCTCCAGGCGGCCGCGGGCGGTCTCGGGGACCTTGCGCAGGTCGGCGTTGCTGAGCCTGGCCCCGTCGAGGGCGGCCAGGAGGGCGGTGTCGTACGCGCGCAGGCGGGCCGGGTCGACGAGGTGCTCGGCGAGCTCGGCGTCCAGGGCGAGGAGGTCCTCCACGAGGGAGGGCAGCGAGGTCGTGAGGGACGGATAGGGGCCGGGGGCGGCGCGCAGGGTGCGCGCGGCGAGCTGGAAGCGGGTGGCGTCGGCGAGCAGCCGGGCGCTGGGCTCCAGGCCGATGCGCAGGCCGTGGTCGGTCAGCAGCTGGCCGGCGAAGGCGTGGTACGTGGAGATCCGAGGCTCTCCGGGGGGCTGGTCGGCGGGGGCGCCGCCGTCCTGCGGGAGGGCGTCGGGGTCGGTGACGCCGGCGGCCAGCAGCGCGGCCCGCACCCGCTCGGCGAGCTCACCGGCCGCCTTGTTCGTGAACGTCAGCCCGAGGACCTGCTCGGGAGCGACCTGGCCGGTGCCGACCAGCCACACCACCCGCGCGGCCATGACCGTGGTCTTTCCGGAACCGGCTCCGGCCACGATGACCTGCGGGGCGGGCGGGGCGGTGATGCACGCCGTCTGCTCCGGTGTGAACGGGATGCCCAGCAGCTCCTTGAGCTGCTCGGGGTCGGTGATGCGGGCTGACACAGCGAAAACCGTAACGGGCGGCACTGACAATCGCCGCCGGCGGTGGCGTCCGCGCAGGTCACAGCCCGCTCCCCGGCGGCCGCGGCCGGCTCACTCCACCACGTGCCGGCCCTCCGGCTGCGCGCTGCACGAGGCGCGGAAGGTGCAGTGGGCGCAGTGCGTCCCGGTCGTGGGCGTGAACCGCTCCTCCAGCACCCGCCCGGCCGCGGTGGCGAGCAGCTCGCCGACCCACTCGCCGCTCTCGCCGTTCCCGCCGCTCTCGCCGTGCGCGGCGCCGCCGTCCAGCGGCGGCTGCGCCTGTACGGCCGGCAGCGCCTCGCCGCCCTCCTTCCGGGGCGCGCCGAGGCGCAAGTGCACCAGCTCGGCGCCGCCCGCCTCGGGGGTGCGCCCGTCGAAGACCTCGTCGACGGCGCCCTCCCGCACCGCGAGCTGGTAGACGGCGAGCTGGGGGTGGCGGGCGACCTCCGGCCCGGTCGGCTTCTGCTTGCCGGTCTTGAAGTCGACGACGTACGCCCTGCCCTGCGCGTCCCTGGAGACGTGGTCCATGCTGCCGCGGATGCGGACCTCGTAGGCGCCGGCCCGCAGGGCGACGTCGAAGCCGTGCTCGGTGGCGACGGTGTCGCGGCCGCGGGTCTCGCGCTCCATGACGTGCCAGCGCAGGAACCGCTCCAGGGCGGCGCGGGCGTTGTCCTTCTCCTGGCGGGACTTCCAGGGGGCGTCGAAGGCCAGCGCGTCCCATACGGAGTCCAGCCGCTCCATCAGGACTCCCAGGTCGGCGGGCGTGCGGCCGGAGGCGACCTCGTCGGCGAGCACATGCACGACGTTGCCGAAGCCCTGGGCGGCGGTGGCGGGGGCGTCCGCCTTGACCTCGCGGCCCAGGAACCACTGCAGGGAGCAGGTGTTGGCGAGCTGGTCGAGGGCGCTGCCGGACAGCACCACGGGCCGGTCGCGGTCGCGCAGCGGCACGGCGGCGCGGGTCGGCTCGGCAAGGCCCCACCAGTTGTCGGGGTGGGCGGCCGGCACCAGGGGCCGGTGGTCGTCGTCGTGCAGAGCGGCCAGCTTGGCGAGGCGCTCGGCGGCCGCCTCGCGCAGCGCGGGGCCGGCGGCGGGATCGACGGTGGTGGCGCGCAGCTCGGCGACGAGCGCGGCGACGGCCAGGGGGCGGCGCGGCCGGCCGGTGACGTCCTGGGGGGTGACGCCCAGCTCGGTGAGGAACCGGGAGGGCTGGTCGCCGTCGTCGGCGGCGGCCTTCACGGCGGTCACCACCAGGCGCTCGCGGGCCCGGGTGGCGGCCACGTAGAACAGCCGGCGTTCCTCGGCGAGCAGCGCGCCCGGGGTGAGCGGCTCGGCGAGGCCGTCGCGGCCGATCCGGTCGGCCTCCAGGAGCGAGCCGCGGCGGCGCAGGTCCGGCCAGAGCCCTTCCTGGACGCCGGCGACGACGACGAGCCGCCACTCCAGGCCCTTGGACCGGTGTGCGGTCATCAGCCGTACCGCGTCGGGCCGCACCGTGCGGCGGGTGAGGGTGTCGGCGGCGAAGTCCTGGGCGTCGAGCTCCTCCAGGAAGTTCAGGGCGCCGCGGCCGCCGGTGCGCTCCTCGGCGCGGGCCGCGGTCTCGAAGAGGGCGACCACCGCGTCGAGGTCCCGGTCGGCGTTGCGCCCGGCGGCGCCGCCGCGCAGGGCGGCCCGCTCCAGGCGCTGCGGCCAGGGGGTGCCGTCCCACAGCTCCCACAGCGCCTGCTCCGCGGTGCCGCCGCCGACGAGCAGCTCGACGGCCTTGCGCAGCAGCAGGCCGAGCCGCTGGGCGCCACGGGCGTACGCGGGGTCGTGGGCCACCAGGCGCTCGGGTTCGGCGAGCGCCCGGGCGATCAGCTCGTCGGAGGGGCGCGGCAGCGGCTGCCCGGCGGCGCGCTCCTCCTCGCGCAGGGCGCGGCCCAGGCGGCGCAGGTCGGTGGCGTCCATCCCGCCGAGCGGGGAGGTCAGCAGGTCGAGGGCGGTTTCGGCGTCGAGCCAGCGGGGGGCGGCGGCCTCTTCGGCGGCCGCGGCGACCCCGTCCCCGGTGGCGCCGGACCCCCCGGTGACGGTCCCCAGGGCCGCCCGCGCCGCCGCCCGCAGCGCCGTCAGCAGCGGGGCGACGGCCGGTTCGTGGCGCAGCGGCAGATCGTCGCCGTCGATGTCGAGCGGCACCCCGGCGGAGGTGAGCGCACGGCGCACGGCGGGGATCGAGCGCCCTCCGGCGCGTACGAGGACGGCCATCTCGCCCCAGGGCACGCCGTCCTCCAGGTGGGCGCGGCGCAGGATGTCGGCGACGTTGTCCAGCTCGGCGCCGGGCGTCGGGTACGTGAACACCTCCACCCGGCCGCCGTCGCGCACGGCGGCCGGCTCGCGGTGGGCGCGTACCTGCCGGGCCGGGAGGCGGGTGAGCGGCATCCGGCGGGTCAGCGACCGGGTGGCCGCGAGCAGCCCGGCGCCCGAACGCCGGGAGGTGCCCAGGACCGCCACCGGGGCGGGGGTGCCGTCGCCGCGGCGGAAGGACTCGGGGAAGTCGAGGATGCCGTTGACGTCCGCGCCCCGGAAGGCGTAGATCGACTGGTCGGGGTCGCCGAAGGCGATCAGCGTGCGGCCCGGGGAGCCCGGCCGCCCGGCCGCTCCGTGGTTGCCGGCGAGCGCCCGCAGCAGCCGTACCTGGGCCACGTCGGTGTCCTGGTACTCGTCGACGTACACGGCGTCGTAGGCGGCGGCCAGCTCGGCCGCGACGTCGGTGCGCCCGGCGAGCAGGACCGCGCGGTGCACCAGCTCGGCGTAGTCCAGGACGCCCTGGCCGTCCAGGACGTCGAGGTACTCGGCGAGGAAGTCCGCCGCGGCGCTCCAGTCGGGGCGTCCCGTGCGCCGGGCGAAGTCGCCCAGGGCGTCCGGGCCCAGGCCCAGTTCGCGGCTGCGGGCGAGCACCGCGCGGACCTCGTCGGCGAAGCCGCGGGTGGTCAGGCAGGCCCGCAGCTCGTCCGGCCAGCCGATCCGGCCGCGGCCGGCGCCGGCCAGCTCCGCCTGCCCTTCGAGCAGCTCGCGGACGACCAGGTCCTGCTCGGGTCCGGACAGCAGCCGCAGGGGGTCGGCGAACAGGTCGGCGTCCTGATGGGCGCGGACCAGGGCGTAGCAGAACGAATGGAAGGTCGTGGCCTGCGGGATGCCCGCCCGTCGCCCACCACCGCCCTTCCCCGGAAGCCCGTCGGGCTGCCCCTCCAGATCGCACAGCCGCGCCGCGAGCCGGTCGCGGAGCGCCACCGCGGCCTTGCGGCTGAAGGTCAGGACGAGGATGCGCTCGGGGTCGCCGCCGGCCCGCACCCGGCGCACCACCGACTCCACCAGCGTCGTGGTCTTGCCGGTGCCCGGCCCGGCCAGCACCAGCAGCGGCCCTTGGCGGTGGTCAACCACAGCGCGCTGGTCTGCGTCCAAGGCAGGAGGATCCACCCGCCCCGGAGGCGTACGCACCAGTCGGTACGCGCCGGAGGCGTCCCGCCGCTGCGCCCGGTAGGGCTGCGTCGGCGGAACGGCCGAGAAGGAGGAACTCACGTGGATCGCCGGTCCTGAGGAGGGTGCTGGTCGTGGTGCGGATGCGGTGCGGGGCGCGCCGCGGTGCGGGGAGCCGGCCGTTCGGCCGGTCCGGCCCGGTGCCGTACGGCGGGGCGGCGGGGGCGGCCCGTGCCGTGGCGGCAGTGCCCGACGCTACGCCAGGAGCCGGGCGGACCGAAGTCCGTCCCCCGGCCCGGCGCCCGCTGCCGCCGGGGCTACGGTTCCCCGGCGCCGTCCCGCCCGTCCCACCGGGCGCGCCGGAGGTCGAGCCTCGGTATGTGGTCGTCGGCGGACCCGGGGGCCTCGCGCAGCGGCGTGGCCTCGTCCCGGTAGTGCGCGAGCGCGCGCAGTTCGCTGCCGGGCAGCAGTCGGCCGTCCGCGCGCACGACGCGCCACCAGGGCACCGCGCCGCCGTAGAGCGCCATCACCCTGCCGACCTGCCGCGGTCCTCCCACCCGTCGCCCACCACCACCCTTCCCCGGAAGCCCGTCGGGCTGCCCCTCTTCATGTCGCCCACCACCCCCCTCCCCCGGAAGCTCCTCGGGCTGCTCCTCTTCATGGAGCCACTCCGCGACATCGCCGTACGTCATCACCCGGCCCGCCGGGATCAGCTCGGCGACGGCCAGGACCCGCTCCGCGTACTCGGGCAGCTCACCCGCCACCCCATCTCCGGTCCCACTCATTCGGTCCATCCTGCCGCACGGCGCCGACAATGGGACCGGACACACGGTCCCGCACCACCCTGGAGGCCGGCGGCACGGTGCCGCCCGCCGCGGCACGGGCGGGGTGACACCCGCTCCCGGACGGCAGCGGGGGACGAGGTTCCGCTTCCCGTACCCCCGAAATGCACCCTGATGCCCTCCTCCACCGGTCGGTCGTGCCACCATCTTCCGGACGGTGACTGGTGATACGAGATCAAGAAGAGACGGCCGAGCAGGGTGCAGCGCCTCCACGGGAGGCGGGCGCCCCTGACGCTCTGCCCGTCGACGCCACCGACACCGCCCCCGACCCGGCCGCACCGACCGAGCGGCCGCAGCGGCGGCAGGTGGCACCGAAGGGGAAGCACCAACGGAGGCCGGCCACGGCTTCCGCTACCGAAAAGGCGAGCACGATCAAGAAGGCCGAACGACCCGGGGCGTCTGAGAGGCCACAAGGGCCCGCTGAGCCCGAACCACCCGAGGGGAACGAGGAGGAGCGGCAGACCGAGCAGCGAGCCGACCAGGACGAGCGGGTCGAGCACGGCAAGGACGCCGAACCGGTCTCCGGCGCGGCCCGGGCCAGGGCCCGTACGGGCTCGCACCGCGCCGATCTGAGCGCCGACGAGCACGGCGAGTTCCACGTCGACCGGGTCTCCGGCGACGAGCCGCTGCTGCCCGCCCGGGTCCACCGGCCCGCCGACCTGCTGCGGCTGCTGCTCGGCATCGCCGGGATCGCCCTGGTCCTCGGGCTCGCCACCTTCGCCCACGGCACCACCGCGGGCCTGGCGCGGGACATCGGCACCGGCGCCAAGGCGGCGCCGCCCCTGCTGATCAATCTGGCCGGGCTGGCCTCCAGTGTCCTGGTGCTGATCGTTCCGGTGGCGTTCGCCGTCGAGCGGCTGATCAAGCGGGACGGGCTGCGGATCGCCGACGGGGTGCTCGCCGCCGTCCTCGCCCACGGGGTGTCGCTCGCCACCGACCTGTGGGTGGCCGAGTCCGCCCCCGCCTCCATCCGGGTCGCGCTGACCCAGCCGCTGGCGAACGGTTCGCTCTCCGCCCCGGTGCACAGCTATCTGGCGCCGGTGATCGCCTATATGACGGCGGTGGGGATGTCGCGGCGGCCGCGCTGGCGGGTCGCGATGTGGGTCGTGGTGCTGCTGGACGTCGTCGCGGTGCTGGTCGGCCGGTACACCACCCCGTTCGCGATCATCACCACGGTGCTGATCGGCTGGACCGTCGCCTACGGCACCCTCTACGCCGTCGGCTCCCCCAACGTCCGCCCCACCGGCCAGAACCTCCTCGCCGGGCTGCGCCGGGTCGGCTTCCACCCGGTCAGCGCGATGCGCGCGGAGGACGCCCACCACGCCGACCAGACCGAGCAGAGCGACCGCGGCCGCCGCTACATCGTCACCCTGGAGGACGGCCCGCCGATCGACGTCACCGTCGTCGACCGCGAGCAGCAGGCCCAGGGGTTCTTCTACCGGGTCTGGCGGCGGCTGTCGCTGCGCGGCATCAACCAGCGCCGCAGCCTGCAGTCGCTGCGCCAGGCGCTGGAGCAGGAGGCGCTGCTGGCGTACGCGGCCATCGCGGCCGGCGCCAACGCGCCGAGGCTGATCGCCACCTCCGAACTCGGCCCGGACGCGGTGATGCTGGTCTACGAGCACATCGGGGGCCGCACCTTCGACTCGCTGGCCGACGAGGAGATCACCGACGCGCTGATGCACAGCGCCTGGCGGCAGGTCGAGGCGTTGCAGTCGCGGCGGATCGCACACCGTCGGCTGGTCGGCGACGCCCTACTGGTGGATCGTTCCGGCAGCATCGTGCTGACCGAGCTGCGCGGCGGGGAGATCGCGGCCGGCGATCTCGTCCTGCGGATGGACATCGCCCAGCTGCTGGCCACCTGCGGGCTGCGGGTGGGCGCCGAGCGCGCGGTGGCCGCGGCCGTCGAGGTGCTCGGTCCGGACGCGGTCGCCGACAGCCTGCCGCTGCTGCAGCCGATCGCGCTCAGCCGCACCACCCGCGCCACCCTGCGCCAGCTGGCCCGGGAGCGCTCCAAGCGGGAGCGGGAGGCGGTGCTGGCCGCGTCGCAGGCCGCCAAGGAGGCGCGGGAGGCACGCGAGGCGGAGGGCCCGAAGGACCGCAAGGCGATACGGGCCGAGCGGCATGCGGAGAAGAACGCCGAGAAGCGGGCCCTGGACGAGGCGTCCGAGGAGGCCCGCGAGGAGGATCTGCTCGCCCAGATCCGCCGGCAGGTACTGCTGATCCGCCCCACCGCGGTGATCGAACCGGCGAAGCTGGAGCGGCTCAGCCCGCGGATCCTGATCAGCTGGATCGCCGGGGCGTTCGCCGCGTATCTGCTGCTGTCGCAGCTGACGCACTTCAACCTCGACGACGTCTTCAGCAAGGCCCAGTGGTGGTGGGTGCTGGTGGCGATGTTCTTCTCGGCGCTGACGTACATCGCGGCGGCGATGAGCCTGCTGGGCTTCGTCACCGAGAAGGTCGGCTTCGTCAAGACCGTCGTCGCGCAGATCGCCGGCAACTTCGTGAAGCTGGTGGCGCCCGCGGCGATCGGCGGCGTCGCGCTCAACACCCGCTTCCTGCAGCGCGCCGGGGTCCGGCCGGGCCTGGCGGTGGCGAGCGTGGGCGCCTCCCAGCTGTTCGGCCTGGGCAGCCACATCCTGCTGCTGCTGACCTTCGGCTATCTGACCGGCATGCAGAGCAGACAGGACCAGTTGTCGCCGTCCCGTACGGTCATCGCCGGTCTGCTGACGGTGGCGGTGCTGGTGCTGGTGGTGACGGCGGTGCCGGTGCTGCGGAAGTTCGTGGTGACACGGCTGCGGTCGCTGTTTGCCGGTGTGGTGCCGCGGATGCTGGACATCCTGCAGCGCCCGGGGAAGCTGATCACCGGCATCGGCGGAATGCTGCTGCTGACGGCCGCGAACGTGATGTGCCTGGACGCCTCGATCCGCGCGTTCGGCGGCGGCGACCAGCTCAGTTACGCCAGCATCGCGGTGGCCTTCCTCGCCGGCAACGCGCTGGGGTCGGCGGCGCCGACACCGGGCGGTCTGGGCGCGGTCGAGAGTGCGCTCATCACGGCGCTGACGCTGGGCGGCCTGGGCGGCGACATCGCCTTCCCCGCGGTGCTGCTGTTCCGCCTGATGACGTTCTGGCTGCCGGTGCTGCCGGGCTGGCTGGCCTTCACCCACCTGACGCGCAAGGGCGAGATCTGAGGCGGCCGCGGGCGGCGAGTTGCGCGCACCGCGAAGGCGCCGGTCCGTACCGCACGGACCGGCGCCTCGATGCTTGCGTGGCAGGGGTCTAGTAGACCGGCTTCTCCGGCTCGACCGTGTTGACCCAGCCGATGACGCCGCCGCCGACGTGGACCGCGTCGGCGAAGCCGGCGGACTTCAGCACGGCCAGTACCTCGGCCGAGCGGACGCCGGTCTTGCAGTGCAGGACGATCTTCTTGTCCTGCGGGAGGTCCTGGAGGGCGGTGCCCATCAGGAACTCGTTCTTCGGGATCAGGCGCGCGCCGGGGATGGAGACGATCTCGAACTCGTTCGGCTCGCGGACGTCGATGATGTCGATCTTCTCGTCGGCGTCGATCCACTCCTTGAGCTGCCGGGGAGTGATCGTCGAGCCGGCCGCCGCCTCCTGGGCCTCCTCGGACACGACGCCGCAGAACGCCTCGTAGTCGATGAGTTCGGTGACGGTCGGGTTCTCGCCGCAGACCGCGCAGTCGGGGTCCTTGCGGACCTTGACCTGGCGGTAGGTCATCTCCAGTGCGTCATAGATCATCAGACGGCCGACCAGCGGATCGCCGATGCCGGCGAGCAGCTTGATGGCCTCGTTGACCTGGATGGAGCCGATGGAGGCGCACAGCACGCCCAGGACGCCGCCCTCGGCGCAGGAAGGCACCATGCCCGGCGGCGGGGGCTCGGGGTACAGGCAGCGGTAGCAGGGGCCGTGCTCGGACCAGAAGACCGATGCCTGGCCGTCGAAGCGGTAGATCGAGCCCCAGACGTACGGCTTGTTCAGCAGCACGCAGGCGTCGTTGACCAGATAGCGGGTGGCGAAGTTGTCCGTGCCGTCCACGATCAGGTCGTACTGGCTGAAGATGTCCATCACGTTGTCGGCTTCGAGCCGCTCCTCGTGAAGGACCACGTTCACGTACGGGTTGATGCCCTTGACGCTGTCCCGCGCGGACTCGGCCTTGGAGCGGCCGATGTCCGACTGGCTGTGGATGATCTGGCGCTGGAGGTTCGACTCGTCGACCTCGTCGAACTCCACGATGCCGAGCGTCCCCACGCCCGCCGCGGCCAGATACATCAGCGCGGGCGAGCCCAGGCCGCCGGCGCCGACACACAGCACCTTGGCGTTCTTCAGCCGCTTCTGCCCGTCCATCCCGACATCGGGGATGATCAGGTGGCGGGAGTACCTGCGGACCTCGTCGACGGTGAGCTCCGGAGCGGGCTCGACCAGGGGTGGCAGCGACACGGATGACCTCAACAAGGGGGTTGGTCGGTATCTGAGGACTGACTTGTCTTCCCGTAACACTGCCACGCCCCTGTTCATTCCGAGACACCCGGTCCGATGCGCGAGACGATTTCGTCCCAGTAGCCGGGCAGCGACGCCCAGGCGTCCGCGGCCTCGCCGGCCCCCGCGGCGGCCCGGCGGTCGGTGAAGCAGACCGTGCCCGCCCCCTGCCAGCGGGCGATCCGCAGCGCCTCGTCCAGGTGCGTGCGCGGCACGCCGTGGACGAGGTGGCAGAACCGCTCCGGAGCGTAGTCGGCCGTCCACTCGGCCACCTGCGACCAGCGGTAGTCGGCCCAGCGGCCGGAGAACGTGACGAGCTGGTCGGCGGACTCGGCGTAGCCGGGGTGGGGGTGGGTGCCGTGCCCGAAGACGAGGTGACCGCGGTCGCACAGGGTACGCAGGGCACCGGCGAGCCGCCGGGTGGCGGGCAGCAGCGCCCGGTCGGTGGGGCAGTTCGCCAGCCAGAAGCCGTCGGTGCGGTACCACTCCAGATAGCGGTGCGCGTCGGAGATCAGCTCCGCGAAGGGGCGCGCCCCCAGGCGCAGGTCCAGGTGTCCCAGCACTCGGACACCCGTCTCACGCAGCCGGGCGGCGGCCGGCAGGCAGTGCGGGTCGGGACGGGTCCCGGGGCCGTGGGACACATCGAGCACCGCCCAGTGCACCAGCCCCGGGGGGCAGCGCAGCAGCCCGGCCCATTCGGTGGCCGCCAGCAGCGGATGGGCCAGGCCCGGGACGCCGACGCCGAGCGGCGCGGGCCCGGTCGGGGCGCGGGTGGCGCCGGCCGGAGTGATCAGATACGACATGCGGCCTCCATCCAGATGTCGGCGAGGGACTCCTCCAGACCGATCCGGGGGCGCCAGCCGAGCCGGTCGCGGGCGGTGCGCACGTCCGCCTGCTGCCAGGTGCCGCAGCCGTCGGGGTAGGGGTAGGTGGCCGGCGGCGAGCCGGCCGGGTGCTCGGCGGTCGGCGCGGGGATGACCAGCCGGGCCGGCGGGGAGTCCAGTTCGTGCAGCGCTCCGCCGAAGCCGGCGACCCGGGCGAGTACGGAGGCCGCCTCGCGCAGCCGTACGGCGCGGCCGGTGCCGATGTTGACCACGCCCTGCGCGGCCGACAACGAGGCGGCGTGCACCGCCCGGGCGACATCCCGGACGTCGACGAAGTCCCGCTGCACCCCGAGCCCGCCGAGCTTGAGTTCGCTGTCCCCGGACTGCATGGCGCGGCGCATCGCCTCGGCGAGCCGGCCGAGCGGCGAGCCGGCCGGGGTGCCGGGGCCGACCGGGGAGAAGACCCGCAGGACGACCGCGTCGAGCCCGGAGCCCAGGACCAGTTCGGTGGCGGCCAGTTTGCTGACGCCGTACGGCCCTCCGGGGCGCGGCACCGCGTCCTCGGCGGTCGAGGAGCCGGGCTGGGAGGGCCCGTATTCGGAGGCGCAGCCCAGGTGGACGAGCCGGGCCCCGCAGCCGCTACGGCGCAGCGATTCGCAGATGGTGGCGACCGCGACGGTGTTGTGCCGGGTCAGCTCGCGGGCGCCGCCGCGGGTGGCGCCCGCGCAGTTGACGACCACCCCGGGGTGCACCGCGTCCAGGAAGCGGGTGAGCGCCCCGGGGCTGCCGGTGGCGAGGTCGAAGCGGACGTCCGCGTCGTCGCCCCGCCCGAGGGCGGTGAGCTGGACGGCGGGGTCGGCGAGCAGGCGGTCGGCGACATAGCGGCCCAGGTAGCCGTTGGCACCGATGAGCAGCACCCTCATCGTGCGACCCCCCGGTCCGCGGTACGTGTGGTCGGGTGGACGTTCATGTGTCGCGCTCCTAAAGCGGATCGAGGGAAGTGCGTCGACTTCGGCCGCGGGGACGGCCTCCGCCCCGGGGGCGGCGGCCACGTGGGGGTGGGGGTCCGCGGCGAACCGTCCGAAGGGGCCGTTTCGGGGTGCCTCTTCGGGGGTGGTGCGTGGGTGGGATGCCCGCGTGGGGGTGCGGGGAGACGGGCGCCCGGCGTGGGCCGAAGGGTCACGGCCGAGGTGGCCTTGCCGGTCCGGCGGGGCCGGGCGAGTGCGCGCAGGCCCCGGTGAGCGCCCGCAGCCCGTAGGCGAGGAGGCCCAGGGCGGCGGCCGTACAGGCCACGGCGGGTACCGCGGCCGGTCCCGCGGGGGCGGTCAGCGCCTCCACCGGGGCGACGAGCGGGGCCAGGCCGGGGAGCCGCGCGATCAGCACCAGGGCCGGGGCGAGCGCCTCCAGGGCGGCGGCCGAGGCCAGGCCGGCGGCGGCCGCCTCGGGGAAGCCGTGGACGGCGAGCAGCCGGGCGAGGAAGAGCAGCACGCCCAGCGCGGCCGCCGCGGCCACCGCGGCCGCACCGCCGCTCGCGAAGACCGCCCCCGCGCCCAGCAGCAGCGCGACCAGCGCGCCCAGGAAGAGCGCCGTGGCGGCGAGCAGCAACGGCCGGGTGCGGGCGGCGAGCTCCCCCAGGCCGCGGCTGGCGGCCAGGCCGCGCCGCCCGCGTACCGCGAACCACCGGGCGCAGCCGGCCGCGGGCAGGACGGCGCAGGAGAGCGCCACGGCGGTGGCGACGGCGGGCCGCGGGTGCGCGTACGGCAGGTCGGGGCCGTTGGCCAGCAGCTCCGCGAGCAGCCGGTCGCCGAACACCGCGTACCCGACCGTCCAGCAGACCCACAGGCCCGCGGTGCGCGATCCGGCGCCCTGGTGGCGCGCCCGCAGCGGCCCGGACCGTACGGCCAGCCGGACGGCGAGGGCCAGCAGCACGACGCCGGCGGCGGCGACGGCCATACGGGAGGCGGGGGCCGCCGTCTCCCCCACCGAGGCCAGCGCGGCGACGGCCGCGCCGCAGACGGCGCCGGGGAGCAGCTGCAGTACGGCGCCGCAGCGCCCGCCCCACCCCCGGCCCCGCCCCGCGCCCGCCTCCGGCGTGCCCTGCTCCGCGCGCGGCACCCGGGCGTAGAGCTCCTCGGCGAGCGAGAAGACGTCGCGGTGCCGGAAGCGGGCGGCGGTGCGGTCGGTGACGCCGTGCGCCTCCAGGCCGGCGGCGATCTCCAGCGCGTCGACGGCGTGTGCGCACAGCTTCTGGTGGCGGTGCATCAGGGCGCGTACGGGGTCGGCGGGGCCGCGGCGGGCGGGGCGGGCGGTGGCCCGGTCGCCCGTGGCGGGGCGGTCCTCCCCCGTGGTCGCGGGGGCGCGGGTGGTGCCCCCTTCGGGCGCGGTCATGCTCCGTCCCCCTTCGCCGGGGCCTGCGTACCGGCGCCCTGTCCGGCGGGCTCCCGGGACGGGCGGCCGGGGGCGGCCGCGGCGGTGCGCTCCCGCGCGTACGCCGGACGGCCCGGGCGGTCGCGGCGCCGGAGCCCGTCGCGGTTGCCGGCGTGCGCCACATCGGCCATGCCGGTGACCAGTGCCACGCCCACCACACCCATCGCACACATCACGTCCAGCACACCCATCACCACTGCCATCTCCCTCACGCTGATCTCGCCTGCCTCATCGCCCTTCGCTCCCCGTCTCACCGGCTGTCTCATGTCTCGGACATCACCGGAACACCGGCCGGCCGCTTCCCGTCCGGCACCGCCCAGCTCGGCGTGCGGCCGGCCGGCGCGTCCGCCTTGGCGGCGGTGGTCGCGGCCCAGCGGCCGGGGACATGGGACTCGGCGGGGCGGGCGAAGGGCTGCGGTACGCCCTGGGCGTCCAGCGCGCGGTGGTCGGCCGGGCGGGCCGGGGTGCGCGAGATCAGCTCCAGGTAGATGCCGCGGAACGCCGCGATGTTCTGCTCCACGGTGAACAGTTCGAGCGCCCGCGCCCGGGCCGCCGCGCCCAGCCGGGCCCTGCGGTCCGGGTCGCCGAGCAGCGCCCGGCACGCCTCGGCGAGGGCGCGGGGGTTGCGCGGCGGGACGACCAGTCCGGTGCCGCCGATGACTTCGCACACCGCGCCGGCATCGGTCGACACCGTGGCCCGGCCGCAGAACATCGCCTCCACCAGGGAGCGCGGAAAGCCCTCGACGACGCTGGAGAGCACCACCACCGCGCCCGAGGCGTAGGCGTCGGCCAGGCTCGGCACCTCGGGGCTGCCGATCTCCTCGAAGCTGACCGGGTTCTCGCCGACGGTCCGGGCGTCGGCCGCCTCGTCGGGGAAGAGCTGGGCGGCCAGCGCCCGGCACTGCTGGAGGTAGCCGGGCGCCTGCGGATCGCGGCCCACCCCGCCGATGATCCGGAGCGTCGCCTCCGGCTCGGCCCTGCGGACCTCGGCGAACGCGTGCAGCAGCGCCACCAGGTCCTTCGCGGGCTCGACGGCGCCGACCCACACCAGCGTCTTGGAGTCGTCGGCCGGGGCGTCGGCCACCGCGGCGAAGGGGGCGGCGTCCATGCCCGGGTAGACCGTGCGCAGCCGGGCCCGGTCGGCGCCGCAGTGCTCCTGCCAGCGGCGGACGTGGGTGTTGCCGGGCGTGATCAGGGCGGCCTGGGCGTAGGTCTCGGCGGCCAGCGCGCCCTGGAAGGCGGCCAGCAGCGCGCGCACCGGAGCGCTCAGCGGCGCCGCGGCACGGGCCAGGTAGTGCTCGCGCAGCCGTACGCCGCACTCCGTGACCAGCAGCGGAGTACCGAAGAAGCGTTTGGCCAACAGCCCGGGGAGGGCGGCCGCACCGCCGGAGGTGGCGTGGCAGAGGTCCACCCCGTCGAGGCCGGGGGTGTCCCGGTCGCCGTACCAGTCCAACGACAGCGGGCGCAGCGCGAGTTCGAGCTGTGCGACGACCGCCAGCAGATCGTTGACCTGTGCGCCGTGGCCGGCCGGCAGCGCGCGGGGGCCGTGGCAGGCGGCCTCCAGGGTGCGTACTGCGTCCTCGGAGCGGAGCAGGGCGGGCAGTCCGCCGTGCTCCCGGGCACGTTCGGCGAGCCCGTAGAGACCGCTGGCGAAACGGTCCGCCTTGCTGGTCAGAGAGTTCTCGGCGGTGCCCTCGGAGTCCGGTTGCCGGTCACCGGACGGGGCCGTGGCGAAGGCCGTCACCAGATCGCCGAAGTGCTCGGCGAAGCGGCGCCTTTCGCGCCGGCCGGGCGCGCGGCCCCGGCGCTCGTCCGCGCCCCGGAGGTGCTCGGCGGGGAAGTCGCCCCACAGGGGCGCACCGCGCACCAGCCGTACGTGATCCGGAAGGGCGGGTCTCTCCCCCGCCTCCTGCCGCGGCTGCGTACTCAGGGCGTAGACCTCGAAGTCATGGCCGGTGAGCCCGCACACGAGCCGGTCGCACCACGCGTGCGATCCACCGGACGCATACGGATAGCCACCCTCGGTGAGCAGTCCAACGCGCACGACTGCACCCCCGTCCTCCCATATCGACGACCCCGGCGCGACGGCAGGGCCGTCACCTGGCAGGAATGAAGCTATGCAAAAGGGCCGGTGGCGCGATGGACGGTTGTCCGTCGCGCCACCGGAAGGGGTGAAAGCACGTAACTTTCCCCCCACAAGGGCGTTTCGCCGCGCTATGTGATCGCTACGCCACGGCGCGTAGCGCACGGGCCGGCAGTGCGGCACCGCGGTCCGGTCAGCGCTGGGTGGGGAACGGCCAGGAGTTGGGGCGGCAGGTCGCGCCGTCCGTCGTCAGGAACTTCGTCTGCTGCATCATCACCGGGGCCAGCGCGCCCTGCCGGGAGCATGCCTCGTGGTCGTGGCCGAGCCGGTGGCCGACCTCGTGGTTGATCAGCATCTGGCGGTAGGCGAGCATCTTGTCGGGCCCGTAGGTCTTGGCGCCCTGCGCCCAGCGGTAGGCGTTGATCATGACCCGGTCGGTCGCCGCCGAGTCGCAGGAGACGTTGTCCTCGGTGGTGTCGAGACCGGACTTGGCGCACCACTTCGCGGTGGTCCCCGGGCTCGCCAGCGTGATCACGAAGTCGGCGGTGCCGGACGCCACCCGCTGGAAGGTCCGCTGCCCGCCGTGCGCCCAACTGCGGTCGTCGTTGAGGGTCTTGTGCACCGCCTCGGCGAACAGCCCGCCGTCCAGCGGCAGTCCCTCCTCGACGTCGACGCGGTAGCGCAGCACCTTGCCGCGGCCCGGCGCCTTGGCGTCGCCGCCGGTCGGCTTGAACCGCCCGCTGCCCGTCAGGTCCGCGGCCAGCGGGAAGACCTGCGTCATCTTCTCGTCGTAACCGGCCGGCTTGGCGTCCTGGGTGGGCCTGGTCTGCGACCGGGATGCCTCGTCGCCGACGCCGTCGGTGCGGTCGTTGCCGCTGCTGGCCTGCGGGTCGCCGCCGTCCTTGTGCTGTTCGGCGACCTGGCCGGCGATGACGACGGCGAGCACGGTGGTCACCGCCGCGGCCGCGGCCCCGGTGAACGTCCGGCCCTTGCCGCCCTTCTTGGCGCCGTCCGGCTCCCGCTCCTCGGGCGCGTCGTCGAACTCCTCCTCCGGGCCCGGGCCGTCGGGGCCGCCGAGCGCGTCGCCCGGTGCGCCCGCCGCGTCGCTCCCGTCGCGCTCGAAGACCACCGAGCGCCCGGTGAACCGGCCGCCGGGCGGCGCACCGCGTCCGCCGGGCGCCCCCGCCCGGAACACGTCGTCGTCGGCCTCGTACGGGCCCTGCGCGTCGAAGGCGTCCAGATACTCGCGGCGCGGTGCCGCGGCGCGGCCCGGTACGGCCATCGGCTGCGTACCGGACATCTCCGCGCGCGGCCGGGGAATCCTGGGCGCGGCCGCTCCGGGCGCCATCGGGGAGGCCGGCGCGGCGGGGAACGCGCCCCAGCCGCCGCCCGGCTCGCGCTGCTCGGGGTGCCCGCCGCGCACCGTGTCGCCCTCGGCCGGCTCGCGTCTGCGGCGGCCGGAGCCCGGCCCCGGCGGGGGCGTTCGGCCGCTACCGGGCGGCGCGGCCGTCGGCGAAGGTGCTTCGGTCTCCGGCCGGCTACGGCGGCTATGGCGTCCCACGGGGCGTGTCAGCTCCTGCCCGCTTCGGCGGTCACATCGGTCACTTCACAGTCGAGCAGGTCGCGGACGGCCCGCGCGACCGCCTCCGGGTACTCCATCATCGCCACGTGACCCGCCTCCGGAAGCGTCAGCAGTCGCGAACCACGGAACGCCGCGGCCGCCCGCCGCGCCATCCGGAAGGACACCAGGCGGTCGCGTCCACCGTAGACGAGAAGCGTCGGGGCGAGCACGCGCTCTGCCTGACGCCACAAATTGTGCTGCCCGCCGAGCGTGTAGGAGTTCACCAGGGCCCGCGCCGAGCGCTCCATCACCTCCCAGAAGTAAGGGAGTTCGAGCCGCCGGGCGAATTCGTCGACCGCGGAGTTGAAGCCCTCCGGGCTGACCCGTCCGGGGTCGCCGTAGCAGAGCGCCAGCACCTCGCGGGTGCGGCGCTCGGGGGTCCAGTCCCGGGTGAGCCGGCCGAAGAGCCGGCCGGTGCCGGGGACGGCGAGCAGCGCCGTCGGCACCGCGGCCAGCTGCGGGCGCAGCTCGGGCAGCGCCGGCGAGATCAGGGTCAGGGTGCGGACCAGGTCCGGGCGCGCCGCCGCGACCCGGGTCGCCACGGCGCCGCCCATGGAGTTGCCGATGAGGTGCACGGGGCCGCGCCCGGCCGCGTCGAGGTAGCGGATGACCACCCGCGCCTGCGCGGAGACGGAGTAGTTGCCGTCGGCGGGCGGCGGCGACTGCCCGAAGCCGGGCAGATCGATCGCCTCGCCGTCGACGCGGTCGGCGAGCAGCGGCATCAGACCGGACCAGTTGAGCGAGGAGCCGCCGAGGCCGTGGACGAACAGCGCCGGCTCGCGGCCGGGCCCGGCACCGTCCTCGCCGGCGCCGTCCGCGTCGCCGTCCCGTCCCGCGGGCCGTCCGACCGGCGCCCGCACGGTCAGCGTCAGGCCCGTCAGGGTCACGGTGCGCACCGTCTCCGCCGCGCCGCGCCGACCGGGGCCGGCCGGGGGCACCGGGAGGGCTGCGGTCGCGGTGTCCGGCGACTCGGTCGAAGACATGGAGTCGATGTTACGAGACGATCACGCCCCCGATTGTGTGTTCGCGGTCACACACCGCATCGCGCTGCCGCGGCGGCTCTCCTAGGCTCGTAGGCAAGGGCAGTCGCCCCGAGGCCCTGCTGTCACATCCGGCACCGGCCGACGAAGCGAGTCCACGAGGAAGTCCGCGAGAAAGGGAGCCACCATGCGCGTCGACCCGACAGACCCGGACACTTTCGAGGACGAGGGAGCCGCCACCGAAATTGACGTGGAGGCTCCGGAAGCGGACGCCGCGGAGCAGTACACCGACCTCTCGCCGCACCGCGACGACCCGCTGACCGGCGCCGACCCGGACGCGGCGAACGAGGCGGACCGCGCCGAACAGGCCCGCGTCGTGGAACTCAACGAAGACGAATACCGATGACCTGGGGCGTTATGTCGGGTTGCGGAAGTCGTGCCGGACAGAAATTCTCACCCCGGACCGCGCACAGCCGGGTTACCCAAAAGTACGATGGCGGGCGCGGTGCACCACCTTGTACGGACCGCGTACGGAACGATTTCTGGGAGGCAGCGTGAGCGCCATCGAGCAGACCGAGGCGGCGCGCCCGCGGGGCACACGCCTGCCACGCCGAGCCCGGCGCAACCAGCTTCTGGGCGCGGCACAGGAGGTGTTCGTCGCCCAGGGCTACCACGCGGCCGCCATGGACGACATCGCCGAGCGGGCGGGCGTCAGCAAGCCGGTGCTCTACCAGCACTTCCCGGGCAAGCTGGACCTGTACCTGGCGCTGCTGGACCAGCACTGCGAGGCGCTGCTGCAGTCGGTGCGCTCGGCGCTGGCCTCGACGACCGACAACAAGCAGCGCGTGGCGGCCACGATGGACGCCTACTTCGCCTACGTGGAGGATCCGGGCGGCGCCTTCCGGCTGGTCTTCGAATCGGACCTGACCAACGAGCCGGCCGTGCGCGAGCGGGTGGACAAGGTGTCCCTGGAGTGCGCGGAGGCCATAAGCGCGGTGATCGCCGAGGACACCGGCCTGTCGCAGGACGAGTCGATGCTGCTCGCCGTGGGACTGGGCGGGGTCTCCCAGGTGGTGGCGCGCTACTGGCTCTCCTCCGGCAGCCAGGTTCCGCGGGACACCGCGGTGCAGCTGCTGACCTCGCTCGCCTGGAAGGGCATCGCGGGCTTCCCGCTGCACGGCAGCGACACGCACTGACCGTGTTCGCTGCTGGCGTGGTGCGGGGCGTCCTGCGCGTCCCCGTACCGGGCTAATGTGTGCTGGGTACAGCGCGGTTTGCCGCGCATCCTCCCCCAGCTGACGCTGGGGACCCCCAGACCGTCGGAGGGACAAAAGCCGTGGAGGTCAAGATCGGCGTGCAGCACGCGCCCCGCGAGATCGTTCTGGAGAGCGGGCAGTCTGCCGAAGAGGTCGAGCGTGCGGTGTCCGACGCGCTGGCCGGCAAGTCGGAGCTGCTGAAGCTGGTGGACGAACACGGCCGCAAGGTGCTGGTCCCGGCGGACCGGCTGGCCTACGTGGAGCTCGGCGAGCCGGCCGGCCGCAGGGTCGGGTTCGGCGCGCTCTGACCCGCGGGGCGCCGGCAGCGGCGTCCGTGAGCGAAGAGACAGCAAGGGGGCGGTGGCCCGGAGGTTCTCCGGGCGCCGTCCCCTTGTCCGTTTGGGTTCCAGGCCGGTTCCGTTTCCGGTTCCGGTTCCGGGTTTCCGCAGATCAGGCTGTTCGGGGCGCCCCGGCTGCGCTGATCAGGCAGGGGACCTGCGACGGGAGGGTTGCTGCCGCCGCCCCCTGGGTACGACCGCCTACGACCGATTTGTTCGTCCGATCGGCACCGCGCCCACGAGTGTGGGCACGCACACCGGCACGCGGGAGGGAACAGCATGATCTGGGAAGCGCTCGGAGCCGTGTTCATCGGCCTGGCCATCGCCCTGTCCGCCGTGCGCTGGCTGCCCGACCGCTTCCCCGCGCGCACCCTCACGCTGGCGACGGGACCGGTGGCGGCGCTGCTCGGCGCCCTGCTGACCCGCTCGATCCTCGGCCCCGGGTACCCCGTACAGGTGCTCCTCGCCGCGGTCGCGGTGGGTGCGGCGCTGCTCTCGGTCGTGGCGCGTCCGCCGCGCCACCGTCTTCGGCGGCCGGCCGCGCCGCTGAAGGGGCACCGGACGGCCTGAGCCGCCCGGCGCCGCCGTTCGGCGGGTCGAGTCAGGCCGCGAGCCCCAGCGCCGCCATCCGCTTGGTGTGCGCCTCGGTGATCCGGGAGAACATCCGGCCCACCTCGGCCAGGTCGAAGCCGTCGGCCACCCCGCCCACGAGCATCGTGGAGAGCGAGTCCCGCTCCGCGACCACCCGCTGCGCCTGCGAGAGCGCCTCGCCCATCAGCCGCCGCGCCCACAGCGCCAGCCGCCCGCCGACCCGCGGTTCGGCCTCGATGGCCGCGCGCACCTTCTCGACGGCGAAGGACGCGTGCCCGGTGTCGTCCAATACGGCCAGCACCAGATCGCGGGTGTCGGAGTCGAGCCTCGCCGCGACCTCGCGGTAGAAGTCACTGGCGATCGAATCGCCGACGTACGCCTTGACCAGGCCCTCCAGCCAGTCCGACGGCGCCGTCTGGCGGTGGAACTCGTCCAGGGCGGCGGCGAACGGCTCCATGGCCTCGTTCGGCTCCGCCTCGATCTGCGCGAGCCGCTCCCGCAGCCGCTCGAAGTGGTGGAACTCGGCCGAGGCCATCTTGGCCAGTTCGGCCTTGTCGTCCATCGTCGGCGCGAGCTTGGCGTCCTCCGCCAGGCGCTCGAAGGCGGACAGCTCGCCGTATGCGAGCGCGCCGAGCAGGTCGATCACGGCGGCCCGGTACTGCGGGTCGGCGGAGGCCCGCACCCAGTTCTGGGCGGCGATCCCGGTGAGTTCTTGCGCGTCAGCCGCGGCGTTGTCAGGCGTTCCCATGACCGGCACAATAGCCCGCCCGACGGCCGGGGGAAGGCCCCTGGTCAGCCACTTCCGTCCGGCTGTGGGAACGTCGTGCGGACCGCGGGCGGGCGCCGCGCCCCGGCGTGATGTATTCCTCACTCATACAAGCCTTCGGATGGGTACGCGATATCCGGGGTACAGTGGTATTGGACCTGCCGGTAACCGGTGGGTCGTTCCACGAAGCGGATGCCCGGTCGGTGGCCCGATCGGCTCCAAACCGACCGCCCTCCCCGCGGCGCGTACGAGATATACGCACAGCAGGAGGGACACCGCTCGCGGCAGGAGTGCCTGAGCGTTGGCAGTGGTCCCGCTCCATCGGCCGTCATCAGGTCGACCCGTACGACCCCGTACGACGGAGCGGTACGACCCCCTTCGCCGCCTCACGCCGCGTCTCACAGAAGAGGCAAGATTCTGTCTACGTTCCGAGACCTCGGGATTTTCCCCGAGACGGCCGAGGCCCTGGAGGCCGTCGGCATCATCTCCCCCTTTCCCATCCAGGAGCTGACGCTCCCCGTCGCCCTCTCCGGCAACGACGTCATCGGCCAGGCCAAGACCGGCACGGGCAAGACCCTGGGCTTCGGCCTGCCGCTCATCGAGCGCGTCACGGTCCCCGCGGACGTCGAGGCGGGCCGCTCGCAGCCCGAGCAGCTGACCGAGGCGCCGCAGGCCCTCGTCGTCGTCCCCACCCGCGAGCTGTGCCAGCAGGTCACCAACGACCTGCTCACCGCCGGCAAGGTACGTAATGTCCGGGTCCTGGCGATCTACGGCGGCCGGGCCTACGAGCCGCAGGTCGAGGCGCTGAAGAAGGGCGTCGACGTGGTCGTCGGCACCCCCGGCCGGCTGCTGGACCTGGCGGGCCAGAAGAAGCTCAACCTCTCGCAGGTCAAGAGCCTGGTCCTGGACGAGGCCGACGAGATGCTCGACCTGGGCTTCCTGCCCGACGTCGAGAAGATCATCCAGCTGCTGCCGGCCAAGCGGCAGACCATGCTGTTCTCCGCGACCATGCCCGGCCAGGTCATCTCGCTGGCCCGCCGCTACATGTCGCAGCCCACGCACATCCGTGCCACCGCGCCGGACGACGAGGGCCAGACCGTCGCCAACATCTCCCAGCACGTCTTCCGCGCGCACTCCATGGACAAGCCGGAGTTGGTCTCGCGGATCCTGCAGGCCGAGGGCCGCGGTCTGGCGATGGTGTTCTGCCGTACGAAGCGGACCGCCGCCGACATCGCCGACCAGCTCGCCCGGCGCGGCTTCGCGTCCGGCGCGGTGCACGGCGACCTCGGCCAGGGCGCCCGCGAGCAGGCGCTGCGCGCCTTCCGCAACGGCAAGGTCGACGTCCTGGTCTGCACCGACGTCGCCGCCCGCGGTATCGACGTCGAGGGCGTGACGCACGTCGTCAACTACCAGTCCCCCGAGGACGAGAAGACCTACCTGCACCGCATCGGCCGTACGGGCCGGGCGGGCAACAAGGGCACCGCGGTCACCCTCGTCGACTGGGACGACATCCCGCGCTGGAAGCTGATCAACAAGGCGCTGGACCTGTCGTTCGACGAGCCGGAGGAGACCTACTCCACCTCGCCGCACCTGTACGAGCAGCTGAACATCCCCGCGGGCACCAAGGGCGTACTGCCGCGCGCCGAGCGCACCCGGGCCGGGCTCGCGGCGGAAGAGGTCGAGGACCTGGGCGAGACCGGCGGCCGCGGCCGCGGCGCCCGCCGGGGCGGTGCCGTGACGGAGGAGCGTCCGCCGCGCACCCGTACCCCGCGTCAGCGTCGCCGTACCCGCGGCGGCGCACCGCTGGACGGCCCGGCCGCTCCTGAGGCTCAGGAGACCGGGTCGCCGGCCGCCGAGGACGCCCCGGCCGCCGAGGCGCCGCGTCAGCCGCGCCGGCGCCGGCGTACGCGCGGCAGCCAGACCGCCGTGGCGGCATCCGTACCGGCCCCGGCCACCGAGGCCGTGGACGCCGCCGCCGTGGTGACCGAGGCTCCGGCCGAGCCCGCCAAGCCGCGCCGGCGCCGCACCCGTGCCGCCCGTCCGGTGGAGACGGAGACCTTCCAGACCGTCGAGACCGCGGCGCTCGCGCTCGCGGCGGCGGAGGGCGCGGCGGTCGCCGCCGAGGCCGCCGAGGTGGCGGAGACCGTCGAGGCACCCGCCGCACCGCGCCGCCGTACCCGCAGCACCGCCAAGGCCGCCGCCGAGACGGCTCCGGCCGTGCTGACCGAGACCGCGGACGCCGTGGTGGACGCGGCACCGGCCAAGCCGAGGCGGACCCGGAAGACGGCCGCCGCCAAGGCCGCCGAGGCCGCGGTGGACACCGCCGAAGGCACCGCCGACGCACCGGCCAAGCCCAAGCGCACCCGCAAGGCCGCCGCGGCCAAGCCCGCCACGGAGGCCACCGCGGATACCGCCGAGGCGCCCGCCAAGCCCAAGCGCACCCGGAAGACGGCCGCCGCCAAGGCCGCCGAGGCCGCGGTGGACACCGCCGAAGGCACCGCCGACGCACCGGCCAAGCCCAAGCGCACCCGCAAGGCCGCCGCGGCCAAGCCCGCCGCCGAGGCCACCGCGGACACCGCCGAGGCCAAGCCGGTCCGCCGCCGGACCCGTGCCAAGGCGGCCGCCGCCGAGGCGACGCCCGAGAGCTGACGCTCGATTCCCCCCGACGACCCGGCCCCGCTCCCCGCGGGTGCCGGGTCGTCGGCGTCCCGGCCGGGTTTCGCGGCCGGGCCCGGATAACCTCGTGGCATGAGCAGGCCGCCGACCCTCACACTGCCCCCGTGCGCCCGCGCGTACCGACTCGACACCGAGCGCGGGGCGTTCGCCGTACACGACGCCCGCCCCGACGGCGCACCGATCGGGACGGCCTTGCTGGTGCCCGGGTTCACCGGCAGCAAGGAGGACTTCATCGCCCTGCTCGCGCCGCTGGCCGCGGCGGGGTTCCGGGCGGTCGCGGTGGACGGCCGCGGCCAGCACGAGTCCCCCGGCCCGCGCGAGGAACGGGCTTATGCGCAAAGGGAGTTGGCCCTTGACGTGCTGGCCCAGGCGCGAGCCGTGCACGGCCCCGGCAGCGGCCCGCTGCATCTGCTGGGGCACTCGCTGGGCGGGCTGATCACCCGGGCCGCCGTGCTCCTGGACGCCTCCCCGTTCCGCTCGCTGACCGTGCTCAGCTCCGGGCCCGCGGCCATCGAGGCCACCCAGCAGGCCCGGGTGCGGCTGCTGATCCAGGCGCTGGGCGCGCTCGACATGGAGAGCGTCTGGCGGGCGATGCGCGAGCTGGATCCTCCGGAGGCCGCGGACGCCGCCACGCCCCCGGAGATCGGCGCGTTCCTGCACCGCCGCTGGCTGAACACGCTCCCCGAGCAGCTGATCGCGACCGGCCGTCAGATGCTGGAGGAGCCCGACCGGGTGGCCGAGCTGGCCGGCACGGGGCTGGCCACCCATGTGGTCTCCGGGTCCGTCGACTACGCCTGGCCGGTGCCGTGGATGGACGCGATGGCCGAACGGCTCGCCGCCCACCGCAGCGTCATCGAGGGCGCCGAGCACTCCCCCAACGCCGAGCGCCCGGAGAAGACGGCCGAGGCGCTGACGGGGTTCTGGAGCGGAGTGGGCTAGGGCGCGGGCGTGTGCGGACACGCCCTATCCGGTCGGCCCGGCCGCGGGCCCGGGGTTGGCGGACGGCGATGCCGTGCCCGGCCCGCGGACGCCGGCCAGCAGCGCCTGCCCCTGTTTGTCGACGAACTGCGTGAAGACCTGCTGCGAATAGCCGAAGACGATGGCCCAGGCGATGATCTGGGCCGACGAGTCCAGGGCGGTCAGACCGGGGACGAACCCGCCGCGCATCAGCAGCAGCCCGAGCACCGCCGTCAGCGCACCGGTCGGCAGCTTCAGCCACGCCAGGGCCACCGGCACGTTGTAGGGGGTGGCGGTGCCGCTGATACGGCGCAGCGCCGAGGCCGCGGCGATGGCCGCGGCCAGCAGTCCGACGATCTCCAGGACCAGGTAGTTGGCCTCGATCGCGGGCAGCTCCGCGATGCTGCCGGGCACCTCGGCCGCTTTGAGGCCGCTGAGGCTGGTCACCGGGCAGACGGCGGTGAACGTACGGCCTCTGCCGCCCGCGCCGGCCGGTGTCTCCGGTGTGAAGCACGGGGGCACCACGGTCGGGAAGAGGA
Source organism: Streptomyces sp. NPDC026575 (assembly GCF_055567415.1). Lineage (NCBI taxonomy): Bacteria > Bacillati > Actinomycetota > Actinomycetes > Kitasatosporales > Streptomycetaceae > Streptomyces > Streptomyces sp. NPDC026575. Next base: position 84,572 of record NZ_JBVHQM010000006.1, read on the forward strand.
AGCCGAGCACGGCGACGAGCACCGCGAGAAACCCCAGCGCGGCCGACACGTACTTCACGATGCGCACGAAGCTGCCGACGCGCAGCCGGTCGCGCAGCGCCTGGAGCCGGGCGACGTTCACCGCGTCGATGATCGCCTCGACGTCCGCCTGGGTCGGCGGGCGCTTGGCGGTCTCCTTCCAGATGTCCTCGGCCTTCATCCGCCGGGGGTCCTTCACCTGCAGCTGCTCCCGGACGAGTGCGATCAGCCCCGGCAGGAGCGGGGTGACCTCTTCCGGTTCGATCATGCGCAGGAGCAGGTCGCGGGCCGAGTCGAGATGGATCTGCGCCACGCTCAGATGCGCTCCGACCAGGTGGCCGGGGTGCTGCGCGTGGCTGAGCTTCTCCCGCGCCTCGTCGAGTTCGGCGCGGACGTCGTCGGCGAGCCGCGCCTTGTCGGGCTGGAGCGGCTTGGTCTCCAGCAGCGCTTCGAGCTCGTTGACACCGGCGCGGATCACCTCGCGCAGCTCCCAGGAGCCCTCCTCCCACTTCATCTCCCGGCAGCGCCGCCGCCGGCCGTGCCACCACTCGACGGGATGCCGGAAGAGGGAGACCCCGGACTCGAAGCGGGGTGCGGGCGGCTGCCGATCGTTCATGCAGACGACCGTCGCAGCTGCCGGCGCGGTGCGCCCGGCAGGGATGCGCCGACCGGGCTAGCGCATGTCGTGGGCGCGGGCCGGTTCGGCGAGCATCGCAGCAGGCGGGCGGCCACCGGCGTCCGGCCGGCACCGGCTTCGCACGAAGGGCCCGACCATGACCGACACCTCCGGGGACGACCCGCACGGCATCGCGCTCAACCGGACCTTCGACGCCCCGCGCGAGCTGGTCTTCGAGGCATGGACGCGGCCGGAGCACTTCGCGTACTGGTTCGGCGGCGAACTGCCGGTGCCCGCCGACCGGGTGGCGATGGATGTCCGGCCGGGCGGGGCCTGGAGCCTGGTGATGCGCACTCCGGACGGCGGTGAGCTGCCGTTCTCCGGGGTGTACCGCGAGGTCGTACCGCCCGAGCGGCTGGAGTTCACGCTCAAGGACGCGACCGCGCCGCGCCGCGCGGAGGGCGAACTCGTACGGGTGACCCTGACCGACGCCGGGGACCGTACGGAGATGGCCTTCCGGCAGCTCGGCGGCAACCTCACCAGCGAGCAGTACCAGCAGGCCGAGGCGGGCTGGTCGGGGTTCTTCGACCGGCTGGCCGAACTCCTCGCCGGGGCCTGAGCGGCCTGGGGGCCGAGGCCGGACCGGGGTCCCGGCGGTGTCCGGCTAGAACTGGGCCTGGACGTGCTCCCAGAAGCCGTCCCGCAGCACCCGGCGCAGATCGGCGTGGCCGCGCAGGGAGTGCCGCAGCAGCGCCTCCGCGGCGGTCAGCAGTTCCTGGTCGACGGTGCCGGGCAGATACGGATGGCCGGGCAGGAGTTCGGCCACCCGGTCGCGGCCGCGCTCCGACAGCCACTGCGCGGCGACCCGGGCCCCGACGAAGCGGACCTCCTCGCGGCTGGGCGTCGGCCCCTCGGCCGCGGTCTGCTCCAGATATTCGGCGCCGGTCCGGCGGGTGACGTACGGCTTGCAGAAGTCCAGGTCGAAGATGCGGGCGCTGTCGACCTCCCACAGCAGCGGCTCGGCCTGGTTGCGGCCGCCCGGCGCCTCGATCCCCCACAGGTGCACCCGCGCGCCGTAGCCCTGCGCCGCCTCGACCGCGGAGACCAGGTCCTCGTCGCCGCCGATGAGCACCGCGTCGCTGATCGCGCGGTGCCGGGCCAGCGACTCCAGGTCCGAGCGGATCAGCGAGTCCACGCCCTTCTGCTGGTTGTTGGCGTTGAGGTTGCCGAGCCTGACCTTCACATCCGGCAGCTCGGCGATCCGCTGCTGGTCCTGGGTGTGCAGGCGGCGGCGGGCGCCGTCGTACCAGTAGACCCGCAGCAGCCGGCTGTCCGGGAAGATCGTCCGGGCCTTGTCGATGAACGCATCGATGATCCCTTCGGCGTCCAGCTCGAAGCCCTTGCGGTCCTCCGTACCCGCGACGAGCCTGCCCGCCGCCGCGTAGACATAGCCCGCGTCCACGAACGCGGCATGGGTCGACGGGGTGGTGGCGGTGGCCTGGGCGAGCACCCGGGAGAGCAGCTCGTTGGTGCGCTCGATCCCTGCGGCGAGCGCGGCGAGGTCGGTGGGGCCCGCGGGCCGGACGTCGTTCATACGGGACCCATTGTCCGGGCGGCCGGACGGCGGACACAAGCGCGCTCCGCACCAGTACTTAGAGCGTCAAAATTTTTCTTTAGCGTAGGGAATGATTGCACGGTGCGGGTCGTTGTACCCATACGGAACGCCTGGCAGCGAAGCCACGCGAGCCACGCCATTTCAGTTCTCCGCAGGAGGATCAGACGAAGGGAGAAGCCGTATGCGCTTCGAGATCATGCGCCTGGACGATGTCGACGGCACCGCCGTGGACAGCACCGTCGTGGACGCCGCCTCCGTCAACCGGATCGTGCAGCAGGCCGCCGCCATAGGCCAGCGCATCTACATCCGCCCGGCCGACACCGCCGCCCGTTAACACCGACGCCCGCCGATACGCACACGGCGGCGGCCCCGTACGAACACGTCGTACGGGGGCGCCGCCGCGTCCGGAAGGCCCCGGGGGCTCAGGCGCCCTCGATGACCTGCAGCACGCCGTTGATGATCTGCTGCACGGCGAGCGCGGAGAGCATCATGCCCGCCAGCCGGGTCACCAGGACCACCCCGCCGTCCTTGATCACGCGGATGATCACCAACGAGAACCGCATCACCAGATACAGCACGACGTGGATCGCCGCGATCGCCGCCCACACGGACAGCTGCGCCGCGAACCCGTGCGCGTGCTGCACCGCGAGGATCACCGACACGATCGCGCCGGGCCCGGCCAGCAGCGGCATGCCCAGCGGCACCAGCGCCACATTGACGTCCTTGGTCTGGGTCGGCTCCTCCGACTTGCCGGTCAGCAGGTCCAGGGCGACCAGCAGGAGCAGCAGCCCGCCCGCGATCATCAGCGCGGGCGTCGAGATGTGCAGCCGGCCCAGGATCTGGCGGCCGAAGAGACCGAAGACGGCGATGACGCAGAAGGCGACGGTCGCCGCCTGCCAGGCCATCCGGCGCTGCACCTTGGCCGGCCGGCCGGAGGTCAGGGCCAGGAAGATCGGGGTGATCCCCGGAGGGTCCATGATCACGAAAAGCGTGACAAAGAGGGTACTGAACACAGCGATGTCGAACACGGTGAAGCCTTGCGGAAGGTGGTACGGACGAGCGGACAGCGGGCCGGCGCGGCGCGCACGGGCCCGGGTGGGGAAGGTGCACACGGGCCCGTAGGGGAAAGGGAGCGGGCCGCCCTCAGCCGCCCGCGCCGGGAACGGGGAAGGCGCCGGTCGCACGGCGCACGATCTCGCCGTAGATCTCCGGGTCGGTGGTGCAGTCGCCCAGGCCGCAGGTCTTGCGGCTGCCGTGGTAGTCGCTGGAGCCGGTGGTCAGCAGACCCAGGTCGGCGCCGAGCGCGCGCAGTCGCGCCCGGGTCGGCTCGTCGTGGTCCATGTGGTCGACCTCGATGCCGTCGAGGCCGGCCGCGGCCAGCTCGGCTATCGCGCCCTCGGGGACGCAGTGGCCGCGCTTGACGGCCAGCGGGTGCGCGAAGACGGTGACCCCGCCCGCGGCCTTGACCAGCCGGATCGCGTCGAACGGGTCGAGTTCGTGCTTCTCCACGTACGCCCGGCCGTCGTTGGCGAGCCACTGCGGGGTGAAGGCGTCGGAGACGGAGCCGACGACGCCGAGGTCGACGAGGGCGGTGGCGATATGCGGCCGCCCCACGGCGCCGTCCCCGGCGATCCGCGCGACCTGCTCCCAGGTGATGGGCACTCCGAGGTCGCGCAGCTTGGCGACCATGCCCTGGGCGCGCGGCACCCGGTCGTCGCGCACCAGCTCCCGCTCGCGGGCGAGTTCCGGCTCCTCGGGGTCGAAGAGGTAGGCGAGCATGTGCAGGCTCACCCCGTCGAGTCGGCAGGAGAGTTCCGCGCCGGTGACCAGCGTCAGCCCGGCGGGCAGCGCCGCCCGCGCCGCGGCGTGGCCGGCGACGGTGTCGTGGTCGGTCAGCGCGACGACGTCCAGTCCGGCGGCGGCCGCGTTGCGCACCAGCTCGGCGGGGGTGTCCGTACCGTCGGAGGCCGTGGAGTGGGTGTGCAGATCGATGCGCACGACGCGGACTCCAGACTGCTGCGGGACGGGCGCGGGGCCGTGGCCCGGGAGGATCACCGGACGCGAGGACACCGCAGGGGACCTCAGAAGGATAACCGGGCGGCCGGACGGTTCCGGCGCCCGAGCGCGGGCGGGGCGGCTCGGCGGGGCCGCGGCCTCAGCCCAGGATCCGCGGCGACAGCGCCCCGCACGGCAGCAGGTCGACCTCCGCGCCCGCCTCGCGCAGATCGGTCAGCACCAACTCGTCGTACATCAGCATCCCGGCCTGCTCGGGCCAGGCGATCGCCCACAGCCACAGCCCGCGCGCCTCGCCGGCGAAGACCGCGCGGTCCGCCGGCGCACCGTCGACGTGCCACAGCGGCGTCGGCCGACCGGCCGCGAGCACCTTGCCGTGCGGCGTCTGGTCCACGCGCATATGGGGGCCGGGGTCCGGGCCGTCGATACCGGCATAGCGCGCGCCCAGGCCGACGCCCAGTTCCTCGGCGATCAAAAGGAGTTCGCCGGGTCCGCCGAGCGGTCCGGGGCCCGTGCAGGCCACCGCGGTCGCCCTGCCGCCGCTGCGGTCGTCGCCCGCGCACGCCACGCCGGTGAACAGCCAGCCCACCGGCAGCGGCCAGGGCATCCACACGGGCACCTGCGCACGGTGCACGACAACGCCGAGCGCCTCGACGCTCGGCGGGACGACCGGCTGGAGCGGATGCACGGTGCCGTGTGCGGCGCACTGCCAGGTGTCGGAGAAGAGACCGGGCGCCCGCACCCGGCCTCCGCACTTCGGGCAACTGGGTTCGCCCCTCATAAGGACCAACGGTCCTCCTGGCCCGCCGTCGCGTCAAGGACGATCACTCGACCGGTGTGCCCCGAATCACGTACCCGGCCCCGCAATTGACCGCATCGTGAGACCCGCCCGCCCCACCGGACAAGTAGTTGCTCCTTGCACCCTTTAGCTGGACTAACTTAATATGTGTAAACGTCAACGATCTCGCGCCGACTGTCCGCCGTCCGGGGCGGACCGGGGGCGGACAACCGGCGACGGAGAGGGGAACCGCGATATGAGCGGCACGAAGAGCGGCGGCGGTGCACAGGATCCGTCCCAGGAGGGCGCCCCGTCCCTGCTGCGCCAGCCGAAGGCCGTATGGGCCACGGCGGGCGCCTCGGTCGTGGCCTTCATGGGCATCGGCCTGGTCGACCCGATCCTGCCCTCGATCGCCCGGGGCCTGCGGGCCACCCCCAGCCAGGTCTCCCTCCTGTTCACCTCCTACTTCCTGATCACCGCGGTCGCGATGCTGATCACCGGCTTCGTCTCCAGCCGCATCGGCGGCCGCCGGACGCTGCTCGCCGGCCTGGCGCTGGTGGTGGTCTTCGCGGCGCTCTCCGGGATGTCCGGGTCGGTCGGCGAACTGGTCGGCTTCCGGGCCGGCTGGGGCCTGGGCAACGCCCTGTTCGTCTCCACGTCGCTGGCGGTCATCGTGGGCGCGGCGACGGGCGGGTCCACCGCGGCGATCCTGCTGTACGAGTCCGCCCTCGGCCTCGGAATGGCCTGCGGCCCGCTGCTCGGCGCGGTCCTCGGCGACCTGAAGTGGCGCTACCCGTTCTTCGGCACCGCGGCCCTGATGGCCGTCGGTTTCCTCGCCATCGCGGCCTTCCTCAAGGAGCAGCCCGGACCGGCCCGGAAGACCGGGCTCCTCGACCCCCTGCGGGCGCTCGGCCACGGCGGTCTCGCCTCCGCCGCCGCCGCGGCCTTCTGCTACAACTACGCCTTCTTCACGGTGCTGGCCTTCACCCCGTTCGTGCTGGACATGTCCCCCTACGGGGCGGGGGGCGTCTTCTTCGCCTGGGGTGCGCTGCTCGCGGTGTTCTCGGTGCTCGTGGCGCCCCGGCTCCAGCACCGCTTCGGCTCGCTGAGGGTGCTGGGCGCCTCGCTGGTCCTGTTCGCCGTCGACCTGATCGTGCTGGGCTACGGCGACCACACCACCGCCCTCGCCTGCACGGTCCTGTCCGGTGCCCTCATCGGCCTGAACAACACCGTGTTCACCGAACTGGCGCTGGGCGTCTCGCCCGTGCCGCGCCCGGTGGCCAGCGCCGGCTACAACTTCGTGCGGTGGTTCGCCGCGGCGGCCGCGCCGTTCCTCGCGCCCAGGATCGAGGAGTGGACCGACGTCCACCTCCCCTTCGTGTGCGCGGCCGCCGCGGCGCTGGCCGGCGCCGGCGTCGTCGCCGTCCGCCGACGGGCGCTGACGGTCGGGACCGCGGAGCCCCGGCCCCGGCACACCGCGCAGGACGGGACGACCGCGACCGTCGCCGGCTGAGGCGAGCCGCCGGGCCATCGGGCTTCCGGCGGAAGGAAACTGACGCCCCGTCGGCGTCCGGCGGGGCGGCGGGACAAATCCCCGCCCCGCCGCCCACCGGGTCAGTCGAGCGGTACGCCGCTGCGCAGCGGGTCCCGCAGGTCCGTGCCGTGCCTCAGCCAGCGCTCCCGGAGGGCCTCGGCGCCGTGCACCCGCTTCCAGGCGGCCTCGTTGGGCGTCATCGGCAGCAGCGGCAGGAAGCGCACCGGCTCCATCGGCTCGTCCAGTTCCAGGTCCTCGATCAGGCCACCGGGCTCGGCCACCAGCACCGAGGTGAACACCGCTCCCGGCCACAGCGGCTCCCCCACGTCCAGCGAGGCGCCGGGAGCCACCACCACCCCTTCGACCTGCGGGGACGCGGCGAGCACGGCGAGCGGCCGGAGCACCTTGTCGGTGTCCGCGCGGCCGCCCCGTACGGACAGCACGAGTTCGGCGCGCGGGCCGCGCAGCGGGTCGGCCAGCACGGCCGTGGGGTCGGCCATCGGCTGGGCGGACATCCCGAGCGTGGCATACCTCACCACCCCGTCGTCCGCGAAGCGGAGCACCTCGATGCGGTCGGTCCCCAGGAACGTGACCGCGGCACGCGCGTCCGGCTCGCCCAGGCTCGTACGCAACCGGGCTTCGACCAGCTCAAGAACGTCAGACATGCCGCGAGCATAGGGCCGGCCCCTCACCTGGCCCGCGCCGCGCCCGGCACTCCATCGGCGCAAAGCGGGAGTCCGGCACCACCGGCGGACGGCCGCGCCACGGCTCAACGGTTCGTATCGAACAGGCAAAACGGCGCCGGAACGCTTCAGGCGGCTGATAGCCTGGCCGTCTGGTCAGGGAATGACGTCGTCCCCCAACGGGGACCGGCCGGAGGAGGTGGGGCTGCGGTGGATCCGAGTCGACCGTGCAGTACCGATAGTTCTCCCGTCATCCCCTCGCGCAGCGCATCTCCTGATCCGAGAGCTTCCGTACCCCGCCGCTGAACGGCGAAACCCAGGAAGCGCCTTTGCGCCGGATGTAGATGACGGAAGAGCGCCTTCGACTCTCTGTTCCGTGTCTCTGCGAACTGCCGTCACTGTTCCGCACGGAGCGCCGCCCGCTTTGCGGACGTACGACCAACGGAGTCTCGTACGTCCACGTTCCGGGCAGCGTTGCGCCCCGCGCCCCCAGTTGACGGCCGGCCCGTGAAGGAGCCTGCCATGTCGATGATCCGCGACCTGCGCGCCGCCGTACGCCCGTCCCGGCGCCGCGGTGACTCCCCCTACCACTACGAGAGCTCCACCCCGGCCTGCGCGAACAGCGCCATCGTCGACTGCGGTGTCTACCGCGAGGGACGCCGGGTGAGCGAGCACGTCAGCCCGGCCGAGGCGATGGCCGGGGTGCGGGCCGACGGCGGCTTCGCCTGGATCGGTCTGCACGAGCCCACCGAGGCCGAATTCGCCGGTATCGCCAAGGAGTTCGGGCTGCACCCGCTCGCCGTCGAGGACGCCGTGCACGCCCACCAGCGGCCCAAGCTGGAGCGCTACGACGAGACCCTGTTCACCGTCTTCAAGACGGTCCACTACGTCGAGCACGCCGAGCTGACCGCCACCAGCGAGGTGGTGGAGACCGGCGAGGTGATGTGCTTCACCGGACGGGACTTCATCGTGACCGTGCGGCACGGCGGCCAGGGCTCGCTGCGCGCCCTGCGGCACCGGCTCCAGGACGACCCGGAGCTGCTGGCCAAGGGGCCGTCCGCGGTGCTGCACGCCATCGCCGACCAGGTGGTCGACGGCTACATGGCGGTGGCCGGCGCGGTGCAGGACGACATCGACGAGGTGGAGATCGACGTCTTCAGCTCGGGCACCAACGGCAAGGGCTCCGGCGGCAAGGCGGGCTCCGCCAGGGGCGGCGACGCCGGGCGGATCTACCAACTCAAGCGCGAGGTACTGGAGTTCAAGCGCGCGGTGTCGCCGCTGCTGCGGCCGATGCAGCTGCTGAGCGAGCGGCCGATGCGGCAGGTCGACTCCGACATCCAGAAGTACTTCCGCGATGTCGCCGACCACCTGGCGCGGGTCAGCGAGCAGGTGCTGTCCTTCGACGATCTGCTCAACTCCATCCTGCAGGCCAACCTCGCCCAGGCGGCGGTCGCGCAGAACGAGGACATGCGCAAGATCACGGCCTGGGCGGCGATCTTCGCCGTACCGACGATGATCGCCGGGATCTACGGCATGAACTTCGACTTCATGCCGGAGACCCACTGGGAGTACGGCTACCCGGCGGTGCTGGTGGTGACGGCCGTGATCTGCTTCGGCATCCACCGCGGCTTCAAGCGCAACGGCTGGCTGTGACCGGGGCGGTGCCGCGGCGCGGTACGGCCCGTCTCAGGCCCTGGGCGGGCCCGGGCGCCCGCCTCCGGGCCCATTAGGCTGAGCCGTATGACGGAGACCGTGTCGCAGGCCCTGCAGGATCGGGCGCTCATCGAAGAGGCCACGAAGAAGTCCGGCCTCATCTGGGTGCGGGGGACGGCGGGCCCGTCCCGTGCGCTGTGGCACGTGTGGCACGACGGTGCCGCCTGCCTCGTCGGCGGCGGGGCCGGTGAGCAGCCGCTGGCCGACCTCGGGCTCGCCGACGGCGCCACGGCCACGGTCACCGTCCGCAGCAAGGACAAGGGCGGCCGGCTGGTCGCCTGGCAGGCCCGCGTCGTCGAGCCGGCGCCGCGCAGCGAGGACTGGCTGGCCGCGGTCGAGGAGCTGAAGGGCAAGCGGCTCAACGCGCCGGACGCGGAGCGGATCACCGAGCGCTGGGCGGAGGAGTGCCGGGTGCTGCGGCTGGAGCCGACCGGTCAGGAGGCGCAGCAGCGGCCCGGCACGATGCCGGACGTCTCGCACGCCGCGCCGCCGCTGGCCTCCGCCGCGATCACCCGGCGGCCCGTCCCGGCCGCGCTGCCCAAGCTGCTGCGCCGGGGCCGCAAGGGCTGAGGGGCGAAGCCCCGCGGGGCTCAGCCCTTGCCGGAGATCTGCGTGCCGTAGTCCACGACCTGGTCCTTGGGCGGCGCCTTGAGGTCCACGCTCCTGCCCCAGTCGGCGAGCCGGACCACGCCCGCATCGCCGGCGCGCCGCAGCCGCAGCGGGTAGGGCGTGCCCTCCAGCGACACGTCCAGGGTGCCGCCGGAGCCCGCGGCGGCGGACAGCCGGATGGTGCGGACGCCGTCGACGTCGCCGCGGTCGCCGGCCGTCAGCTTGCCGTGCAGCCCGAGCAGTCCGGCCAGCAGGGTGTCCTTGTCGGTGAAGCCGCTGAAGCGCTTGTGGACCGGGTCGGCGGCGGGCACCTTGACGTACTTGCCGCCGAGCTTGCGCGCCGCGGCCTGGTCGGGCGCACCGGACGAGCCGCTCTTCTCACCGGCCCAGAACGCCGCGTCCGCCTTCAGGTAGAGCGCCTTGCCGACCCGCAGCAGCTGGAAGGCGGCCGCATTCGTGGTCAGCTCGCCCTTGGCGCCGTTCTTCGCCAGGCTCATGTTGAGCTTGTACGTACGGCCGTGGCTGACGACGCTGCCGGACAGGCGCACCGTGTCGGCCTGCCGGGCCGCGGCCAGCGCCTTGGACTCGATCTTGGCGGGCGGCAGCTTCCCGACGCCGTTGGTACCGGCGTCCGGGTCCTCCCCCGCGCAGCCCGCCAGCGTCGCGGCCAGTGCCACGCAGGCCGCCCCCGCGAGCGCGGTCCGGCCCGTGCGGCGGGCCCCTCCGGCCAGGGGTCGGGGGCCGGCCCCCCGGGGGATTGCGCTCACGTCGGCTCTGCCTCCTGATGCGGGTGACCTCGACAGCCAGTACGGCAGCGTACCTGGGCCACAGGGCCTCGTAGGCGGGGTGCGTGGCGGTCACCCTACGGCCTCCTTCACCAGGGCGGCGCGGGTCCGGGCGGGTTAGCCTGAACCCGAATTCTTGCCTTATTTCTGGCATCACGGGAGAAAGGGAGGCGCTCTGCATGGCAGTGGTGACCCCCCGGGTCTTCGTCTCCCACCTCTCCGGCATCGCCGTCTTCGACCCCAACGGCGACCAGGTCGGCCGGCTGCGGGACCTCGTCGCACTGCTGCGGGTCGGCAAGCGCCCGCCGCGGCTGCTCGGGCTGGTCGTCGAGGTGATCAGCCGGCGCCGGATCTTCCTGCCGATGACCCGGGTGACCGGCGTGGAGTCGGGCCAGATCATCACCACCGGCGTGGTGAACATGCGCCGCTTCGAGCAGCGGACGACCGAGACGCTGGTCTTCGGCGAGCTGCTGGACCGCCGGGTGCGGCTGGTGGAGACCGGCGAGGAGGTCACCGTCCTGGACATCGGCATCAGCCAGCTGCCGGCCCGCCGCGACTGGGAGATCGACAAGGTCTTCGTGCGCAAGGGCAAGAGCGGGGCGCTGCGCCGCAAGGGCGAGACGCTGACGGTGGAGTGGTCGGCGGTGACCGGCTTCTCCTTGGAGGAGCACGGGCAGGGCGCCGAGAGCCTGCTGGCCACGTTCGAGCAGCTGCGCCCGGCCGACCTCGCCGGTGTGCTGCACCACCTCTCCCCCAAGCGCCGCGCGGAGGTCGCCGCGGCCCTCGACGACGACCGGCTCGCCGATGTGATGGAGGAGCTGCCGGAGGACGACCAGATCGAGATCATCGGCAAGCTGAAGGAGGAGCGGGCCGCCGACGTCCTGGAGGCGATGGACCCCGACGACGCCGCCGACCTGCTCGGCGAGCTGCCGGAGGAGGAGGTGGAGCGGCTGCTGGAGCTGATGCGGCCGGAGGAGGCCGCCGATGTGCGGCGGCTGATGTCCTACGAGGAGCGCACCGCGGGCGGCCTGATGACCACCGACCCGATCGTGCTGCGCCCGGACGCCACCGTCGCCTATGCGCTGGCCCGGGTGCGCGACCCGGACCTCTCCCCCGCGCTGGCCGCCCAGGTCTACGTCTGCCGGCCGCCGGACGAGACGCCCACCGGGAAGTACCTGGGCCTGGTGCACTTCCAACGGCTGCTGCGGGACCCGCCGTTCACCCTCGTCAGCTCCATCGCCGACACCGACCTGCCCCCGCTGCCGCCGGACACCCCGCTGCCGGAGGTGACCCGCTATCTGGCCGCGTACAACATGGTGGCCGCGCCGGTCGTGGACGAGAGCAGCGCGCTGCTGGGCGCGGTCACCGTCGACGACGTACTGGACCATCTGCTGCCGGAGGACTGGCGGGAGGCCGAGCTGCACGGCGAGGGGGCGGCCGGGCTGACCGGCGCCGGGCGCCTGGGGAAGGCCGCGGATGGGCGCTGAGGAACGGGAGGGCAGGGAGCGCTCGCGGGCGAACGGCGCCTCGGCGGTGCGGCGGGGCGCCGCCGAGCGGGCCCGGGTGCGCCTGGACCTGCCGCGCGCACCGCGCCGTACGTTCCTGCCCGAGTACGACCCGGAGGCGTTCGGGCGGCTGTCGGAGAAGATCGCCCGGTTCCTGGGGACCGGGCGCTTCATCGTCTGGATGACCGTCGCCATCATCCTGTGGATCGCCTGGAACATCGCCGCGCCCGGCGCCCTGAAGTTCGACGGGTACCCGTTCATCTTCCTGACCCTGGCGCTGTCGCTGCAGGCGTCGTACGCGGCGCCGCTGATCCTGCTGGCGCAGAACCGCCAGGCCGACCGCGACCGGGTCACCCAGGAGCAGGACCGCAAGCAGAACGAGCGCTCCATCGCCGACACCGAGTACCTGACCCGGGAGATCGCGGCGCTGCGGCTGGGCCTGGGCGAGGTCGCCACCCGCGACTGGATCCGCGACGAGCTGCAGGACCTGCTGCGGGACCTGGAGCTGCGGCAGATGGTCGAGGCGGAGAGTGACGAACACGACCGCTGACAGCCTTTCCGGAGGCCGCCTCACGCGCCGTACCATCAGGACATGGCTACCGAGACGTCACCAGGCGCCGCCCCGAGCGAGGACGCGATCCGCGCCGCGCTCGCGACGGTCAACGACCCCGAGATCCACCGCCCCATCACCGAGCTGGGGATGGTCAAATCGGTGGACATCGCGGCGGACGGCACGGTGGCGGTCGTGGTCTACCTCACCGTCTCCGGCTGCCCGATGCGCGAGACGATCACCAACAACGTGCGCGACGCGGTCGCCGGGGTCGAGGGCGTGACCGGCGTCCGGGTCGATCTGGAAGTGATGAGCGACGAGCAGCGCAAGGAGCTGGCGACGTCGCTGCGCGGCGGGACCGCCGAGCGCGAGGTGCCGTTCGCCCAGCCCGGTTCGCTGACCCGGGTCTACGCCGTCGCCTCCGGCAAGGGCGGTGTCGGCAAGTCGTCGGTCACCGTGAACCTCGCCGCGGCGATGGCGGCCGACGGCCTGAAGGTCGGTGTGGTCGACGCGGACATCTACGGCCACTCCGTGCCGCGGATGCTGGGCGCCGACGGCAAGCCCACCCAGGTCGAGAACATGATCATGCCGCCGTCGGCCAACGGCGTGAAGGTCATCTCGATCGGCATGTTCACGCCGGGCAACACACCGGTCGTCTGGCGCGGCCCGATGCTGCACCGCGCGCTCCAGCAGTTCCTCGCCGATGTGTACTGGGGCGACCTGGACGTGCTGCTGCTGGACCTGCCCCCGGGCACCGGCGACATCGCGATCTCGGTGGCGCAGCTGGTGCCGAACGCCGAGATCCTGGTGGTCACCACCCCGCAGCAGGCCGCCGCCGAGGTCGCCGAGCGGGCCGGTTCGATCGCCGTGCAGACCCACCAGAAGATCGTCGGCGTGGTCGAGAACATGTCCGGGCTGCCCTGCCCGCACTGCGACGAGCTGGTCGACGTCTTCGGCACCGGCGGCGGCGAGCGGGTCGCCGAGGGCCTGACGAAGACCACCGGCACGCAGGTGCCGGTGCTCGGCGCCATCCCGATCGACGTGCGCCTGCGCGAGGGCGGCGACGAGGGCAAGCCGGTCGTGCTGACCGACCCGGACTCCCCCGCCGGCTCCGCCATCCGCGCGATCGCGGGCAAGCTGGGCGGCCGGCAGCGCGGTCTGTCCGGCATGTCGCTGGGGATCACCCCGCGCAACAAGTTCTGAGGGTGTGCGCCCGCGGCGACAGGGAAGCCCATAGGGCTCGTTGAGGCCGGTCGAGGCGAAAAGGGGGCGGGCCCCGTAAGGCCCGCCCCCTTTTGCCTGCGCCGGCGCGCTCAGCCCCGCCGTGCGCCCGGGATCCCGATCACCGAGGAGCCCGGGTGCCCACGCGGCCCCCGGCCCCTGGAAGGCGGCCGTCGGCGCTGCTCATCCCTCGTACGACGCGATGTCCTTGACGACCGAGAAGCCCAGGCCGTAGGCGCTCATCCCGCGTCCGTAGGCGCCGATGTGCACCCCGTCGGGGTCCTCGCTCGCCGAGCCCGCCAGCACCCAGCCGTACTCCGACTCGCGGTAGGCGAACGAGGTCGGCACCCCGTCCACCGGCAGCATCAGCTCGCTCCAGGCGCCGCCGCCGAGGTCGTCGGCCAGCTCCCAGGCGAGCGTCGTCTGCTGGTCCAGCCAGTCCTGGCGCAGCGTGCGGTCCATCTGGGTCGGCCAGGTGTGGGCCAGCAGGCCCGAGCCGGCGAGCCAGGCGGCCGTGGAGACCGAGGTGGCCTCCAGTACACCGGTGCCGTCCGCGCTGCGCCGTACGGGGCGGCTGGCGACCGTCACGACGACCGCGAAGCGCTCGTCCTGCGGCGACTCCGCCTTGATGGTGGGCCCCTCCCCATGGCCGGTGGCACCGTGCTCGACGGTGCCGTCCGCGGCCGCCCCGACCTGCATCAGCCAGCGCGGACCGGTGAACGCCTCGTCGAGGCCGTACCACGGGAACGCGGCCAGCAGATATCCGTCCACCTTCCGGCCGACCCCGGCCGACGCCTGTTGTTCCGCTGTCCGACTCGTCGTCTCCATCTGCGCGGAAGCCTCCTTGTTGCCCTGCGTCGTGGGCGGCCCGCCCCCCTCAGGCGACCAAACCCCGGACACCCGGAGCATAGCTATAGGGGTCAACACAGCCCGGGCATACCGGAGTGTGTCAGGTGGCGTCGGCGTCGAACGGCGGACGCTCGCCCGGCTCCGCGATTCCGGTCTTCTTGACCAGGTCAGGACGGCCGGAGGCGGCCGGGGACTCCTTGGACAGGCTAAGCCCTGAGCCGTTCGAGGGCATGGCGGAGGAGGCGCTCTCGCGGCCGTGCACGGCGTCGGTGACCTCGGCCATCTCCTGCTTCAGATCGAAGCCGTTACGGATCTCCTGGAGGTCCTTGAGGCCGTACTCGTCCTTCTCCAGGACGTGCTTGCGCACGAAGTTCTTGGGCTTGAGGTCCTCGAACTCGAAGTCCTTGAACTCCGGCCCCAGCTCATTGCGGATGTCTTCCTTGGCGCTGTCGGAGAACTCGCGGATCTTCCGGATGACGCCCATGACGTCCTGGATGACCTTGGGGAGCTTGTCCGGCCCGAAGACGAGTACGGCAAGGACGACGATCGCTACCAGTTCGAGGGGTCCTATGTCGAAGAACACCTAGCAGCTCCTTGGGTC
The DNA here is from genome assembly GCF_055567415.1 of Streptomyces sp. NPDC026575. NCBI lineage: Bacteria > Bacillati > Actinomycetota > Actinomycetes > Kitasatosporales > Streptomycetaceae > Streptomyces > Streptomyces sp. NPDC026575. The sequence goes on from NZ_JBVHQM010000006.1 coordinate 99,662, forward strand.
ATCCGCGGCCTTCGTTGGCCTAGGGGCCAGGCCGACTATCACGGTACCTGGCCCCGTAGGTCGGGCGGGAGTCGCCCGTGCCAACACGATGCAAACGATCATCCGGCGGTGGAGGAACCCAGCCTGAGCCGTATGGACTGCTCCTTGCCCTCCCTTTGGAGGGTCAGCATCAGCGTGTCGCCGGGCCGGTGGCTGCGGATCTTCACGATCAGCTCCTCGCCGCTGTGCACCGGTGCACCGTCCACCTTGGTGATCACATCGCCCGGCTTGATCCCGGCCTTGGCGCCGGGCCCGCCCGCGATCACCGCCGGCTTGCCGTCCTTGGTGTGGTCGCCCACGCGGGCGCCGTCGCCGGCGTACTCCATCTCCAGCGTGACGCCGATCACCGGGTGCGTCGCCCGGCCGGTGTTGATCAGCTCCTCGGCCACCCGCCTGGCCTGATTGATCGGAATGGCGAAGCCCAGCCCTATGCTGCCGCCCTGGCCGGCGCCGTCCAGGCCGCTGCCGCTGTCGGCCGCGCGGATGGCGCTGTTGATGCCGATCACCCGCGCCTTGGCGTCCACCAGCGGGCCGCCGGAGTTGCCCGGGTTGATGGGCGCATCGGTCTGCAGCGCGTCCACGTAGCTGACGTCGCTGCCGTCGCCCTTCTCGCCGCCCGCGGTGATCGGGCGCTGCTTGGCGCTGATGATCCCGGAGGTGACGGTGTTGGCGAGGTCGTAGGGCGCGCCGATCGCGACGACGGGGTCGCCGACCCGTACCGAGTCGGAGTTGCCGAGCGTGAGCGGCCGCAGGCCCGTGACGCCCTCGACCTGCACCACGGCGAGGTCGTAGCCGCCGTCCCGGCCGATGACCTTGGCCTTGGCCGTCTGGCCGCCGCTGAACGTCACCGATATCTCGCCGCCGGAGCCGGCCGGTTCGACGACGTGGTTGTTGGTGAGGATGTGGCCCTGCCGGTCGAGGACGAAGCCGGTGCCGGTGCCCTGTTCGGCGTTGCCCCGTACGTGGAGGGTGACCACCCCGGGCAGCGCGGTCTGCGCGATCCCGGCGACGCTGTCGGGCTCGCGTCCGCCCGCGTCGCCGGCCGCCTGCGGCAGCTTGATGTCGTTGATCCCGCCGTACCGCTCGACATAGGCGCCGATGCCGCCCCCGACGCCGCCGGCGAGCAGCGCCAGCGCGACCGCGCCGACGACCAGCGCGCCGCGGCGGCTGCGCCCGGAGCCCTGCGGGGGCACGGCGAGAGGCCCGCCCTGCAGGGGCGCGCTCCAGGGGTCGTACTGGTGCCAGGCGCCGTGCGGGGCGGGCGCGTGGTCGTGGGCCGGGGCGGGGCCGTGCGACCCGGCGGGCGGCGCTGGGTGCGGCTGCGCCTGGGGCGCGTCGGCCGGGCTCCCCGGCTGCTGGGGGTCGGGCTTGTGGAGCACCGGCCGCGCGGGCCCGCCGGATTCGGTGGCGGCCCTGGCGTGCCCGGCCTCGTCCGTACGCTCCGGGAGTCGTTGATCACCGCCCGGTGCGGCCGGTGCGCGGTCCTCGGCGGCCGGCGACGGAGCGGCCGGTGCGGCGGGGGCGCTGCCGTGCGCCGCCTGCGGTGCGGCCGGCGGCGACTGCGGGGGGCCGGGGTAGCCCGCCGCCTGGGCCGGCGCTCCGTACGGGGGCAGCGGCCCGGCCGACGGCGGCAGGGAGGTGCCCTGCGCGGGGGTCGCGCCAGGGTGTCCGGGGGCCCAGCCCATCGCGGTGGGACGGGGCTCCGGCCGCTGCACGGGCGGCGCCGGGGCCCACGGTCCGGGGCCGCCGTACGGAGGGGTGCCGTACGGGTCCTCGGGGTGCAGCGGCCGCGGCGGCGCGGCGGGCGCGTCGACGGACACGGCTGCGGTCGCGGCTGCGGTCGCGGTGGGCGGCGCGGGCGGCTCGGCGGCGGTGCGCTCCGCCGACCCGGCCGCCGCCGCGACCGCCAACTCCTCGCCGGCGCCGGACACTTCACCCCTCCCGGACACTTCACCGGAGCCGGGCACCTCGCCCGTCCCGGCCGCTTCCCGCGCCGCGGCGGCGGTCGCCTCCGGAGCGGCGGCCGGCGCCGCGCTCCGCTGCGGCGGACGCACGATCCAGTCCCCCGACTCCTCCGCGTCGGGCACACCGGATATGCCGGACGTGTCGGCCGCCGGCGGCCTTGCCGGGCCGTCGGCGGGCGGCACCGCCTGCGGACCGGCCTCGGCGGACGGCTGCGTGCCCGGGGTGCGTCCCGGGCGGCTCCACCACTTCAGCTTCGACCCGGCGGCCTTACCGTCGTCCATGCTCTCCCCAGAATTCGCCCGCGCTCATGCGGGCCACCACCACCTCGCGGACCGCGCCCGCTGAAAGGGTGCGCCGCCTGGCAGCGATTCAACCAGTTCCGCCCGGGGATGCGCAGGGGACGGTCAGCGCGGGGCGGTGGACGTGCCCTGGGAGGCGGCGCCGGCCGCGGCCGCGGAGCCGATCAGCGGGCGCTTGGGCTCCAGGGGCGGGAGCGCGGGCGGATGCTGGCGCACCGGGGTGTTGCCGGTCGCGACGGCGAGCGGCGAGGGGTGGTACGCGGACGCCGGACCGGTCGCGGCTATCAGCGGCGAGAGGCCGAAGCGGCCGGCCGGGGCGGCGGGGCCGGCGGGCGGCGCCGCCGCGGAGGGGGCGCCGGGGCCCTGCAGGGCCATCGCGCTGGGGGCCGGGACCGGCGTCGGGCCGCCCGACGCGGGCCAGGTGCCCGGCTGGGAGTTACCGGCCGAAAGGAACTGCCCCGTACGCAGCAGGGAGCCGCTGTCGGCGGCGGGGCTGGCGCTGAGCGGAGTGGCGGCCGTGCCACCGCCGTCCGTGCGCGGGCCGGTCACATCGACGGCCGCCTCCAGCGGGAGGGCGCCGCCGAGCGCGAAGGCCGCGAGCGAGACCGCACCGGCCGCCGCGAAGGCGAACCGGCGCCGCTGTGCGGGCCGCACGACATCCTGGGCACGAAAGCCGCGCCCGCGGGACTGAGCGGGCATCGCCGCCATCGCATGGCCGGAGTGGTCGCCGGAGGGGACATAGCGGAACGAGCCGCCGCCCCGGGCGAACTCACCGGAGCCGAGGCCGCCGCTGCCGAGCCGGCTGCCGGGACCGCCGGCGTCGCCGCCGGGCAGCTGCTGCAGGCGCGCCAGCAGCCCCGCGGACGGGCCGGGGGGCGCCGCCTCGGCGAACACGCTCTTGAGCCGACGCTGGGCGTCGGCCTCCGCCTTGCACTTCGCGCAGGTCGCAAGATGCGCGAGCACCCGCTCGCGCGCGTCATGCCCCAACTCGCCGTCGACCAGGGCCGCGAGGCGGTCGCCGAGATGCTGCTCGGCGGGGGACGGACCGCCACTGAGGCTCACGCGATCCCTACCTCCCCCGTGGGCACCACGGCCAGCGAACGGCGCCGCTCGCGCTCCTCGCCGCGCGTGGCCGGAGCGCGGTGCTTGAGCGCCTTGCGCAGATGGGAGCGGCCGCGGTGGATCCGGCTGCGGACCGTGCCGAGCTTGACGCCGAGCGTCGCGGCGATCTCCTCGTACGACAGGCCCTCGATGTCGCACAGGACGACGGCGGCGCGGAACTCCGGCGCGAGGGTGTCCAGCGCATGCTGCACATCGGCGTCGAAGTGGGTGTCGTCGAAGTGCTGCTGCGGCGCGGGCTCCCGGCTGGGCAGCTTCTCGGCCGCATCGTCACCGAGCGCGTCGAAGCGAATACGCTGCCGGCGGCGGACCATGTCCAGGAAGAGGTTGGTGGTGATGCGGTGCAGCCAGCCCTCGAACGTGCCGGGGGTGTACGTCGACAGCGAGCGGAAGACGCGGACGAACACCTCCTGGGTGAGGTCCTCGGCGTCGTGCTGATTGCCGGTGAGGCGGTAGGCGAGGCGGTAGACCCGTGCGCTGTGCGTGCTGACGATCTCCTCCCAGGTGGGCGGAGTCCACGCCTGCACATCCGCGTCCGCGGCGAAGGTCGCGCTGGGTGCGGAGTCGGCCTTGGCGGTCCCCCCGCTCGAACGAAGTCGAGAGTGGGGGAGGAATCGGTCAGCGGTGTTTGTCACGGATTTCGGCTCGACGAACGACCTCTTCAAGCGCCTCAGCACTCCTCGGTCACCCGCCGCAGCCGCACCTCCCCTGGTGGCTCTGGTGGTGTCCAGTAGAGCCCCTACCATATCCACCTCGCCCGTTAGCTCCGGATAAGCAGATTTGACCTGCATTTGGTCCTGCTTCTCGCCTTGATTCGATTCTCGCGCGGTCTTCACCACTGCGTCCCCCCGTCTGCTCCCTCCCCCTCCATAACGCCCGGTCCCATCTGCGGGTTCCCGCGCACAGCGGATACAGTCACGGTTGCGTCAACTACGGGGACAGGAGAGGGCCATTACCGGCAACCGGCAGACGAGCTTGGCATTCGCCGAGGCGTACGGCGCCGGGACCATCGACGACAGCGCCGAGGCCGCCCTGCGCTGGTCCCGCGACCGCGCCCGGGAAGCCGGCATCCGTACGGTGACGACCGGTACCGGCGCGGCCCTGCGCATGCTCGCCGCCACCGCCGACGCCAAGGCCGTCGCCGAGATCGGCACCGGCACGGGCGTGTCGGGCATCTACCTCCTGCACGGCATGCGGCCCGACGGCGTGCTGACCACCGTGGATCCCGAGCCCGAGCGGCAGACCTTCGCCAAGCAGGCGTTCCGTTCGGCCGGCTTCGCCGGGAACCGCGCCCGTTTCATCCCCGGCCGGGCGCTGGACGTCCTCCCCCGGCTCGCGGACGGCGGATACGACCTCGTCTTCTGCGACGGCGACCTGATGGAGTGCCTGGAGTACCTCGCTGAATCGTTGCGTCTGCTGCGCCCGGGCGGCCTGGTGTGCTTCGAGGGCGTCTTCGCGGACGGCCGTACGGTCGATTCGGCGGTGCAGCCATCGGAGGTGCTCCGGCTGCGGGAGCTGCTGCGGGCCATCCGGGAGAGCACCTCGCTGGTGCCGTCCCTGCTGCCGGTCGGCGACGGGCTGCTCTGCGCGGTCAAGCGCGGCTGAGCCGCCCCCTCGTGCCGCCCGGGCGGCACGTTCCGCGGACCAAACGGCCCCGGCACGCGGCGCGCCTTTCGTGCGCGCCGCGTGCCGGGGCCGGGGTATGTCGGCTGGTGGTACCGGGTCAGGCCCGGGAATCCGCCGGTTTCTCCGCCCTTGTCAGACGGTGACCTTCTCCAGGGCCTCACCCAGGGCCTTGGCTTCGTCGGGGGTCAGCTCGACGACGAGCCGCCCGCCGCCTTCGAGCGGAACGCGCATGACGATGCCCCGCCCCTCCTTGGTCACCTCGAGCGGGCCGTCGCCCGTCCGCGGCTTCATGGCCGCCATGCTCGTTCCCCTTCCTGAAACCAGCTCAAAACCAGCTCATCTCAGCCGACGGCCCGAATAGGCACGTGTCACCGGCATCGAACACATTGCTTCCAGGCCATTATCCCGCATCGAACGACCCGATGACCAACATCGGGGAGCATCCCTTCGGCAACGCGCTCTCTCAAACCCACCCAATTCGGGGAGGGGGCTGCGATACTCCTCCACCCGCCACTGTCCGACGCGCCCGCTTTCTTTGATGTACGTCACATGCGCACCGCCGATGATCTCCGGCATCCTGAGCGCTGACTGCCGCTGCCGAGCAGTCCGAGCCGCGACGGAGGGGACTCCCACTATGGCCGACACCGTGCTCTACGACGTGACCGACGGACTCGCGACGATCACGCTCAACCGCCCCGACGCGATGAACGCGCTGAACATCGAGGCGAAGGTCCTGCTGCGGGACACCCTGCGGGAGGCCGCCGCCGACCCCGCCGTACGCGCCGTGCTGCTCACCGCCACCGGGCGCGCCTTCTGCGTCGGCCAGGACCTCAAGGAGCACATCGGCCTGCTGGCGCAGGACCACGCCAACGGCACCGGCGGCACCATGAACACCGTGCGTGAGCACTACAACCCGATCGTGACGGCGCTGACCGAGATGCCCAAGCCCGTGGTCGCGGGCGTCAACGGGGTCGCCGCGGGCGCCGGCGCGGGCTTCGCGCTCGCCGCCGACTACCGCGTCGTCGCCGACTCCGCGTCCTTCAACACCTCCTTCGCCGGCGTCGCGCTGACCGCCGACTCCGGGATGTCCTGGACGCTGCCCCGGCTGATCGGCCACGGCCGGGCCGCCGATCTGCTGCTCTTCCCGCGCAGCATCAGCGCCCAGGAGGCACACGAACTGGGTATCGCCAACAAGGTCGTACCGGCCGACGAGCTGGCGCAGGAGGCCGCGGCCGTGGCCCGCCGGCTGGCCCAGGGGCCGACCGCCGCCTACGCCGCGATCAAGGAATCGCTGGCCTACGGCGCCGGGCACTCGCTCGCCGAGACCCTCGGCAAGGAGGACGAACTCCAGGTCCGGGCCGGGGCGTCGGAGGACCACCGGATCGCGGTCGAGGCGTTCGTGAAGAAGGAGAAGCCGGTCTACCTGGGCCGCTGAGCCCGCCGGGCGCTCCGGCCGGCTGACGCGGGTCGGCCGGCCGGCCCGGGGTCAGCCGGCCGCCGATTCCACGGCCCGGCGCACATGGCAGGCCGCCAGATGGTCGTTGACCAGGCCGCACGCCTGCATCATCGCGTAGGCGGTGGTCGGGCCGACGAAGCGGAAGCCGCGCTTCTTGAGCTCCTTGGCGAGCGCCTTCGACTCCGGGGTCACCGGCTCGACGTCCGCGAGGGTGCGCGGCACGGGCCGGCCGGCCCGGTCGGGGGCGTAGGACCAGATCAGCTCGTCCAGTTCGCCGGGGTCCAGCTCGGCGGCGACCTGGGCGTTGTTGATCGTCGCGGCGATCTTGGCGCGGTTGCGGATGATGCCGGGGTCGGCGAGCAGCCGCTCGGCGTCCGCCTCGGTGAACCGCGCCACCTCCGCGATCCGGAAGCCGGCGAACGCGGCGCGGAATCCGGGGCGGCGGCGCAGGATCGTGATCCAGGAGAGCCCGGACTGGAATGCCTCCAGGGTCATCCGCTCGAAGAGCGCGTCATCGCCGTGGACCGGCAGGCCCCACTCCGTGTCGTGGTAGGCGCGGTAGTCGGCCATCTTCTCCGACTCCATGCCCCAGGGGCAGCGCGCGATGCCGTCCGGTTCGGTCACCACACCGCTCATGCCTGCTCCTCGCCTTCCGTACGCCGGGGCGCCTCGGGGGCACCGGCGGTCTCCGGGCCGCCGGCCGCGGGCCGCGGCTTCGGCTCCGTCCCGCGCGGCTGCCCGCCGTCCTCGATGAGCCCCGGGCCGCCCATCGCCGCCGCATGGGCGCCGGCCAGGGCCGCCTCCAGCTCGGCGATCCGGGCGTCGCGCTCGGCCAGCTCGGCGCCCAGGCGGTCCAGGACGTCGTCGACGTCGTTCATCCGATAGCCGCGGACGGTCACCGCGATCCGTACGGCCTCCACATCGGCGCGGGCGACCGAGCGGTCCCCCGGCAGCGGGTCGAACAGCCGGTCCGGCTCGGAATCCCGCAGCCCACCGCCGTCACCACCGCCGACGACCACGAGCGTGACCGCGGCCACCACCACGACCATCGCGATCAGCAAGAACCAGAACACGACCAACTCCCCGGACTATGTGCCTGCCTCGATCGTGCCATGCGGGTCCGACAGTTAGGGTCGCTCCCGGACCACGGAGAGGAAGTCAGGGAATGCTGCGGCTGGGGAAACGCGAGTTCGAGGCGCATGAGCCGGTGATCATGGCCATCGTCAACAGGACCCCGGACTCGTTCTACGACCAGGGCGCCACCTTCCATGACGAGCCGGCGCTCGCCCGCGTGGAGCAGGCGGTGGCCGACGGCGCCGCGATCATCGACATCGGCGGCGTCAAGGCCGGCCCCGGCGAGGAGGTCGACGCCGAGGAGGAGGCCCGCCGCACGGTCGGCTTCGTCGCCGAGGTCCGCAGGCGCTTCCCCGACGTGGTGATCAGCGTGGACACCTGGCGGCACGAGGTCGGCGAGGCGGTCTGCGAGGCCGGCGCGGACCTGCTCAACGACGCCTGGGGCGGCGTCGATCCGCGGCTCGCCGAGGTCGCGGCGCGGTACGACGTCGGCCTGGTGTGCACCCACGCCGGCGGCGTCGAGCCGCGCACCCGCCCGCATCGGGTGACCTACGACGACGTGATGGCGGACATCCTGCGGGTGACGCTCGGACTGGCGGAGCGGGCCGCGGAGTTGGGCGTCCGGCGCGACGCGATCCTGATCGACCCGGGGCACGACTTCGGCAAGAACACCCGGCACAGCCTGGAGGCGACCCGCCGGCTGGGCGAGATGACCGACACCGGCTGGCCGGTGCTGGTCTCGCTGTCCAACAAGGACTTCGTCGGCGAGACGCTCGACAAGCCGGTCAAGGAGCGGGTGCTGGGCACGCTGGCGACCACCGCCGTGTCGGCCTGGCTGGGCGCCCAGGTCTACCGCGTCCACGAGGTCGCCGAGACCCGGCAGGTGCTGGAAATGGTGGCCTCCATCGCCGGCCACCGGCCACCGGCGGTCGCCCGCCGGGGACTGGCCTGAGCCGCCGGGTACCGGCCCCGGGCCGCCTGCGTGCGGTCCAGGGCCACCGGGGCCTTCAGATCCCGACCTCCTTGGTCACCAGCGCGATCGCCTCGTCCACGTCGTCGCTGAGGTGGAACAGCTCCAGATCGTGCATCGATGCCTTGCCCTCGGCGATGACGGTGTCGCGCAGCCAGTCGATCAGGCCGCTCCAGTAGGCCGTGCCGAACAGCACGATCGGGAAGCGGGTGACCTTGCGGGTCTGGACGAGGGTGAGCGCCTCGAAGAGCTCGTCGAGCGTGCCGAGGCCCCCGGGGAGCACCACGAACCCCCGGGCGTACTTCACAAAGCACGTCTTGCGGACGAAGAAGTACCGGAAGTCGACGCCGAGGTTCACATAGTCGTTCATGCCCTGCTCGAAGGGCAGCTCGATGCCCAGCCCGACCGAGGTCCCGCCCGCCTCGCTGGCGCCCTTGTTGGCGGCCTCCATGGCGCCGGGGCCGCCACCGGTGATCACCGCGAACCCGGCTTCGACCAGCGCCCGCCCGATCCGCACGCCGGCGTCGTACTCCTTGGAGTCGCGCGGCGTACGGGCCGAGCCGAAGACGCTGACGGCCGGGCCCAGCTCGGCCAGCGCACCGAAGCCCTCGACGAACTCGGACTGGATGCGCATCACGCGCCAGGGATCGGTGTGCACCCACTCGGAGGGGCCTTCGGAGTCCAGCAGCCGCTGGTCCGTGGTGCCCGCCTGCACCTGGTCGTGACGGCGCAGGACGGGACCCAGCCGCTGCTCCTCGGGGACCGGCGCTCCCTCGGGACTGGCCATGACGTACTCCCTCCGCAGACAGATCGTTTGCCGTTTCAGACTAGATCCGCCGGAGTGCACGGCAAGGGAATTCGGCTCGTACGAGATCGGTCGGCGGCCGGTCCCCGGGGTGCCGGGCGGGCGGTCAGGCCGTCAGCCAGGTGCGCAGCCGCTCCTCGCAGTGCGCGATGCGCTCGATCTCGACCCGCTCGTCCTTCTTGTGCGCGAGCAGGGGGGCACCGGGACCGTAGTTGACGGCCGGGACGCCCAGGGCGCTGAAACGGGACACATCGGTCCAGCCGAACTTGGGCATCGCCCGGCCGCCGACGGACTCCATGAACGCCTTGGCGGCTGGGTGGGAGAGCCCCGGGAGCGCGCCCGGCGAGTGGTCGTCGACGATGAACTCGTCCACCGGGCAGTCCGCGAAGACCTCGCGGACGTGCGCGAGCGCCTCGTCGGGGGTGCGGTCGGGCGCGTAGCGGAAGTTGACGGTGACCGTGCAGGCGTCGGGGATGACGTTGCCCGCCACACCGGCCTCGACGCGTACGGCGTTGAGGCCCTCGCGGTATTCGAGGCCGTCGATCACGGGGCGGCGCGGCTCGTAGGCGGCGAGCTTCGCCAGGATCGGGGCGGCCGCGTGGACCGCGTTGGCGCCCATCCAGCTGCGGGCGGAGTGCGCGCGCTCCCCGGTGGTGCGCAGCAGGACCCGCAAGGTGCCCTGGCAGCCGCCCTCCACCTGGCCGTCGGAGGGCTCCAGGAGGACGGCGAAGTCCCCGGCGAGCCAGTCGGGGTGCGCCTCGGCGACCTTGCCGAGGCCGTTGAGGTGCGCGGCGACCTCTTCGTTGTCGTAGAAGACGAAGGTCAGGTCGCGGTTGGGCTCCGGGACCGTGGCGGCCATCCGCAGCTGGACGGCGACGCCGGACTTCATATCGCAGGTGCCGCAGCCCCACAGGACGCCGTCCGCGTCGAGCCGGGAGGGGACGTTGTCCGCGATCGGGACGGTGTCGAGGTGTCCGGCGAGCACCACCCGCTCGGCACGGCCCAGCTGCGTACGGGCCACGACGTTGTTGCCGTACCGGTCGACGGTCAGATGCGGCAGTGCGCGCAGGGCGTTCTCGACGGCGTCGGCCAGGTCCGCCTCCTCGCCGCTGACGGAGGGGAAGTCGACGAGCTGCGCGGTGAGCTGCGCGGCGTCCAGCGACAGGTCGAGGGCGGGGTGGTGTGTGGAGCGCTCCATGGGGCCGACCCTATCCGCAGCACTCCAGTACGGTGGGCTCGTGTCCGCCCAGCCCTCAGCCCCCCACCGCCGCAAGCGCCTCTGGCGTACCGCCGCCGCCTTCGCCGTCCTGCTGGGACTCGCCTGCTATCTGGTGGTGCAGTACGTGACCGGCGGACCGGGCGCGCCGCGCTGCACGGTGCGCGCCCAGGGCGACGAGAAGGACTACGAGCTCTCCCCCGAGCAGGCCGCCAACGCCGCGACCATCTCGGCGGTGGCGTCCTCGCGCGGGCTGCCGGAGCGGGCGGTGACCATCGCGCTGGCGACCGCGATGCAGGAGTCGGGGCTGCGCAACATCGACTTCGGCGACCGGGACTCGGTCGGGCTCTTCCAGCAGCGGCCGTCCCAGGACTGGGGCACCGTGAAGCAGATCATGGACCCGGTGTACTCGGCCGGGGAGTTCTACCGGCATCTGGCGAAGGTCCCCGGCTACTCCCGGCTGCCGCTGACCGTCGCCGCGCAGAAGGTGCAGCGCAGCGGCTATCCGCAGGCGTACGCGAAGCACGAGGCGGACGCCGCCCGGCTGACCGGGGCGCTGACCGGCCGCGACGGGGGTGCGATGACCTGCACCGAGAGCCGCCCGGTGGACAGCAAGGCGGGCGGCGCCGCCAAGGTGCGCGAGAAGCTGGTGCGGGAGTTCGGGCCCGAGGTGCTGCCGCGGACGGAGAGCGCGGCCGGGCGCGGTGCGGGCGGCGAGCGCGGCCTGACGGTGCCGGTGCGGCCGGTCGGGCCGGTGGCGGCGGGCGACGCCTCGCGGCGCGGCTGGGAGCTGGCCGTGTGGGCGATGGCGCACTCCGCGGAGCTGCGCATCGAACAGATCTCTTATGCCGGCCGGACGTGGTCCGCGGCCGATGCGGACAAGGGCTGGCAGCACAAGCCGGCCGGCTCGGCAAAGAACGAGCGCGACGTTCGTATTATCACCGCGAAATAGCCCGCCGGGCGCCCTTGAGTGCGCCACCAATCGGACGGCGGTAATTCCCCATGTGGTAAGGGGAATTGAGGTCGCAAAGGTCGTGCGTCCCGCCAATTCCCTTGCGCCATAAGGGCGGTGGCGTTTCCACCCCTCGGGCCGCGCACGCATATCGACCCCCTTCCGGCGCGACCGAATATGTGTCGCGTTACCAATTCTTTACCTTAATTCACCGCAACCTTCGGGGTTCTGAAGCGGTAGTCAGTGCGTCCGCCCGGCGGACATGGCACATCTGTCAGAAGTACGAGTCCTTCTCCGTAAAAGGAGCACCATGTCCCTCCCCGTTACGCGTCGGATCGCCCGAGCCGCCCTGCTCGTCGCAGCAGGTGCCGCTCCTGTGGTCGGTGCGGCCGGTTCCGCCAGCGCCGCGGCACTGCCCGACAAGGCGCCCGGCCTGGGCAGGCTGACCGCGCCCCTGGACTCCCGCAACACCAACAAGGCCCTCGACCACGCCGCGCACGACGGCGCCGGCATGCTGAACACGACCGGCAAGAAGGCGGTGACCAAGCTCGCCCCGGCGCTGGTCGAGACCGCGGCCCCCGCCGTCAAGAAGGTCCTGCCGGTCACCCAGGGTGCCGCGCAGCAGGCCGAGGGCACGGCCCGTCCGTTCACCAAGGACGGCATCACGACCAACAAGCTGCCGGTCGACGCCGCCATGGGCCTCGCCGGCCAGGCCCTGCTCGGCGGGCTCCCGCTCGGCGGCTGACCGCCCCACCGAACGTAACGCGTGCGCGGGGGCCCGGGGAGTTCGCTCTCCCCGGGCCCCCGCGCCTGCGCGAGCCGCCCTACTCCGCCAGGCGGCGCACCGCGGCGTCGACCCGCTCGTCGGTGGCGGTGAAGGCGATCCGTACGAACCGCTCCCCCGCCGAGCCGTAGAACTCGCCGGGGGCGACGAGGATGCCGCGCTTGGCGAGCTCGCCGACGGTGTCCCAGCAGGGCTCGTCACGGGTCGCCCACAGGTAGAGCGACGCCTCGCTGTGCTCGATGCGGAAGCCCGCGGCCTCGAAGGCGCCGCGCAGCGCGGCGCGGCGGCGGGCGTAGCGTGCGCGCTGCTCGGCGACATGGGCGGTGTCCCCGAGTGCGGCGACGGTGGCGGCCTGGACGGGCGCCGCGATCATCATGCCGCCGTGCTTGCGGATCTGCAGCAGGTCGCCGAGGACCGCGGCGTCGCCGACGAGGAAGGCGGAGCGGTAGCCGGCGAGGTTGGAGCGCTTGGACAGGGAGTGGACGGCGACGATGCCGTCCGGCGAGCCGCCGCAGACGTCCGGGTGGAGCACCGAGACCGGGTCGGCCTCCCAGCCCAGCTCCAGGTAGCACTCGTCGCTGAAGAGCAGCACACCGTGCTCGCGCGCCCAGGCGACCGTGCGGCGCAGCTCGTCGGCGCCCAGCACCCGGCCGGTGGGGTTGGACGGCGAGTTCAGCCAGAGCAGCCGCAGGCCCTCGGGGTCCAGGTCCCAGGGGTCGTCGTAGACGACCGGCTCGGCGCCGGCCAGGCGGGCGCCGACCTCGTACGTCGGGTAGGCCAGGCGCGGGTAGCCGACCTTGTCGCCGGGGCCCAGGCCCAGCTGGGTCGGCAGCCAGGCCACCAGCTCCTTGGAGCCGACGATCGGCAGCACGTTGGTGTGCGCCAGGCCCCGGGCGCCCAGGCGGTCGGAGGCCCAGCCGGTGAGCGCGTCGCGCAGCTCGGCCGTCCCCCACACCGTCGGGTAGCCGGGGCTGTCGGCCGCCGCGGTCAGCGCCTGCTGGACCACGGCGGGGACCGGGTCGACCGGGGTGCCGACGGACAGGTCGACGATCCCGTCGGCGTGCGCGGCGGCGGTGGTCTTGTACGGCTCCAGCCGGTCCCACGGGAAGACGGGGAGCCGGTCGCGGAGCGACTCCCGGGAGGATTCGGGCTGGGGGGTGGAGGCTGCGCCCACGGTGCTCTCTTTCTCGGTGGTGCCGGGACGCCCGGCGCATACGCCTCGGTCCCGCACGGCGGAGGGCCGTACGGGACCGAGGCAGGTCGAAGCCGTACGGCGGGGCCGTACGGGTCCGGGGCGGCGCCGTGCGACCGCTGACGACGTCGAAGGGCCGGAAGGGAGCGGCAGGGCTCCCTCCTGGGCCCTCGGGTCGTTACTGGTTCTGCGGCGGCAGCCCCGCGATGAAGGGGTGGTCGCGCTCGATCAGGCCGAGCTTGCTGGCGCCACCGGGCGAGCCGAGCTCGTCGAAGAACTCCACATTCGCCTTGTAGTAGTCCTTCCACTCCTCCGGGGTGTCGTCCTCGTAGAAGATCGCCTCGACCGGGCAGACCGGCTCACAGGCACCACAGTCGACGCATTCGTCCGGGTGGATGTACAAGGACCGGGAGCCCTCGTAGATGCAGTCGACCGGGCACTCCTCGATGCACGCCTTGTCCTTGACGTCGACACAAGGCTGCGCGATGACGTAGGTCACGCTGTCGTTCCTCCTCGGTAGGGCCGGCGGGACCGATTGGCGGTACCGCCGCTGGGCGCGCGGGAGCGCGGCGTCGTCGATGCCCGCCACCTAGTATCTCCGTTCCCGGGCACGAGACGAACAAGAGGGGCGGTTTGAGCGATGGAATTCCTGGCCGGCGGTCGCGCGGAAGTCCGCATCACCCGTGCTGACGTGGGCAAAAGGGTATCCGTCCGGCGTCGGACGGGGGGTGGGCCCGGGGAGGCGGCGTTCACGGACGCGGTCGGCGTTCTCACATCGTGGGACCAGGGTGTGCTGAGCATCACACGGCGCAGCGGCGAGTGTGTGCGGATCGAGGAATCGTCGCTGGTCGCGGCGAAGGTGGTGCCCGCCGCACCGGCCCGCAGAAAGGTGCCGGCGGCCGGCACCCGGGAGCTCCAGCAGGTCGCGGCCCGCGGCTGGCCGGCTGTCGAGACCGAACGTCTCGGGGAGTGGACACTGCGGGCCTCCGGCGGCTTCACCCGCCGGGCCAACTCCGTACTGCCCCTCGGCGACCCCGGCGTCCCGCTGGACGAGGCGCTGGAGCGGGTCGAGCGGTGGTACGGCGACCGCGGGCTGCCGGCGGTGATCACGGTCGCCACCGGGCGGGCGGACACCGACGACGAGCTGGCCGCGGAGCTGGCCGGACGCGGCTGGCCCGACGAGGCGCACACCAGGGTCCTGATCTCGGCGCTGGCGCCGCTCGCGGACACCGAGGCCGACACCTCCCGCGTTGCGCTCTCGCGCGAGGCGGGCCCGGAGTGGCTGGCCCTGTACAACCGGACCGGCGACGGCGGCGATCCCACCGGCGCGGCGCGGGCGGTGCTGACCGGCGGCCCCTCGGTGTGGTTCGCCACGGTGCGCGGCGCCGACGGCCGGACGGCGGCGATCGGCCGCCTGGTCGTCGACGGGCGCTGGGCGGGGTTCGCGGCGCTGGAGGTGGACCCGGCCCTGCGGCGGCAGGGGCTGGCCACACTGGTGATGGCGGCGCTCGCCGAGCGGGCCCTGGACGAGGGGGCTTCCGCGGCGTATCTGCAGGTCGAGGCGGACAACGAGGGCGCCCTGGCGTTCTACGAACGGCTCGGCTTCAGCGACCACCACGGATACCACTACCGGCGTGCCCTGCCGGGCGGCCGCGACTGACGGAGTATCGCTCGTATGCCCCAGGAACCCGAGCCGGACCAGGCCGCCCGTGACGCGCGGCGGCGGCTGTTCGCCGAGGCCGCGCGCGCCGAGGCGCCCGACCTGGCGCTGCTGTGCCTGCTGATCGGCGCCGAGGCCGACCCCGGGCTGGACGAGCGGGGCATCGACGACGTCCAGATCGAACTGGACCGCCTGGCCGGGCTGCTGCCGTACGCCCCGACCGGCGGGCCGGGCGCCTGGGCCCGCAACCTCGCCGAGCTGCTCGGCGCCCGCTGCGGCTTCGGCGGCTCCCCGGCCGACTACCGGCGGCTGGAGTCCTCGCTGCTGCACGAGGTGGTGCGGCGCCGCCGGGGCCTGCCGATCCTGCTGTCGGTGGTGTGGATGGAGGTCGCCCGGCGGGCCGGCGCACCCGTGTACGGGGTGGCGCTGCCGGGGCACTTCGTCGTCGGCTTCGGCGACCCGTACGGGGCGCACGTACTGGCCGATCCGTTCGGGGGCGGGCGGCCGCTCACCGACGACGACGCGGCGCTGCTGGTCGCGGGGGCGACCGGTGGGCGGCTGACCGAGCAGATGATCGAGCCCGCCGGCCCGCTGGACGTCGTGCTGCGGGTGCTCAACAACATCCGGGCCTGGGCGCAGGCCCGGCCGGAGCACAGCGCGGTGCAGCTGTGGGCGCTGGATCTGTCGCTGCTGCTGCCGAGCCATCCCGCGCGGCTGCGCCATGAGCGGGCCCGGCTGCTCGTCCAGCGGGGCGAGTTCCTCGCCGGGGCGGCCGCGCTGGAGGAGTACGCGCGGGTGGTGGAGGCCGTCGAGCCGACCGGTGCGGACGCGATCCGCCGCGAGGCGGCCGCGGCCCGCGCCATGCTCAACTGAGCGGCGGCGCCACGCCCGGCGTCAGCTGGGGAAGCTCCGTACCGGAGGCCCCGGCCGCGAGCCCCGTAAGAGGCGTCCGGCGCCGGACGACCAATACGGTCGCGTCGTCCAGCAGCTGGCCGCCGGTGAAGGACTCCAGGTCGGCGCGGAGGGTGCGGGCCAGCTCGGGCGGTTCCAGGCCGGTCCAGCCGGCCAGGCGCTCGGCCAGCGGGTAGAACTCGCCGTCCTCGCCGCGTGCCTCGGTGACGCCGTCCGTGCACAGCACGATCCAGTCGTCCGGCTCCGGCAGGACCCGTACGGCGCGCCGCGGTTCGGCGCTGAGCGGGCCCAGGCCCAGCGGCAGCCCGCCCTCGCCGTCCCGGCGCTCGTACACCGTGCCGTCGCGCACCAGGTAGTACGGGATGTGGCCGCAGGACAGGACGTGGCCCCGGGGGCGGGTGGCGGTGGCAGGCATCTCCATCAGCAGCGCCGTGACGAACCGCTCGTCGGTGCCCTGCTCGACGGAGCGGGCGTTGTAGCGGGTCAGCGCGCTCTCCATGCGCTCGGCCACCGACTCCAGGGAGTCCTGGTACTGCGCGGCCTCGCGGAACGACGCCAGCACCTCCAGGCCCGCGCCGATCGCCGGCATGCCCTTGCCCTGCACGTCGCCGATCATCAGCCGCAGCCCGTGGGGCGTGTCGATGGCCTCGTAGATGTCGCCGCCGACCCGGGCGCCCTCCTGGGCGGAGACATAGAAGCCGTACGCCTCGACCGGCCCGGCGCGCAGCGGCAGCTCGCGCAGCATCGCCCGCTGCACCGTGTCGGCCACCAGGCTCGTGCGGGCGTGCAGCGCCTCGCGCTGGAGCCGGGTGCGGCACAGCACCAGGGAGAAGACCGCCACCAGGACCGCGCCGAAGATGCCGACGACCCGGCTGGCCGGGGCCCAGTCCGGCACCGTGAAGATGTCGACGTAGGTCAGGCACACCACGAAGACGGCGGCCACCAGGCGGGTGTGGCGGTAGGAGCAGCGCAGCGCGGCGTACAGCGGGGCGATGCCCATGAAGGACGAGATGTGCAGCTCCGGGCCGGTCGTCGCGTCCAGGACGGTGACGACGAGGATCGCGAGGATCAGCAGCGCGGTGGCGCGGCGATCGCTCGTTGTGCCTCGGTTGGCGGCCGTCACACCTCCAGCCTGCGCGAAGCCACCCGGCACCGCACAGGGACGAAGGTCCCGTGCCCGGCGGGGCGGCCCTGGACGGCCGCCGGGGACGGCTCCTAGAGCCAGCCCTTGTCGCGTGCCGTGCGGACCGCCTCGGCGCGGTTGCGGGCGCCGGTCTTCTGGATGGCGGTGGAGAGGTAGTTGCGGACCGTGCCCTGGGACAGATGCAGGGCGTGGGCGATCTCGGCGTTGGTGGAGCCGTCGGCGGCCGTGCGCAGCACCTGCCGTTCGCGCCCGGTCAGCGGGCTGGCACCGTCGGCGAGCGCGGCCGCCGCCAGGGCCGGGTCGATGACCCGCTCACCGCGCAGCACACGGCGTACCGCGTCCGCGAGCCGGGCCGCCGGGGCGTCCTTGACCAGGAAGGCGTCGGCGCCGGACTCCATGGCGCGCCGCAGATAGCCGGGACGGCCGAAGGTGGTGAGGATGACGATCTTCACGTCGGGCAGCTCGGCGCGCAGCGCGGCCGCCGCGTCCAGCCCGCTGATGCCGGGCATCTCGATGTCCAGCAACGCGACATCGACGTCCCTGGCCCGCGCCGCCGGGAGCACCTCGTCCCCGCGGGCCGCCTGTGCGACGACCTCCAGGTCCTCCTCCAGCGACAGCAGCGCGGCCAGCGCCTCCCGGACCATCGACTGGTCCTCGGCCAGCAGCACTCTGATCATGACGGCCAGCTTAGGGCCTGTCCGATGGGTCGGGGTCGGAAAGGCCGCGGCGTCTGGTGCGGTGCATCGCAAGGCGCCGGAGCGTCTCGATAGCGGAGCTATCGGGATGATTCGGCAACGCCGCGAGGTGCCGTGCCAGGCGTCGCGGGCCCGGCCAGGACCCATCGGACAGGCCCTAGAACGCGTCGCGGCCCGTGACTCCGCCCGTGCCCGGTATCTCCTCGCGGCCCGTGGCTCGGCCCGTGTCCGGTACCTCCTCGGGGGCCGAGGACCCGGACGGCGAAGGGGCGGGGGCGGTCAGGGGGACATAGGCGCGCAGGGCGAAGCCGCGGCCGCGGGGGGTGGGGCCGGTCTCCAGGCGGCCGTCGGCCAGGGCCAGGCGCTCCCGCAGGCCGCTCAGGCCGTTGCCGTCGTGCTGGGCGCGGGGCGGGCCGGCGCCGTCGTCGAGCACCGCCAGGCACCAGGAGCGCCGCTCGTCGGCCTCCCACTCCTCGGTGAGCAGCACCTCGCAGCGGCGGGCACCGCTGTGCCGTACGACGTTGGTGACGGCCTCGCGCAGCGCCCAGGCCAGCGCGCTCTCCTCGTCGGCCGCGAGCCCGCGGTGCTCGCCCTCCAACGCGGGGTCGACGGTGAGCGCGACGCCGGCGGTGCGCAGCGCGGCCCGTGCGCCCGCCAGCTCGACGGCGAGCCGGGGGCGGCGGTAGCCGGTGACCGCCTCGCGGACATCGACCAGCGCCTGCCTGCTGACCCGTTCGATGTCGGCGACCTGCTGGGCCGCTGCGGCCGGCTTGTCCGGCAGCATCCGCCCCGCCAGCTCGCTCTTGAGCGTGATCAGGGAGAGCGAGTGGCCGAGGAGGTCGTGCAGATCGCGGGCGAGGCGCAGCCGCTCGTCGTTGGCGGCCAGCCGGGCGACCTCCTCGCGGGCCTCGCGCAGCTGCGAAGTCGTACGGATCAGATGCTGGACGCCGACCATGGCGAAACCGCTCAGGAGGCAGGGCAGCGCGTAGGCGAAGAGGTAGATCCGGGTGTGCTCGTAGCGCATACCGATCGCCACGAGGGCGGCCGTGAGCGCCGGTATGGCCCAGCGCGACATCCGGAACGGCAGCGTCACGGCGCAGGCCACGCAGACGAAGGTGAACAGCACCAGCCAGTTCGGGCCCAGGGTCCACGACAGCAGCCCGGCGAGCACCGCGAGGAAGCCCACCAGCGCCCGCACCACGATCCCGCGCAACGGGGCGTGGACCATGTGCCGGAAGACCAGGGTGAAGTAGACGGCGATGAAGACCGACAGGCCCGTCCACCCCAGCGCCTCGCCCCGCGCCGACATCTCGCCGTCGATCAGCTGGCCGACGGGCCCGGACAGATACAGGAACCAGATGACGATCCACAGCGACTTGGTCATCGCCTGCCGGAGGTCGCGCGGCGGGGACCCGATCATGACGGGGTTTCGCTCGGTCCCCGGCTCAGTCATCGCCCATCCGGTCTGCCCATCCCACCGTCGATCCATCCGTGATCACGCCGCGCGGGCGTCCCTGCGGTACAGCCAGGCCGCGCCGCCGGCGAAGAGAACAAGGTAGCCGAGGAGGATGGCGATGTCCTTGCCGTGGGGGGCGCCGCCGACCTCCACCGCCGTGCCGAGCGCGGCGTAGGCGTGGGTGGGCAGCCACTCGGCGATGTTCTGCACCCACTGCGGCAGGATCGTCAGCGGCATCCACAGGCCGCCGAGGAAGGCCAGCGCGAAGTAGACCAGCATCGATATCGGGCGGACCGCGTCGCCGGTGGCGAGGTAGCCGATGGCGACACCGAGCGCGGCGAAGACGAAGCTGCCGAGCCAGGTGCACAGCACGATCGCCGCCCACTGCCAGACTTCGAGCCGGACGCCCTTGACCGCCGCACCGGCGATCATGACCAGCACGATGGAGGGCAGGCTGACCGTCGCCGCCGCGGCTATCTTCGCGGCGACATAGCCGCGGCCGGGCAGCGCCGTCAGCCGCAGCTGCCGCACCCAGCCCTTCTCCCGCT
Source organism: Streptomyces sp. NPDC026575 (assembly GCF_055567415.1). Lineage (NCBI taxonomy): Bacteria > Bacillati > Actinomycetota > Actinomycetes > Kitasatosporales > Streptomycetaceae > Streptomyces > Streptomyces sp. NPDC026575. Next base: position 119,574 of record NZ_JBVHQM010000006.1, read on the forward strand.
CCTTGGCGATGCGCTCGCTGTTGCCCAGCAGCACGGCGGTCATGGCGCCGAAGGCCGCCATGGAGACCATGAAGTACAGCCCCATGTCCAGCTTCATGCCGGGGATCGGCTTGCTGTCCGCACCGCCGGCGATGATCAGATACAGCGCGGGAGGATAGATCACCGAGAAGAACATGAACTTCTTGTTCCGCAGGGCGCGGATGATCTCCAGCTTGATCAGGGTGGTCATCGGGCCGCCTCCTCGGCGGTGGTGGGGGTCTGGTCGGACGCCGTGGTGAGGGCGAGGAAGGCCTGCTCCAGGCCGAGGCCGGAGACCTCCAGATGCCGCGGGTAGAGGCCGAGGGCGTACAGGGCGTGGACGGTGGCGTCGGCGTCCTGGGACTGGAGGCGGACCGTCCGCCGGCCGGAGCCCGCGGCGGAGCCGCTGTCGGACACCGTCAGGGAGGTCAGGAACGGCAGGCCGGCGAGGGCATCGGCGTCGACCGGCTCGTCGAGGTCGAAGGCGACCCGGCGGGCACCGGCCCTGGCCTTGATCTCGGCGGCGCTGCCGTCGGCCAGCACCCGGCCGCGGTGCAGCACGATCACCCGGTCGGCGATCTCGTCGGCCTCTTCGAGGTAGTGCGTCGCGAAGAGGACCGTACGGCCCTGTCGGGCCTGCCGGCGCATCGCGCCCCAGAACGTCTGCCGGGCCGAGACGTCCATGCCGGTGGTCGGCTCGTCCAGCACGATCAGGTCGTTGGCACCGGCGGTGGCGAGGGCGAAGCGCACCCGCTGCTCCTGGCCGCCGGAGAGCTTGTCGACCATGCGGTCGGCGATGTCGGTGATACCGGCGGTGGCCATGATCTCGTCGAGGGGGTAGCCGCGCGGATGCAGATCGCGGGCCAGCCGGACCAGCTCCTGGACCTTGACGCCCTCCATCAGGCCGCCGCTCTGCAGCATCGCGCCGACCCGGCCCTGCTCTATGGCGCGCTGCGGGCTCGTGCCGAACAGGGTCACGCTGCCGGAGTCGGCGGTGCGCAGCCCGAGCAGGAGGTCGAGGGTCGAGGACTTGCCGGCGCCGTTCGGGCCGAGGAGGGCGACGGTCTCGCCCGGATACAGCTCCAGATTCAGGTCGGCCACCGCGCGCACCGCGCCATAACTCCGGCTGACCTGACGGAAGCTGACCACGGGCGCCCGGCCCGCCTCCTCGGCGGTGGTGGCTGTGGTGGTCGCTGCGGTCGTCATGCTCTTCAGCTTCCGGGATCCGCCCGGCGCGCGGCAGTGCCGATCGTCCGCACTCACCCATGACATCTGTCATGGGTGAGGCCCCCTAGGGGTCTCCTCGGGGTGCTGCCGAGAAAACCCCCAGGGGGCCTGTTCACCTGCGGTTTCGCATCTTGGGGCGGTCGGCCGCCACACGGCCGTCGGCCGGTGCGCGGCCTCCCGTCGGCCGGTACGCCGCCGGCCGTCAGCCCGCGTCCGCTCCGATGGTCTGGATCCGCTCGGCCGGGGTGGTGCCCTGCAGCGCCTTGCCGACCGCGCTGGCCACCTCCTCGACGGAGACCGGCTTCTTGGACCCGTCGCCCTTGGTCAGCAGCACGCCGTTGAAGGTGTCGCCGTAGAGCTCCTTGAGGGCCTGCCGGTCGTAGTACGGCACCAGCTCGCCATTGCTGCCGATCTTGAAGGACAGGAACTTCGGGATCGACTTCTGCGGGCTGAAGGAGACCGCGTGCACCGCGTCCGTACGGACCGTCACCAGGCCCCGCATCGCGGGCTCGGCGTACTGCTTCATCGCCTTGTCCACCGCGGCCTTGCTGACCTGCGGCTGCTGGGTGCTGGCCGCGAGCACGACCGGTGTGTCGGTGCCGGTCTCGATGCGGCTGCGATAGGCGTCGGCGATCTTCTGCTTGGACGCCTTGACGTCGACCGCCTTGTGGGGCGCGCCGTAGTGCGGCACCGCCTTGCCGTTCTCGAAGGTGATCCCGCCGTCCTGGGCGGCGCCCCCGGGCCCGGCGGCGTTGGCCAGCGCGACCTGCAGCTTCTCGTCGTCGACGATCATCGCCGGCTTGGCCGTGCGGGTGCCGCCGAACAGCGACCCGATGACGGAGACCGGGTTGTAGTCCCGGCCGGCCGCGTTGCGGACCGTGGCCTGCGTGTCGACGTCCAGGCCCGCCTTGGCCGGCTGGAGGGTGACGGCCTTGCCGTCGACGGTGAGCTTCAGCGGTGCGGTGCGGCTGTTCTTGAGCGCCTCGTCCAGCTTCTTGACGGCCTCTTCCTTGGTGGTGCCGCCGATGTCGACGCCGAGCGCGGTGGTGCCGTTGGGCACGTCGGCGTGGTCGAGCAGCAGACCGGCGCCGTAGGCCACACCGGCCAGGACGACGATCGCGACACCCGCGAGGACGAGCTTGTTGCGGCCCTTCTTGGGCGGGTTGATGGGCTCGGGGATCTTGGGCCGCGGCTTCGGCGCCGCGCTGTCGCCCTCACCGGCCGGGGTGGCCGCGAACGGCGAACGGGACGACGGCCCGTCGGCCCCGGGGGTCGCCGGGATGCCGCTGACCAGGGTGTCGCCCGACACCCGGCCGGCCGGGGCGCCGCCCTGCGGGCCGCCCGCGGGGGCGCTCTTCGCCCCGCGCTTGCCCTTCGGGCCACCGGGCGCCGCGGCGCCCTGTCCGCCGGGCAGTCCGCCCGAGATGCCGCCGCCGGGGCCGTGACCGCTGCCGGGGCCGGCGAGCGGCGCGGGCGGCTGCGGGGTCAGCTCCGCGGTGTCGCCGATTCCGGGCGCGGTGCCGCCACCGGCCAGCGGATCGCTGAACCCGGGCGGGAGGTTGAGCGCGGAGTTGCCGCGGGCCGGTCCGGTCGTCGGGCCGCTGGGGCCCGCCGGCGCGTCGAACGGGCTGTGGTCGCGCGCGAGTCCGGAGGGGGCGTCGAACGCCGGCCCGTCATCGGGGCCCGCGCCGTCGAACGGCGAGCCGCCCCGCGGACCGCCGTGCGCGGCGCCGTCGAACGGTGAGGAGGCGCCGCGCGGACCGCCGTCGAAGGGCGACGGACCGCTCGGCCCGGGACCGCCCTCGAACGGTGCCGCGCCGCCCTGCGAGGCCGGGGCGTCGGAGAAGTACGGCAGGTCGGGGCGCTGCGGAGGCGTGGCGCCCGGGGTGCCGTGCGGCGGGGTGGCACCACCCGGGGCGGCCGGTGCCGCATGGGACCCGGTGGTCGAGGACGAACCGGACGGCCCCTGCGCCTTGCGCGGTGCGAACCAGTCGCTGGTCTTCTCGGCCGGACCGCCCGTGGTGGTCTCGCCCGCCGGGGCGTCGGGCCGGGGCGTGTTCGCCGTGCGCTCCGCGCCGCGCTCGGCTCCGCGCACGGGGCGGGTCGCGCCGCGGGGCGCGGCGGAACCGCCGGTGGCGGCCGGTCCGTTCTTGCCGGACTCCTCGCCGACCGGCTTGCGCACGACGACCGGCGGGATGGGGCGCGAACCCGGAATATTGATCTTGATCCGCGTCGTCAGCGTGGTCTCGGTCTTGGGCTCCTCCGGGCGCGCCGCGGCACCGGGCGCCAGCGCCTCGTCGGCGTCTCCCCTGGGCGAGCCGTACGGCGGCGTCCCTGACGGGTACGCGGCTGCGCCACGGCCCTGAGGGCCGGAGGACGAACTGTCAGATTCACGACTCAAAGCAGGTTCTCCCGGTTGGCTCCGCCGCTCGTCAGAGATGTTCCCCGGCCCGAGGCCGAGGGGTGCCCCCAGGGCGGCGCGACGGCGCGCACCACCATACTGTCCGCCGCGGGCGGACACCCGGGGAGCGTACGAAGACCGCCGCCACGGGCGATACCCCCGCGTGCGGGCCGTTCACCCGCACCGGCATGGCATTCGTCCCGGTATGTGCCACGTCATCCGCCAACTCCGCCGTGCCGCAGGCCCGTAGCGCGCACCTGGGCGGCGGTGGCGCAGATCACAGCGGCGAGGATGCCGCCGAGCAGGAAGATGTACGAACCGGCCCCCGGGCTGAACAGGAAGTCACCTTCCGGCCGCACCTCGCCGAGCAGCAGGAACACGGTCACCAACCAGGCCGCACCGGGCGCCAGCACACCGGCCGGGGTTCCGGTCGCCCTGGCTCCCCCGTAGAACAGGCCGCCCACACCGGCCAGAGCCAGGACCAGGCCGCCGGGGAACCAGGCCGCCTGCACCAGCGTTCCGGCGATCGCGACCAGCACGCCCGCGACCAGAAGCAGCACATACAGGCCGATCCGACCGGGCGTCAGCGGTGCGGGCGCGGCGGAACCGGCGGTCGGCGCCATGGGGCCGCCGGACCGCGCCCGGGGCCCGGGGCCGGACGTGCCGCCCGAACCCGCCCGGGACCGCCGCCCCTTCCCGGCGGACCCGCCGACATCCCTCTTGCCGGCGGACGCGCCGCCGTCGCCACCCTTGGCCGTGCTCATTCCGTCATCTCCTCGATCCGGGCACTCTCCTGCATACCCAGCATTTCGCCGATACCCGCGAAGAGATCGTCCTCCCTCGCGCCGGCCGGGGCGCCCGGAGAGCCGTGCACCAGCCGATAGTGCTCCGTGGCGAACAGCGGCTGCCCCAGGTCGTTGGAGAGTGCGAAGAACGGCCCGTCGACCGCGATCTGGGTGTAGTGCGCCCGCATCGCCGCGGTCTTCGCGGCCACCTGCGCCGGGTCGCCGGCGATCGAGGCGGTGACCTCGCCGTCCGGCACCACACCGGGCACATCGTCGACGGCGGCGATCCCCGGGAAGCCCCGACCGGCCGCCCGCAGCCGCTCGAATCCCTCCTCGACCACGGAACGGGGGTTGCAGTTCCAGTAGATCTTCCCGATCTCGTGCGCGGTGCCCAGCTCCGGCCGGAAGTCCGCCCGCGCGGCGAGCTCCGCACCGCGCATGGCGACGCGGTGCGCCTGGATGTGATCGGGGTGCCCGTATCCGCCGTTCGGGTCATAGGTGACCAGAACCTGCGGGCGGACCTCGCGGATGACGGCCACCAGGTCGGCGGCGGCCTCGTCGAGCGGGGCCTGCCAGAAGGAGTCCGGCCGCTCGTTCTGGGGGGCGCCCATCATCCCGGAGTCGCGGTAGCGGCCCGGCCCGCCGAGGAAGCGGTGGTCGCCGACGCCCAGGGCCGCCATCGCGGCGGCCAGCTCGTCCTCGCGGTACGGACCGAGGGCGTCGTCGCGGTCCGGCGCGAGCGCGGCCAGCTCGGCCGGGATGACCTCGCCCTCCTCGCCGCGCGTGCAGGTCACGAGGGTGACCAGCGCGCCCTCGGCCGCGTACTTGGCCATGGTCACGCCGTTGTTGATCGACTCGTCGTCCGGGTGGGCGTGCACGAGCAGCAGACGGCGGGCGGGAACGTCATCGCGGGGCGCGGTGTCCCCGCTGGAGGCGGTGAGAGGCGACGGGGCGGTCATGCCGACAGCCTACGAGCCGACCGGCCCGCCCTCACCATGCGATCCCGCTCGCCCGCCCGGCGGCCGGGCGGAGTGCGGGCGCGGCGGAGGCGGGCCGGTCCGGGAACGGCTCAGAACTTGATGCCGCCGATCATGCTGGCGACATTCGTCGTCAGCGACTTGACCGTCGGCGCGACGGACGAGCTGGCCAGGTAGAAGCCCAGCAGCATGCAGACAAAGGCATGCGCTGCCTTCAGTCCGGACTTCTTGACAAGCAAGAAGACGATGATCGCCAGCAGCACCACCGCCGAAATCGAGAGTGCCACGGCGGCTCACCTCCAAGTACTCACGGTCCGGTCAGAGTTGATGGTGCACGGACCGCTTCCACGGACCCGCGCACCGGGGTATGCCAAGGGCTCTTTACCCCGTACCCACTACGCGCAAGGGATCATAACTTTCCGCGCTAGCGCATAAGTCGGAGCACGGGAGCAGAGTGGGGGCGCACACGATCTTCACGAGCACGACCTCGGTGAGCCCCGGCGTCTCGCCGCCGGTCCGGCCCCGATCGGCCCCCCAGGCCATAGGCTCGGCCCATGACAGGACAGCCCTCGTTCCCGCGGCAGTATGCCCGTACGCAGCGCTTCACCCTGGGCGCACCGCGCGGCTACAGCGTCTCCCCCGACGGCACGCGCGTCGCCTTCCTCCGTTCCGCTTCGGGTACCGACCGAAGCCAGCAGTTGTGGGTGCTCGACCTGGAAGAGGGGCGGGAGTTCACGGCCGCCGACCCGCAGGTCCTGCTGGCCGGCGCGGAGGAGAAGCTCCCGCCCCAGGAGCGGGCCCGCCGCGAGCGCAGCCGGGAGAGTTCGGCCGGCATCGTCGGCTATGCGGCGGACTCCGCCGTGGAGTTGGCGGCGTTCTCGCTGTCCGGCCGGCTGTTCGTCTCCGAGCTGCGCGCCGGGACCACCCGCGAACTCCCGGTCCAGGGGCCGGTGGTGGACCCCCGCCCCTCCCCGGACGGACGGCATGTCGCCTTCGTGGCCGAGGGCCGGCTGCGGGTGGTCGCGGTGGACGGCGCCGCGACGTCGGACGACGACGGGGCGGCCGGCGGCGCGCGGGCGGACCGGGTGCTGGCCGAGCCCGACGGCCCCGAGGTGACCTGGGGCCTCGCGGAGTTCATCGCGGCCGAGGAGATGGGCCGCTACCGGGGCTTTTGGTGGTCGCCGCAGAGCGACGCGGTGCTGGCCGCACGGGTCGACGAGGCGCCGGTGCGGCGGTGGTGGATCTCCGATCCGGCCCATCCCGACCGTGAGCCCGCGCAGGTCGCCTACCCGGCGGCGGGCACCCCGAACGCCGAGGTCGCCCTCGCGCTCTTCGGCCTGGACGGCTCGCGCACCGACGTCACCTGGGACACCGCGCGCTACCCCTATCTGGCGCGCGTGCACTGGTCCGCGGCCGGTCCGCCGGTACTGCTGGTCCAGGCCCGCGACCAGCGCGACCAGCGCTATCTGACCGTCGACACCGCGACCGGCGCGACCCGCACGGTGCACGAGGACGAGGACGAGGACTGGGTCGAGCCGTTCCCCGGCGTGCCGGCCTGGACGCCGGACGGCCGACTGGTGCGGATCGCGGACGAGGGCGGTGCGCGCAAGCTGTTCGTCGGCGACCGGCCGCTGACCGGGGCGCCGCTGCATGTGCGGGCCGTACTGGACATCGGCGAGGACGACGTCCTGTTCTCCGCGAGCGGCACCGACATGCACGACATCGGCGTCTACCGCGCCTGGTTCCGCGGCAGCGGCGACCAGGGCGGCTGGGAGCGGGTGGGCGAGCGCCCGTATCCGACGGTGTCCTCGGCGGTGCGCGGCGGCACGCTGACCGTGCTGTCGCAGACCTCGCTGGAGCGCCCGGGCACCCAGGTGGACGTGGTCCGGCTGGATCCCGACGGCGGGGAGAAGACCCTCGCCACGATCGGTTCGTACGCCGAGGAGCCGGCGCTGACCGCCCGGCCCCGCCTGGTCCTGGCCGGGGAGCGGGAGATTCCGTGCGCGGTGCTGCTGCCGGGCGGGTATGCGGAGGGCGACGGTCCGCTGCCGGTCCTGCTGGACCCGTACGGCGGTCCGCACGGTCAGCGGGTGGTCGCCTCGCACAACGCCCATCTGACCTCCCAGTGGTTCGCCGACCAGGGGTTCGCGGTGATCGTCGCGGACGGCCGGGGCACCCCGGGCCGCTCCCCCGCCTGGGAGAAGTCGGTCTCCCGGCGCATCGCCCAGTGCGCGCTGGACGACCAGGTCCACGCCCTGCAGGCGCTGGCCGGATCCTTCCCCCTCGACCTGGACCGGGTGGCGATCCGCGGCTGGTCCTTCGGCGGCTACCTCGCCGGGCTCGCCGCGCTGCGCCGGCCCGATGTCTTCCACGCGGCGGTGGTCGGCGCTCCGGTGACCGATCTCCGCCTGTACGACACCCACTACCAGGAGCGCTATCTCGGCCACCCGGACGAGGAACCGGCGGTCTACGCGGAGAATTCGCTGATCACGGACGAGGGACTGTCGGGAGCGGTGGAACCGCACCGCCCGATGCTGATCGTGCACGGCCTCGCGGACGACAACGTGGTCGTGGCGCATTCGCTGCGGCTGTCCTCGGCACTGCTGGCGGCGGGCCGCCCGCACGAAGTTCTGCCGCTGTCCGGGGTGACCCATATGACACCCCAGGAACAGGTGGCCGAAAACCTACTGCTGCTCCAGGTCGAATTCCTCAAGCGGTCGTTGGGGATGCGCATCTGATACCGGGGATATAGGGGAGGGCGATAACCCTGGACGCATACCGGGGGCATAGGTGAGGGCGATACCCCTGGACGGATACCGGGGATATAGGTGAGGGCGATGGCCTTGATCGAATACCGGGGATTCCCCCTCACGGACATCGAGTCGCTCATGTGTCGTATACGGCGCAGGCCCGTCCGACGCTCACCAGCCGGGCGGGAGTGTGGACGGCGGGGGCGGGGCGTGCGGAGGCCGCGCCGCATCGGGTGCGGAGCCGTAGGCCCGTACGGCGTCAGGGTCCTCGGAGGCGTCGGGGACGCCGGGGCGGGCCGCCGCGATCAGCGCGGTCAGCCCGGCGGCCGTCACGAACGCCGCGGTGGCCAGCTCCAGCCGGGCCACACCGGGCAGCGCGGCGAGGCGGCCGAACTGCCCGGTGCGTCCGGCGAAGGCGAGCGCCGTGGCCCCGTGCACGGCCAGCAGGGCGGCGGCGGTGAGCGCCGCGGGCCGGGCCCAGGCCGCCTGGCGCAGCGCGGCGGCCGCGGCCCCCAGGGCCAGCAGCGCGAGCGCCAGCGCATGCCAGTGCACCGGGGGCGCCAGCAGGGCCCCGAAGACCGACGCGTCGCCGAGCAGCCCCTTGCGGTAGACGTCCCCGCCGACCCGCATCCACCAGTGGATCTCCCATCCGGCGACGGCGGCCCCGGCGGTCCCCAGGAGGACGGCGGCGACCGCGGCCGCCCCCTTGTACGGCCGTCCCGGCGGCCCCGCATCGGCTCCGTGGGGCGCCGCGTGGACGACCCCGTAGGCCGACGAGGCCACCGCCGCCGGCCCGCGCGCCGGGCGCCCCGTATGACGGCCGGCCCGGCCGCCCCGCCGGCGGTCCGCCGCGACCACCACGAGCAGGGCCGCGGCCAGCGCGAGTTGGACCAGGACGCTCGCCCGCGCCTGTGCCGTCAGCCCGCCGTCCGGCCCCGGCGGCCGGCCCGCGCCCAGCGTCCAGGTCAGGGGGGTGCGCAGCAGGGCGGTGGCGAGGGCGAGGGAGAGCAGCGCACCGGCCGCCACGGACGCGGGGACGGCGCTGCGCCGCACCGCGACCGCGGCGGCCAGGGCGCCGAGCACCAGCAGCGGGTCGAGCGGCGAGGTGGCCCAGGCGGTGGCCTCGCGTGGCCGGCGGGCGTCGCCGAGCCAGGTCCACCACACGTCCGCGAAGTGCCGCGCGACGGCGAGGTCCCGGACGATCCAGCCCGCGCTGAGCAGTGCGAGCAGCAGGCAGACCAGCGCGCCGGCGCGGCGCGCGCCTCGGGTGAGATCGCGATCCCGCACTGTGGACACGGCCCGCCCCCCGTCCGTGTCGAAGTACCAGGGTGGCCCACGGCGCCCCGGTACACGAGGCGTCCACCGCAGGTCTACTCGACTCCCGGCGCCGGGACAACAGCCCCGAACGGAGTAGTGGGCGAAGTGGTGCAAAACGGCGACCGGCCGGGGCGCCCAGCGGCGTCCCCGACCGGTCTACGGCACCCGCACGGCCGTACGTTGTTCATCATGGCGCGTCCGTATATCGGTGTTGCGACAGTGAAGTTGCCTTCATGTTAAAGCGGTTGGTGGGCATATGTCCCCCATGCCGCATATCCCGCCCACCTGTCAAGCACGCCCTGGCGTCGATCTGCGCAATCTTCGCTCAAGAAGTAGACGACCTGTTCGTAAGCGCACCCGATCCCCTTGACTCCGCCGTAATTCACTTGCGAAAGTCCGCTCATCCAGCGGTGCAACTCGGCGCCGCTTCACGTTCCAAGAGAACTCGGCGCGGGGGCACTTCGCGATGACTAGTCCATCCCAGACCGCGGTTACCAAGTCCGATACCCCGGGACTTGGACCCAAGGGTCTGAAGAAGGAAAAGAAGAGCAAGGGCGGTGAGCTCGTCGGCCGATCCCCCGGCCAATTGATGTGGATGCGCTTCAAGCGCGACCGCACGGGCATGATCTGCGCGATCGTCGTACTGGCTTTCTTCGTGATCGCGGCGCTGGCCCCGGTGATCGGCTCGCTGTACGGGAAGGATCCGTACACGTTCTACGGCAGCGAAGATCCCAACCTGCTGGACGAGTTCGGTTACCCGGCCGGGGCGAACGGGGGCATCTCACCCGAGCACTGGTTCGGCATCGAGCCGCAGCTGGGCCGGGATGTGTTCATGCAGCTGATCTACGGCATCCGGATGTCGCTGGGCATCTCCGTCGCGGTGACCGTCCTGACCGTGCTCACCGGCATCCTCATCGGTGTGACGGCCGGGTACGTCGGCGGCAAGGCCGACTTCTTCATCAGCCGGGTGATCGACTTCCTGCTGGCCTTCCCGAGCCAGCTGACCTTCGTGGCCTTCATGCCGGTCGTGGTGGCGCTCTTCGTGGACCCGGGTGACGAGACCCCCACGTACGTACGCGTCTGCGCGCTGATCATCGTCCAGTGGTTCCTGGGCTGGATGGGTCTGGCACGACTGCTGCGAGGGCAGGTGCTCTCCCTGCGCGAGCGGGAATTCGTGGAGGCCGCCAAGATCACCGGGGCCTCGCCCTGGCGGATCATCCGCAAGGAGCTGCTGCCGAACGTGGTCACGCCGGTACTGGTGCAGAGCACCTACATGCTGCCGCTCTTCGTCACCGCGGAGGCGGGCCTGTCCTTCCTGGGCGTCGGCATCGTCGAGCCGACCCCCGACTGGGGACGGCTGTTCCAGTCGGGCGCCCGCTTCTACGAGAACGACCCGACGTTCCTGCTCTTCCCCGCCGCGGCCATGCTGATCTTCGTGCTCTGCTTCAACCTGCTCGGAGACTCGGTCCGCGACGCCTTCGACCCCAAGTCCGGGCGCTGATCGTCCACTTGCGGGGGGCTCGCTGTCACCCCCACCTCCCGGGCCTGCCCCGGTTGCTTCGGACAGCACAACTGGACCCCAACTGACAGGCAGGTGCTTGGAACTCATGAACGCACTTTCTACGCGCAGAGCACGCGCGGTGATCGTGGCCCTGGCGGCCGGTTCACTCGCGCTGACCGGTTGCAGCGGCGGCAGCGGCTCCAACAAGGACAAGGCGCAGACGGACGCGGACGCCGCGGCGCAGGCCAAGGCGGTCCCGCTGGGCACCGCCGCCGACTCCGTCGGCCCGGCCGTCGCGGTCAAGGGCGCCCACTCCGGCGGCACCATCCGCGTGTACCAGCGTGACAGCTACAACCACCTCGACCCGGGCCAGATGTACGTCAGCGACATGAAGGCCCTGTCGCAGCTGATCTTCCGCGGCCTGACCGCCTTCAAGCAGGACGACAAGGGCAACGCCAAGGTGGTCGGTGACCTGGCCACCGACGCCGGCCAGATGTCCGACGGCGGCAAGACCTGGAAGTACACGCTCAAGGACGGCATCAAGTTCGAGGACGGCAAGCCGATCACCTCGAAGGACATCCGGCACTCGATAGAGCGGCTGTACGCCAAGTTCATCACCGACGGCCCGACCTACATCCAGACCTGGCTGTCGGGCAGCGGCACGACCTACCGCAAGGCGCTGCCGGACGGTCCGTACAAGGGCGACCACCTGCCCAAGAGCGTCCTGGACACCCCGGACGAGAAGACCGTCATCTTCCACTTCAAGAAGCCGCAGTCGCAGCTGCCCTACGCGCTGACGATGCCCGGCTACAGCGTGGTGCCGGACAGCGCCAAGGACACCAAGGACGCCTACGACGTCAAGCCGGTGTGCGCCGGTCCGTACAAGATCGCGTCGTTCAAGTCCGGCAAGTCCATGCAGCTCGTGCGCAACAAGAACTGGGACCCGAAGACGGACCCGATGCGCACCGGTTACCCGGACGGCTACAACATCACCTTCAACCACCAGGCGTCGGACTCCACCAAGCGCCTGATGGCCGACCAGGGCGAGGCCAAGAACGCGGTCAGCTTCACCAACGCGGTGGAGCCCACCCTGACCAAGAACGTGCTGGACAACGCGAGCGCGAGCAAGCGCCTGGTGCAGGGCTACCAGCCCTACGTCTGGCAGATGAACTTCAACATGGACCGCCTCAAGGACAAGAAGATCCGCGACGCGATCACCTACGCGCTGCCGAGCCAGCAGATCGTCCGGCTCAACGGCGGCAGCTACGGCGGTGAGATCGCCGGCGGTCTGCTCGCCCCGACCGTGGCCGGCTACAAGAAGGGCTACGACCCCTACGGCAAGCTGAAGAACCCCAACGGCGAGCCGGAGAAGGCCAAGAAGCTCCTGAAGGAGGCGGGCAAGACGGGTATGAAGCTCGTGTACGCCTACTCCAACACCGAGTCGCGCCAGAAGGAAGCCGTCGCCATCGAGGACGCCCTGACCAAGGCCGGCTTCAACGTGCAGAAGAAGGAGATCGACGCGGCCTCCTGGTACGAGCAGATGGGCAAGGTCGACAACGGCTTCGACATCTACATGACCGGCTGGGGCCAGGACTGGGCGGACGCCTCCACCGTCATCCCGCCGTCGTACGACGGCCGCCAGATCCAGGACGGCGCCGCGAACTACTCGCACGTCCGTGACCAGCACGTGTCCGACGAGATCGACCGCATCGAGAAGATGACGGACCTCAACAAGGCCACCGAGGCGTGGACGAAGCTGCACCAGTACATCGTGGAGAAGGTCAACCCGGCCGCCCCGGTCTTCTACACCAAGATGCTCCAGCTGTACGGCTCGAACGTCGGTGGCGCCCGCTACAACATGGACGTCAGCTACCTCGACCCGAACACGCTGTACCTGAAGAAGTAGCGGTAGCCGCTCAGGCGACCACCTGACGAAGGCACTCCGGACGGCGCGCACACGGCGGAACGCGCGCCCTCCGGGGCCTTTGTCCTCCCACCCCTCACGCCCACCGCCGCCGCCGTCCTGAGAGCAGCGAACTGCCATGCTTCAATTCCTACTTCGCCGGACGTTCGGCGCTGTTGTCATCCTTCTTCTGCTCAGTGCCTTCACGTTCTTCGTGTTCTTCGGTGCCGGTGACCCGGCCGCGATGTCCTGCGGAAAGAACTGCACCGCGGACAACATCGCGCTGATCCACCAGAACCTCGGCCTCGACAAGCCGCTGCCGACGCAGTACTGGGACTGGCTCGTCGGCATCTTCGCCGGCCGCGACTACTCCATCGGCCACTGCGACGCCCCGTGCTTCGGCTACTCCTTCGCCACCAAGCAGGACGTCTGGGCGACGCTGATCGACCGGCTGCCCACCACCGCCTCGCTGGCCGTCGGCGGCGCCGCGGTGTTCCTGACCGTGGGCCTGGGCACCGGCCTGCTCGCCGCCTACAAGCGCGGCTCGTTCCTGGACAAGGTCCTCACCTCGGTCTCGATGGTGCTGAGTTCCGCGCAGATCTACATCCTCGGCCCGATCGCCCTGGGTCTGTTCGTCTACAGCGGCCTCATGGACTCCCCCAAGTACGTGGAGCTGACCTCGGACCCCGCGGGGTGGTTCATGGGTCTGCTGCTGCCCTGGCTCGTCATGGCGACGATCTTCACCGCGCAGTACACCCGTATGTCCCGCTCGACGATGATCGAGCAGCTGCAGGAGGAGCACGTCCGGACCGCCAAGGCCAAGGGCCTGTCCCGCTCGTACGTCTTCCTGCGCTACGCCTGGCGCGGCTCGCTGATCCCCATCGTCACGATCCTCGGCATGGACCTCAGCTCGCTGTTCGGCGGCGCGATGATCACCGAGTTCACCTTCCAGCTGGCGGGCGTCGGACGGCTCGCGATCGACTCCGTCCTCACCCTGGATCTGCCCATGGTCATGGGCGTGCTGGTCTTCAGCGCCGCCCTGATCCTGGTGTTCAACATCATCGTGGATGCGACGTACGCCTTCATCGACCCGCGCGTGCGCCTGTCCTAGGAGAGCCTGAAGTGACCACACTCACCAAGACCGAGGACGCCACCACGCCGTCCGGGTCCGACCCCTTCCTGTCCGTTCGTGACCTGCAGGTGCGGTTCTCCACCGAGGACGGCATCGTCAAGGCGGTCGACGGTCTCTCCTTCGATCTGGAACGCGGCCAGACGCTCGGCATCGTCGGCGAGTCGGGCTCCGGCAAGTCGGTGACCAACCTCTCGATCCTGGGGCTGCACAACCCCAAGACCACCGAGATCTCCGGCGACATCACGCTGGACGGCCAGGAGTTGACCGGGGCCAAGGAGAAGACCCTGGAGAAGCTCCGCGGCAACAAGATGGCGATGATCTTCCAGGACGCGCTGACCGCCCTGTCGCCGTACTACACCGTCGGCCGGCAGATCGCCGAACCGTTCATCAAGCACACCGGCGCCAGCAAGCGCGAGGGCCGGCAGCGCGCCATCGAGATGCTGGCCAAGGTCGGCATCCCGCAGCCGACCCTGCGGGTGGACGACTATCCGCACCAGTTCTCGGGCGGTATGCGCCAGCGCGCCATGATCGCCATGGCGCTGGTCTGCAACCCCCAGCTGCTGATCGCCGACGAGCCGACCACCGCGCTCGACGTCACCGTCCAGGCGCAGATCCTCGACCTGCTCAAGGACCTCCAGCAGGAGTTCGGCTCCGCGATCATCCTGATCACCCACGACCTCGGCGTGGTCGCCAACACGGCGGACGACCTGCTGGTGATGTACGCGGGCCGGGCCGTCGAGCGGGGCTCGGTCAAGGAGATCCTCACCCAGCCCCGGCACCCGTACACCTGGGGCCTGCTGAGCTCCATGCCGCGGCTCTCCTCGGACGTCAGCGAGGCGCTGCACCCGATCCCGGGCAGCCCGCCGAGCCTGCTCAACCCGCCGTCGGGCTGCGCGTTCAACCCGCGCTGCGGCTTCGCCGGCGAGGTCGGCGGCACCAAGTGCACCGACGAGCGGCCGCTGCTGGAGCTGGGGCGGGCCGCGGCCTGCCACCTGAGCGCCGAGCAGAAGCAGACCCTCTTCACCGAGCAGATCAAGCCCCGGCTGGGCTAGGGAGCGACCACCATGTCAGACAACGTCACCCTCCCGGCACCCCGCGACGCCGCGCCCGCCCAGGGCGAGCCGCTGCTCACCGCCGAGGGCCTCACCAAGCACTTCCCGATCTACGGCGGCTTTCCGTTCAAGCGGAGGGTCGGCGCGGTCCAGGCGGTCGACGGCGTCGACCTGACCGTGCACGCCGGCGAGAGCTTCGGCCTGGTCGGCGAGTCGGGCTGCGGCAAGTCCACCACCGGGCGGCTGCTCACCCGGCTCATGGAGCCGACCTCCGGCAAGATCACGTACGCGGGTCAGGACATCACCCACGCGGGCCGCAAGCAGCTGGCGCCGATCCGCTCCGAGATCCAGATGATCTTCCAGGACCCGTACGCCTCGCTCAACCCGCGGCAGACGGTCGGCAGCATCATCGGCGGCCCGATGGAGATCAACGGGATCAACCCGCCCGGTGGGCGGGAGAAGCGGATCCGTGAGCTCCTGGAGACCGTGGGCCTGAACCCGGAGCACTACAACCGCTTCCCGCACGAGTTCTCCGGCGGCCAGCGGCAGCGCATCGGCGTGGCCCGGGCGCTGGCCCTGGAGCCGAAGCTGATCGTCGCCGACGAGCCGGTCTCGGCCCTGGACGTCTCCATCCAGGCCCAGGTCGTCAACCTGCTCCAGGAGCTCCAGCGCGAGCTGGGCATCGCGTTCCTGTTCATCGCCCACGACCTGGCGATCGTGCGGCACTTCAGCGAGCGGGTCGCGGTGATGTACCTCGGCAAGGTCGTCGAGGTGGGCTCCCGCGACGCGATCTACAACCGGCCGCGCCACCCGTACACCCACGCGCTGCTCTCCGCCGTGCCGGAGGCCAAGCTGGTGGAGAGCGAGGAGGAGGCGCGCGAGCGCATCCGGCTCGCCGGCGACGTGCCCTCCCCCGTCAACCCGCCCTCCGGCTGCCGCTTCCGCACCCGCTGCTGGAAGGCGCAGGACAAGTGCGCCACGGAGCAGCCGCCGCTGATCCAGCTCTCCGGCAACGAGGCGGGCCACCTGACAGCCTGCCACTTCCCGGAGGAGCCGACGACCGCGGCCCGCGACGAGGACATCATCCTCGACCCGGCGCTGGCGGCGATCGAGGACGCGGGGACCGACTCCGACAAGTAGCACGCAGGATCTGCCGACTGCCGCCGTGGCGGGAACTTCTCCCGCCACGGCGGTGTTGTCGTTCGGGGAGGGGGTGACGCCGATGCGGATCGGAGAGCTGTCGGCGCGCACGGGCACGCCTCGGCGGCTGCTGCGCTACTACGAGGAGCAGGGGCTGATCGTCGCCACGCGCTGCGCCAACGGCTACCGCGCGTATGACGAGTCCTGCGTCGACCGGGTGCTGCAGATCCGCGGGCTGCTCGACTCCGGGTTGCCGACCCGGATCATCAAGCAGATCCTGCCCTGCCTGGACAAGCCCCGGGCCATCCACTTCCCCGACGCGACACCGGAGATGCTCGCCACACTGGAGCACGAGCGCGACCAGATGACCGAGCGCATCGAGACGCTGATACGCAACCGGGACGCCATCGGGGCGTATCTGGAGGTGGTGCGCGGCACGGTCGGCGGCGCGAGGGGCGCGGCGCGGGGGGTGGCCTAGGGCCTGTCCGATGGGTCAGGGTCGGAAAGGCCCTAAGGGCTGTCCCGTAATCCCTGGCGGGCGCACGACGACAGCTACGGCACCTCTCCCCCACGCCTGAACGGCGCGGGGGGACCCCCACCGTTGTCGGAACGTCCGGATACGCCCAGTATCCGGACGCCCCTCCGCCTTGCGATGCACCGCATCTGACGCCGTGCGCTGATCCACCAGGGATTACGGGACAGCCCTTAGCGATGCGCCACCGGCCCCGGTTCCGGGCCGTCCGGCAGCCGCTCCTCGCCGTCCTCTCCGCCGGGCAGCCGCTCCTCGCCGTCCTCGCCCTCGGGCAGCCGCTTCTCGCCCCGTGCCGCCTGGCGCTCCTGGGCGAAGTGGCAGGCCGAGGGGTGCCGGGCCGGGCCGGTCGACTCCCGGAAGGGCGGGGGGACTTCGAGCGGGGGGACGACCTCGGCGCACAGGTCCCGGGCCTTCCAGCAGCGGGTGCGGAAGCGGCAGCCGGACGGCGGGCTGGCGGGTGAGGGGACGTCGCCGGTGAGCAGGATGCGGTCGCGGGCGGCGCGGGAGTCGGGGTCCGGTACGGGCACGGCGGAGAGCAGGGCCTGGGTGTAGGGGTGGGTGGGGTGGTCGTAGATCTGCTCCTCGGTGCCGATCTCGGCGAGCCGTCCCAGGTACATCACCGCGATCCGGTCGGAGATATGCCGGACGACGGACAGGTCGTGGGCGATGAAGACGTAGGAGAGGTCGAACTCGTCCTGCAACTGCTCCAGGAGGTTGACCACTTGGGCCTGGACGGAGACGTCCAGCGCGGAGACCGGCTCGTCGGCGACGATGATCTCCGGGCGCAGGGCCAGGCCGCGGGCGATGCCGATCCGCTGGCGCTGGCCGCCGGAGAACTGGTGCGGATAGCGGTTGATGTACTCGGGGTTGAGCCCCACCACGTCCAGGAGTTCCTGGACCTTGCGGCGGCGGTCTCCCTTGGGGGCCACCTCGGGGTGGATCTCGTAGGGCTCGCCGACGATGTCGCCGACCGTCATCCGGGGGTTCAGGGAGGTGTAGGGGTCCTGGAAGACCATCTGGATGTTGCGGCGCACCGCCTTCATCGCCCGGCCCGACAGCCGGGTGATGTCCTCGCCGCGGTAGCGGATCCGACCCGCCGTCGGGCGTTCGAGGCCCACCAGCAGCTTGGCGACCGTGGACTTGCCGCAGCCCGACTCCCCGACGATCCCCAGGGTCTCGCCCTTGCGGAGGTCGAAGGAGACCCCGTCGACGGCCTTGACGGCGCCGATCTGCTTCTTGAAGAGCACGCCCCGGGTCAGGGGGAAGTGCTTGACCAGATCGCGGATCTCCAGGAGGGGCTCGCCGGGCGCCGGTCCGGCGCCGGCCGCGGCCGGGCTTGCGTCATCGCGCGCCACCTAGGGTCTCCTTCCAGAAGTGGCAGGCACTGGCCCGGCCGGGGCCGGCCTCGTACAGCGGCGGCAGGTCCGTGCGGCAGATGTCCTGCGCCAGCGGGCAGCGCGGGTTGAACGGGCAGCCCGGGGGGATGGCCGTCAGATTGGGCGGCAGTCCCTTGATCGCGTACAGCCGCTGCCCCTTGTGGTCCAGCCGGGGGATGGAGTCCAGCAGCCCTCGGGTGTACGGGTGGGCGGGCGCGCGGTAGAGCTGGTGGACGGGTGCGGTCTCCACGATCCGCCCGGCGTACATCACCGCGATGGTGTCGGCGACGTCGGCGACCACGCCCAGGTCATGGGTGATCAGGATCAGCCCCATGGTGAACTCGCGCTGCAGCTCCGCGAGCAGGTCCATGACCTGCGCCTGGACGGTGACGTCCAGCGCGGTGGTCGGCTCGTCGGCGATGATCAGATCGGGGCCCAGGGCCAGCGCCATCGCGATCATGATGCGCTGGCGCATCCCGCCGGAGAACTGGTGCGGATAGTCCCCCACCCGCGCCCCGGCCGCGGGGATGCCCACCCGCTCCATCAGCTCCACGGCCCGGCCGCGGGCCTCCTTGCGGGACATCCCCTCATGGACCTGGAACATCTCCCCCAGCTGCGCCCCGACGCTGAGCACCGGGTTCAGCGAGGACAGCGCGTCCTGGAAGATCATCGCCATCTTGGCGCCGCGGACCCTGCGCCGCTCGTCCTTGCGCAGCGTCAGCAGATCGCGGCCCTGGAAGATGATCTCGCCGCCGGTCACGAAGCCGGGCGGCGAGTCCAGGATCCCCATCACGGCCTGTGCGGTGACGGACTTGCCGGAGCCGGACTCGCCGAGCACCGCCAGCGTCTGGCCCGGCGCGACGCCGAAGCTGACGCCGTTGACGGCCTTCGCGATCCCGTCCCGGGTACGGAACTCCACCCGCAGGTCCCGCACGTCGAGCAGGGCGGTGTCGGTGACCGTACCCGCGCCACCGCCTACGGCCTCACCGGCACTGTTCGTCATCTGCCGCCTCCTCAGCGCAACTTGGGGTCGAGGGCGTCGCGCACCGCGTCGCCGAGCATGATGAACGCCAGCACCGTGATGCTCAGCGCGCCCGCCGGCCACAGCAGCATGTGCGGCGCGCTGCGGATGTAGGTGGAGGCCGAGGAGATGTCGATGCCCCAGGAGACGGTGGGCGGCTTCAGGCCCGCCCCCAGGTAGGACAGCGTCGCCTCCAGCGCGATGTACGTACCGAGCGCGATGGTGGCGACGACGATGACCGGCGCCACGGCGTTCGGCGCGATATGCCGCAGCAGCATCCGCCCGTTGCCGGCGCCCAGGGCGCGGGCGGCCTGGACGTAGTCGTGCTGCTTGGCGGTGACGACGGAGCCGCGGGCGATACGGGAGACCTGCGGCCAGCCCAGCAGCACGATGAACCCGACCACCGGCCAGACGGTGGTGCTGGTGACGACGGAGAGGAAGACCAGCCCGCCGAGGATCACCGGGATGCCGAAGAAGATGTCGGCGGTCCGGGAGAGCAGGGTGTCCGACCAGCCGCCGAAGAAGCCGGCCAGCCCGCCCATCAGGCTGCCCAGCAGCGCGGCACCGGCGGTGGCGCAGACGCCGACGGTGATGGAGGCGCGGGCCCCGTAGACCACGCGGGTGTAGACGTCCCGGCCCTGGGTGTCGAAGCCGAAGGGGTGGCCGGGCTGGGAGCCCTGCTGCGCCTTGGCCAGGTCGGCGCGGTAGGGGTTGCCGGTGGCGATCAGCTGCGGCCAGATCGCGATGACCACCAGGAAGACGATGACCAGCGCGGAGAGCACGAAGACCGGGTTGCGGCGCAGATCGTGCCAGGCGTCGCTCCACAGGCTGCGCGGCTTGCCCAGGGGCACGGGGGCGGGTGGCCCGGCACCGGGCGGCGCGGCGCCGGGCCTGCGCTCCAGCGACTCGGCCTCGCCGATGGCCAGCGCGGCGGAGCCGCCGTCGCCGTGGCCGATGGCTTCCTTGGGGACGTAGGAGTCAGGCATAGCGGATCCTCGGGTCGAGGACGGCGTAGAGCAGGTCGACGAGGAGGTTCGCGACGAGGAAGACCAGCACCAGGATCGTCACGAAGCCCACGACGGTCGGCGAGTTCTGCCGGAGGATTCCCTGGTAGAGCTGGAATCCGACGCCGTGGATGTTGAAGATGCGCTCGGTGACGATCGCGCCGCCCATCAGGGCGCCGATATCGGTACCGATGAAGGTGACCACCGGGATCAGTGAATTGCGCAGCAGATGGCGGGTGATGACGCGGCGTTGCGGCAGGCCCTTGGCGACGGCCGTACGGACGTAGTCGGCGCGGGCGTTCTCCGCGATCGAGGTGCGGGTCAGCCGGGTCACATACGCCAGCGACACCAGCGCCAGCACCAGGCCCGGCAGCAGCATCTCGTTCAGCGGCGCCTCCGGGGCGACGGACGGCGCGGCCCAGCCCCACCGCACGCCGAAGACGAACTGCAGCAGATAGCCGCTCACGAACGTCGGGATGGACACCACGACGAGCGAGAGCAGCAGCACGGTGGTGTCGATGCCCCGGCCCCGCCGCAGACCGCTGAAGACCCCCAGCACCACGCCCACGATCATCTCGATCACGATGGCGATCACCGTCAGCCGCAGGGTGACGGGGAAGGCCGAGGCCATCAGCTCGGTGACCGACTGGCCGTTGAAGGCGGTGCCGAAGTCCCCCCGGAAGATCTGCCCCATGTAGTGCAGGTACTGCTGCCACAGCGGCTGGTCGAGGTAGAGGTCGCGGCGGATCTGGGCGGCGGTGGCGGGGTCCGGCGCCCGGTCGCCGAACATCGCCGCGACGGGGTCGCCCAGCGCGTACACCATGAAGAAGATCAGGAAGGTGCTGCCGACGAACACCGGGACCATCTGCAGCAGCCGCCGGATCACATAGCGTCCCACCGGCCCCAACCTCCCTCATCGCGCGGACAGTACGGGCGGCGCGGGCGGCAACAGGGCCCGCGGCGCGCTCAGTTGACCTTGATCTCGTTGTAGACCGGCACGCTGAACGGATTCAGCGACACATTGCTGATCCGGTCCGAATAGCCGCCGCTGCCGTTCTGGTACCACAGCGGAATCGCCGGCATCTGGCGGACGAGTATCCGCTCCGCGGCCTGGAACTTCTCGACGGCCTCCTTGCTGTCCGGCGCCGCGTTCGCCGCATTCACCAGCTTGTCGAATCCGGCGTTGCTGAACTTGCCGTCATTGGCCGAGGAGTTGGTGTAGTACAGCGGCTGAAGGAAGTTCTGGATCAGCGGATAGTCCATCTGCCAGCCGTTGCGGAACGGTCCGGGCATGCCCTTCGCCGCGATCTTGTTCCGGAAATCGGCGAACGTGCCGATCGGATTTCCCACACAGGCTCTGTCGTCCCGCAGCGATTTGTTGATGCTGTTGCAGATCGCGTCGACCCAGTCCTTGTGCGAGCCGGTGTCGGCGTTGTACGTGATGGTCATCCGGCCGCCGGGCAGCCCGCCGCCTTCCTTGATCAGCGCCCTGGCCTTCGCCGGATCGAACATGCAGACCTCACCGCACAGCCCCGCCTTGTACCCCCCGTCCATCCCGAGCACCGGCGAGGTCCAGTCCGTCGCGGGCGTCCGCGTCCGCTGGAAGATCTCCCTGGTGATCTGCTGCCGGTCGATCGCCATCGACAGTCCCCGGCGCACCTTGTCCTTGCCCGGCTCGCCCCATCCCTTGAGGTACATGGGGAAGGCGAGGGTCTGGATGATCCCGGCCGGCTGGTTGATGTACCGCTTTCCCAGATCGGCGTGGACGCTCTTGAGCTGGGCGGCCGGCACGTCGTCGACCAGATCGAGGTTCCCGGCCTGCAGATCGGTGTAGGCGGTATTGCTGTCCGTGTAGACGCGCAGGTCGATCCCGGCGTTCCGGGCCGGATCGTCGCCCGGGTACTTCGCCCATTTCCGCATCCGCAGCACGGACCCCTTTTCATAGGAGTCCACGACGTACGGGCCATTGCCGATGGGCTGTTCCAGCCATGCGTCATGGTCGGTGAAGAACGCCCGCGGCAGCGGCATGAAAGCCGCATAGCCCAGCGTGTCCGGCCAGCTGGAGAATTTCTGACGGAGTTTCACGGTGAAGGTCCGGTCGTTCTTCACCGCAAGCCCCGACAGGGTCCGGGCGGTGGCCACACCATTGTCCGGATGCACCCGGTCGAAGCCGTCGATGTACTGGAAGAACGGCGCGTTCTTCTGCTTGTTGTCCAGCAGCGCCCCGTAATTCCAGGCATCCACGAACGATGCGGCGGTGACCTTCTCCCCGTTGCTGAAGGACCAGCCGGGCTTCAGCGTCACCGTGAAGTTCTGCGAGTCCTCGGTCTCGATGCGCTCGGCGACGACGTTCTGTGCGGCCCCGGTCCTCGGGTTGTAGCGCTTGAGCCCCCGGAACAGCATCTCCAGGACCTTGCCGCCCTGGACCTCGTTGGTGTTCGCCGGCTCCAGAGGATTCTGCGGATCCCCCCACGAGGCGCTGACCACCCCGGCACGGGCCGCGTTCCCCCCGCCGCAGCCCGTGGCCACGAGGGCCACCGCGACGGCGCACGCGCCCCACTTCGCGCGCGTGGCTCCACCCATGGTGCCTCCTCAGCTCCGCGATCATTAGCCCACATAAGATCGCAAAGTGGGGGGTGTCGCATTTTTGGGGTGCTCCATTTGCCGGTTCGCTGCGCTTGGCTGGCTTCCCACGTTGTTGTCTGCGGCGCCGTGGGGGTTTCTCGCCGTTGCGCCTGCGGCGGGCGGTGCCGCTGCGCGGGGCTGTTCGGCTGCCGGTGACGGGCCGGTGGGGTAGGGGTGTGGGACTGCTGCGCTTTACGTCCCACACCCCTACCCCACCGACCCGCCCCCTCCCGTTGAGTGTGGGAGAAGACCGTGGGGGTGAACGTCAGCCCTCGTCTGCGCGCGGTCGACGGATAAGGCCCGCCCCCACCGGCCTCCCCAACCCCCACCCACGGGAGGGGACAGACCGTAGGACGAAGTCCGTAGGGCTGTCACCGCACCCGACACACAAACGCCCGCCGCTGGGGGTACCTCCCACGCCCTTTAGGCAGAGGGGGAGCAACGGCGAGAAACCCCTACGGCGGGAAAGCCGACAACGTGGGAAGCGGGCCAAAACGCAGGGAGGGGCGCCCCCCGTACAAGAGGGACGCCCCACAAACCTGAGCCCGAATAACGGCCCAGCGCCCAGCGTTACCGCTTGGCGCGGGACGCGGTGCGGCCGCGCTCCTTCTGGTCCAGGACGACCTTGCGGATGCGCACGGCCTCCGGGGTCACCTCGACGCACTCGTCGTCGCGGCAGAACTCCAGGGACTGCTCCAGGGAGAGCTTGCGCGGCGGGACGATCGCCTCGAAGGAGTCGGCCGAGGCCGACCGCATGTTGGTGAGCTTCTTCTCCTTGGTGATGTTCACGTCCATGTCGTCGGCGCGCGAGTTCTCGCCGACGATCATGCCCTCGTACACCTCGGTGCCGGGGTCGGTGAACAGCACACCGCGCTCCTGGAGGTTGGTCATCGCGAAGGCGGTGACCGCGCCGGAGCGGTCGGCGACGAGCGAGCCGTTGTTACGGGTCGCCAGCGTGCCGAACCACGGCTCGTGGCCCTCGTGGATCGAGTGGGCGATGCCCGTACCGCGGGTGTTGGTCAGGAACTCCGTGCGGAAGCCGATGAGGCCGCGGGACGGGACGACGAACTCCATGCGGACCCAGCCGGAGCCGTGGTTCGACATGTTGTCCATGCGGCCCTTGCGGACGCCCATGAGCTGCGTGACGGCGCCCATGTGCTCCTCGGGGACGTCGATGGTCATGCGCTCGACCGGCTCGTACGTCTTGCCGTCGATCTCCTGCGTGACGACCTGCGGCTTGCCGATGGTCAGCTCGAAGCCCTCACGGCGCATCTGCTCGACCAGGATCGCCAGGGCCAGCTCACCGCGGCCCTGCACCTCCCAGGCGTCGGGGCGCTCGGTGTCCAGGACCCGGAGGCTGACGTTACCGATCAGCTCGCGGTCCAGGCGGTCCTTGACCTGGCGGGCGGTGACCTTGCGGTCCTTGACCGCGGCCTTGGCGTCCGCGCCCTTGCCGGTGCCGCCACGGCCGACGAGCGGCGAGGTGTTGGTGCCGATGGTCATCGAGATGGCCGGCTCGTCCACCGTGATCAGCGGCAGCGCGATCGGGTTCTCCGGGTCGGCCAGGGTCTCGCCGATCATGATGTCCGGGATACCGGCCACGGCGCAGATGTCACCGGGGCCCGCGACCTCGGCGGGCTTGCGGGTGAGCGCCTCGGTCATCATCAGCTCGGTGATGCGGACGTTGGCGACCGAGCCGTCGCGCTTGATCCAGGCCACGGTCTGGCCCTTGCGCAGCTCGCCCTGCTCGACGCGGAGCAGCGCGATACGGCCGAGGAAGTTGTCCGCGTCGAGGTTGGTGACGTGGGCCTGCAGCGGCGCCGTCTCGTCGTACTCGGGGGCCGGGACGTGCTCCAGGATCGTGGAGAAGAACGGCTCCAGGTTGGTGGAGTCCGCCGGGACCGTGCCGTCCTCCGGCTTGGTCAGCGAGGCGATGCCGTCACGGCCGCAGGCGTAGACGATCGGGAACTCGATCTGGTCCTCGTCCGCGTCCAGGTCCAGGAAGAGGTCGTAGGTCTCGTTGACGACCTCGTCGATCCGGGAGTCCGGGCGGTCCGTCTTGTTGATGCACAGGATGACGGGCAGACGCTGCTGGAGGGCCTTGCGCAGCACGAAGCGGGTCTGCGGGAGCGGGCCCTCGGAGGCGTCCACGAGCAGGACGACCGCGTCCACCATCGACAGACCGCGCTCGACCTCGCCACCGAAGTCGGCGTGGCCGGGGGTGTCGATGATGTTGATCGTGATGACGTCGCCGCCGTCCTTGGGGTGATACTTCACCGCCGTGTTCTTGGCGAGGATCGTGATGCCCTTCTCACGCTCCAGATCGTTCGAGTCCATCATGCGGTCGTCGAGGGACTCGGCGGCGTGCGCGGCGAAGGAGCCGGCCTGCTTGAGCATGGCGTCGACGATGGTCGTCTTGCCGTGGTCGACGTGGGCGACGATGGCGACGTTACGAATGTCGTGGCGGGTGGGCATACTGGCGGCGCTTCTCCCGGAATCGTGGATGGCGACGCGTCCATCCGGTACGCGCGCCTGCCGGGCATGACACGCCACGGCCTCACCCCATGGTACGTGGCTGCGGCGGTTATGGCCGCCGCAGCCCAGGCCCATACCCTCTGACCTGCGGTTTTTTACCGATTGTTAGCTTTGGGGTGGCCCTTACTTCTTGTAGCCGATGTCCTGGAAGCGCGGTGTGGCGAACCCGAAGGCGCCCACGTTGGCCAGCGACTCCTTGGTGGCCACCAGCTCGGGCCGCTGGTAGAGCGGGATCGACCCGGCGGCCGCCCAGATCCGGGCGTCGGCCTGCTCCACCAGCGTGCGCGCGGCGGTCTCGTCCAGCTCGGAGGCGGCCTGGTCGAAGAGCTGGTCGATGTGGTCGGTGCCGACCCGGCTGTAGTTCTGCTCGACGGTCAGCGAGCCGTCGGGCGCCGGCTGCGGCTTAGCGTAGATCGGACGGGCGTCGGTCGCCGGGTAGGCGGTGCCGGGCCAGGAGTACAGCGCCAGGTCGAAGTCGCCGGAGGCGATGTGGTCCTGGAAGTAGCTGGCGTCGGAGACCCGCTGCAGGGAGGTCTGCACGCCGATCTTGGAGAGCATCGTGGCGATCCGCCGGCCGACGGTGCGCAGCGGCTCGGCGGCCGCCCCGTCGGGCAGGACGAAGCGCAGCGTGAGCGGTTTGCCGTTCTTCCTGACCGTGGTGCTGCGGGCCGCCGCCTTGTCCCCGGCCGGGTCCCGGTCGGCGCGGGCGACGGCCGCGCCGTGGACGTGCCCGGCGACGACGTGGCGGGCGCCGGGGCGGCCGCCGGACGCCGGCAGGTCCACCTGGCGGCCGGTCTCGACCAGCTCGGCGGCGCTCAACGTCTGCGCCGCGCGCTTGCGGTACCGCTTGTACCGGGCGTACGCGGCCGAGTCGCGGTCGCCGTCCGCCTGCTGCTTCTGCCGGGCGGCGGCGTCCTTGTAGATCGCGGCGCTCTGCCGCAGCAGGGCCGCCCGCTGGATCTCCGAGCCGACCGCGCCGGTGAAGGACAGCGGCGCCTCGGCGGCGGCGGGCCGGGCGCCCGGCTCCTGGGCGCCGCGGGCGGGCGGGCCGGCGTGCCCGGGAGCGGGGCGGCCCGGGTTGCGGCCGTCGTTCGCGCCGTCGGCGTCCTCGTCGTAGGCGTCGGTCCCGCCGTCCCGGTCGTCCTCGCCGTCGTAGCCGTCCCGCCCGGGGCCGTCCCCCACCCGGTCGCGGCCGGCCGCCCCGCCGTCGTCCCCGGGGCCGTCCGCGCCGCGCCAGGCGCCGGGCGCCGGTGCGGCCGCCTTCCCGCCGGCCTGCCGCCCCTCGCCGTCGGCCTTCCAGCCGGCGTCGGCGAGCAGCGCCTTGGCCGCCCCGGTGTCCTGGTCGCCGAGCGCGTCGCTGTGGTCCTCGTAGCCGCGCTGCCCGGCCATCAGCAGATGGCTGCCCAGCGGCTCGGACGGCAGGTCCAGCGGCTTGAGGACGACGTCGGCGAGGGCCTGCCGGTCGATGGCGCGGGCCACCGCGCGGCGCACCCGGTCGTCGGCCAGCGGGCCGCTGCTGCCGTTGAGGGCGAGCTGGGTGTAGGCGGGCTCCAGGGCCTTGTGGAGGGTGTAGCCGCTCAGTGCCGCGCGCTCGGCGGCGTTCTTGGCTCCATGGCGGTCCTGGGCGCGGCTGCCGTCGCCCTGGGGGCCCGCGTTGCCGGCGGCGGGCTTGCGCAGGAAGCCCGCCGCCGGCCCCCGGGCGGAGGCGACCCGCTTCGCGGCGATCTGGTCGACCGCGGCGACGTCGATGGACCCGGCGGCCAGCGCCGCGGACCGCTTGTCCCCGGGCAGCGCCTCCAGCACGATCTTGTCGAGCTTGGCGGTCGCGCCCCACCACGACGGGTTGCGCACGAGGACCACCCGCCCCTTGGCGGCGTCCCGCTTCTGGACCAGGAACGGGCCCGCGCCGACCGCGAGCCGCTCGCGCGCGGAGTCGTTGAAGGCGTTGGCGTCGCCCATCACGCTCTTGGGGTAGAGCGGGGTGAACAGCGACCGCCAGTCGGCGTAGGGCCGGGCGAAGGTGACCTTGACCTCGCGGCTGCCCGCACCCTGCTCGACCTTGCCGATCCGGTCGTAGCCGGCGTTGCGGGCGGTCCAGTACGCGTTGTCCTTGCCGCGCAGCGCCGTCCACTGGGCGATGAAGTCCGCGGCGGTGATCGCGGTGCCGTCGCTCCACCGCGCCTTGGGGTTGATCTTGTAGGTGACGACCTGCTTGGGGTCGCGGGCGCTGATGTCCGCGGCGTCGAGGTAGTCGGCGTTGCGCTGCGGGGCACCGCCGGCGTCGACGGTGAACATGCTGGGCAGCACCGCACCGGCGATCCGGCTGGTGGTCGCGTCGGCGTCGGCCTGGAAGGCGTTGAGGGTGCCGGGCATCGCGTCGACCGCCCAGCGCAGGGTGCCGCCGTCCTTGACCTCGTCGCGGGGCGCCGGGGCGATGTCCTGGGACGCCGGGGCGGACGACTGCCCGCCCTCCCCGCTGCATCCGGAAAGGGCCGGCAGCGGGAGCAGCACCCCCGCCGCGGCCAGTGCGGCGATGCGGCGTCCACGGACCGCGCGGGCCGAGGGGTTGTCGTGGTGGGTCATGACCGTTACCTCCGGGCTCGCCCGCGCGGCGCCGCCGGCGTTCTGGCTCCGGCACACCACGTTCGGCCGACTTTGCGGCTCATCACATCTATGAGCCCCTACTGAAAGCGACCGTTCGACGCCCGGCCACCCGACACGTCCAAGCCCGTACGAAGGCCACCCGCCCGGCGCAATACGACAGGACCGACAGGGGGTCAGCAGGCGTGCGTACGGCCGTATTCACCGCCCCCGCCCGTATCGGCGTTCGATCTCCGCCGTCGCACCCGGTAGCCGAAACGCACCGGTTCGAGTCGTAATCGCGCCGGACCCCTTCCCAACCCCTACTGTGACGCGCGACACTCTCGGGCGCATGAGATCGCCCACCACACCTTCAAAGTGAGGGCACGTGATATGTCCCATCAGGACGAACTGACGGCGGTTGAACGCAGCCTGGACGACCTGGTCCGGTCGGTGGGAAGGCTGGAGGCGCGACTCGGCACCGGCCTGGACGTGCGCCGGGTGCGCAGCGATACGGACCACCTGCGCGAGAGCCTCGACCTGCTCAAGCAGAGCGCGGCGGCCGGACCCTCCGTCCGGGGCGGCGCTCCCCCGGCCGTCGAGATGGTGACGATCTCCGACGCCCCCTACGACGCAGCGCTGTGGGCGGGCGCCGAGGACGAGGGACTCGGCTGCCGCAACGGCCATGCGCCCTAGGGGGAAACCCCTGGTGGATGGCCCTTAGGGGGTGTCCTCGCCCCACTCAGACCCCTACCCCGTTGCCGCCCCGACGGAAAGCGTTTCGAAGCAGCATTCCGGACGGAGCGCCCTTCACGGAGACCGACGTTGGCCACTGGCACCGAACCCTCATCGCAAACGGGCGCGAGCGGTGTGCACACTGCCTCGCGCGCCGCCATCCCCGCCCGCCATCTGCGCACCGACCGCTGGTGGCTGGCACCGGCCGGCACCGCCGCCGGACTGCTCGCGTTCATCGTCTACTCGACCTGGCGGGCGTTCGCGAACGCCGACTACTACGCCGCGCCCTATGTCTCGCCGTTCTACTCGCCGTGCCTGGCGCAGAACTGCCACACCATGCGCGGCGGGCCCAACTGGGAGATCGTCGGCAGCTGGTGGGGCCTGTCCCCGGCGCTGCTCATCCTGATCTTCCCGCTGGGCTTCCGGCTGACCTGCTACTACTACCGCAAGGCGTACTACCGCGGCTTCTGGGCCTCGCCGCCGGCCTGCGCGGTCGCCGAACCGCACAAGACGTACACCGGTGAGACCCGCTTCCCGCTGATCCTGCAGAACCTCCACCGCTACTTCTTCTACTTCGCGGTGCTGGTCGCCGGGGTGCTGACCTACGACACCGCGCTGACCTTCCGCGACGCGCACTACGAGTGGGGCCACATGGGTCTGGGCACCCTGGTCTTCCTCGCCAACATCGTGCTGATCTG
The DNA here is from genome assembly GCF_055567415.1 of Streptomyces sp. NPDC026575. NCBI lineage: Bacteria > Bacillati > Actinomycetota > Actinomycetes > Kitasatosporales > Streptomycetaceae > Streptomyces > Streptomyces sp. NPDC026575. The sequence goes on from NZ_JBVHQM010000006.1 coordinate 148,883, forward strand.
GGCGTACACCCTCTCCTGCCACTCCTGCCGGCACATCATCGGCGGCCGGCTGCGGCACTTCTCCAAGCACCCGGTGCGCTACCGGATGTGGGGCTGGGTCGGCAGGCTCAACGAGCGGCACATGCTGCTCGCCTGGTCCTCCCTGATCAGCGTGGCCCTGGCGGACTTCTACGTCTACCTGCTGGCCAGCGGGGCCATCTCCGACCTCCGCTTCTTCTGACCGACTTCTGCGACGGCGGCTGCCCCCGCGGCAGCCGACCGACGGCAGCTTCTCCAAGGAAAGGTGTGCCCCCGATGGCGCATGTGGACCGGCAGGCATGGGACGTGGTCGTGGTGGGCGCGGGCGGCGCCGGGCTGCGCGCCGCCATCGAGGCCCGCGAGGCCGGTATGCGGACGGCCGTGATCTGCAAGTCCCTGTTCGGCAAGGCCCATACGGTGATGGCCGAGGGCGGTATCGCGGCCAGCATGGGCAACGTCAACGAGCACGACAACTGGCAGGTCCACTTCCGCGACACCATGCGCGGCGGGAAGTTCCTCAACCACTGGCGGATGGCCGAGCTGCACGCCCGCGAAGCACCCGACCGGGTATGGGAGTTGGAGTCCTGGGGCGCGCTCTTCGACCGCACGCCCGACGGCCGGATCTCCCAGCGCAACTTCGGCGGCCACGAGTACCCGCGCCTGGCGCACGTCGGCGACCGTACGGGCCTGGAGCTGATCCGCACCCTCCAGCAGAAGATCGTCTCGCTCCAGCAGGAGGACGAGAAGGAGTTCGGCGCCCACGACGCCCGGCTGAAGGTCTTCCAGGAGTGCACCGTCACCCGCATCCTCAAGGAGCGCGGCCCGGAGGCGGACGGCCGGGTCGCCGGGGCCTTCTGCTACGAGCGGGAGTCCGGCCGCTTCTTCGTCCTGGAGGCCCCGGCGGTGGTGCTGGCCACCGGCGGCATCGGCAAGTCCTTCAAGGTGACGTCGAACTCCTGGGAGTACACCGGCGACGGGCACGCGCTGGCGCTGCTCGCCGGGGCACCGCTGATCAACATGGAGATGGTGCAGTTCCACCCCACCGGCATGGTCTGGCCGCCGTCGGTCAAGGGCATCCTCGTCACCGAGTCCGTACGCGGCGACGGCGGGGTGCTGCGCAACAGCGACGGCCGGCGCTTCATGTTCGACTACATCCCCGACGTCTTCAAGGAGAAGTACGCCCAGACCGAGGAGGAGGGCGACCGCTGGTACGAGGACCCGGAGAACAACCGCCGCCCGCCCGAGCTGCTGCCCCGCGACGAGGTCGCCCGCGCCATCAACGCCGAGGTCAAGGAGGGGCGCGGCTCCCCGCACGGCGGGGTCTATCTGGACGTCTCGACCCGGATGCCGGCCGAGGTGATCAAGCGCCGACTGCCGTCGATGCACCATCAGTTCATGGAGCTGGCGGACGTGGACATCACCGCCGAGCCGATGGAGGTCGGGCCGACCTGCCACTACGTGATGGGCGGGGTCGATGTGGACCCGGACACCGCGGCGGCGACCGGCGTACCGGGCCTGTTCGCGGCCGGTGAGGTCGCCGGCGGCATGCACGGCTCCAACCGGCTGGGCGGCAACTCCCTGTCCGACCTGCTGGTCTTCGGCCGCCGGGCGGGGCTGCACGCGGCCGAGTACACGGCGGCGCTGACCGAGCGGCCCGCCGTCGACCCGCTGCAGATCGACGCCGCCGAGGCGGAGGCGCTGCGCCCCTTCAGCGCCGAGGGCGGCGAGGACGCGGACGGCACCGGGCACGACGAGGGCCCGGCGGAGAACCCGTACACCGTCCACCAGGAGCTCCAGCGGGCGATGAACAGCCTGGTGGGCATCATCCGCAAGGAGGGCGAGATGTACGAGGCCCTCAAGCGGCTCGCGGATCTGCGGGTGCGGGCCCGGCGGGCCGGCGTCGAGGGGCACCGGCAGTACAACCCGGGCTGGCATCTCTCCATGGACCTGCGGAACATGCTGCTGGTCAGCGAGTGTGTGGCCCGGTCCGCGCTGGAGCGCGAGGAGAGCCGGGGCGGGCACACCCGCGACGACCACCCGGCGATGGACCGCAGCTGGCGCAACATCAATCTGGTCTGCCGGCTCGCGGACCCGCAGGGCGACTCCCGGGCCGCGGACCCGGCGCTGGGGCAGATCCGGCTCTCCCGCCGCGAGATGCCGCCGATCCGCCGCGATCTGCTGGAGCTGTTCGAGAAGGACGAGCTGGCGAAGTATCTGACGGACGAGGAGCTGAGCCGGTGAGCGAGCAGCAGACGGTTTCCCACGCGGCCGAGGGTTCCGGGAAGTCCGGCACCTACCAGGCGCACTTCCGGGTGTGGCGGGGCGAGACCGGCACCGGAGGTCTGGAGGACTACACGGTCGAGGTGCACGACGGCGAGGTGGTGCTGGACATCATCCACCGCCTGCAGGCGACCCAGGCGCCGGATCTCGCGGTGCGCTGGAACTGCAAGGCGGGCAAGTGCGGTTCGTGCAGCGCGGAGGTCAACGGCCGGCCGCGGCTGATGTGCATGACCCGGATGTCGGTGTTCGACCGTACGGAGACGATCACGGTCACGCCGATGCGGGCGTTCCCGGTCATCCGCGACCTGGTCACCGACGTGTCCTTCAACTACACCAAGGCCCGCGAGATCCCCTCGTTCGTGCCGCCCGCGGAGCTGGCGCCCGGCGAGTACCGCATGCAGCAGGAGGACGTGGGCCGCTCGCAGGAGTTCCGCAAGTGCATCGAGTGCTTCCTGTGCCAGGACACCTGCCATGTGGTCCGCGACCACGAGGAGAACAAGGCGGCGTTCGCCGGCCCGCGCTTCCTGATGCGGATCGCCGAACTCGATATGCACCCGCTGGACGCGGCGCCGGCGTCCGGCATCGACCGCAAGAGCACCGCGCAGGACGAGCACGGGCTGGGCTACTGCAACATCACCAAGTGCTGCACGGAGGTCTGCCCCGAGCACATCAAGATCACCGACAATGCGCTGATCCCGCTGAAGGAGCGCGCCGCGGACCGTAAGTACGACCCGCTGGTGTGGCTCGGGAACAAGATCCGGCGCCGTACGGAATGACCTCCCCGCGGATCAGACGGCGCGCGGTGCTCGCGGGCATCGGCGGCCTTCCGCTCGCCGCGGCGGCCGGCGTGCCCGAGTCCGACGACCGGGCCGCGGGCGCCGCCGCGGCCCGGGACGGCGCGGCGCCGACGCTGCTGCGCGGCGCCGATCTGGTGCTCACCATGGACCCCGGTATCGGCGAGGGCCCCCTGGGCGCGCTGGCGGACGGCGTCGACCTGCTGCTGCGGGGCGGCACGATCGCCGCCGTCGGACGGCGCCTGGAGGCGCCGCCGGGCGCCCGGGTGCTTCAGGTCGGCGGCAGGATCGTGCTGCCGGGGTTCGTGGATCTGCACAACCACCTGTGGCAGTCCAGCATCCGGGGCGGCTGCGCGGACCGGGACCTGAAGGGCTGGCTGTCCGGCTGCAACGGGCAGGTGCTGTCGAAGATCGGCCCCCGGGACATGTACCGCTTCGTGCGGCTGGCCGCGCTCGACGTCCTCGGCGCGGGCGTCACCACCGTCGTCGACTGGGTGCACCCCCTCCCGTACGACACCGCCGGGGCCTACGTCCGGGCGCTGGACGACGCCGGGGTGCGGTTCGTCTACGCGGCGGCCCAGCACGCGGCCGACCGGGAGCTGATCCCCCGGGTCAAGAGGGACTTCCTGGATCCGCTGCCGCTGGCCTCCGCTCAGGTGTCGGCGCAGCCCGGGATGTCCGTCCGCGCCGAGCTGCGGCAGTTCCACACGCTCGCGCGGGAGCTGGGCGTGATGCTCAACTGCCATGTGCTGGAGTGCCGCCAGGACCGCGCGGACGATCCGGTCCGCGCGCTGCGCGAGGTCGGCGCGTTCGGCCCGGACCTGCTGATGAACCACGCGGTGCACCTCGACGACCGGGAGATCGCGCTGACCGGCGAGCACGGCGTCCGGGTGGCGCACTGCCCGCTCAGCAACATGCGGCTGGCCTCGGGCATCGCGCCGCTGCCCGCACTGCACCGGCACGGCGTACCCGCCGGGCTCGGCCACGACGGCGGGACCAACGACACCTCGGACATGTTCAACCTGATGAAGGCGGCGGTGGGCCTCCAGCGGGCCCGGCACGAGGACGCCGGGGTCCATCCGACGATCCCGGCGGTGCTGCGGATGGCGACGCTGGGCGGTGCGGAGTGCCTCGGCATGGCCGACCGGATCGGGTCGCTGACTCCGGGCAAGCGCGCCGACGTCGTCGTCCTGGACCCCGGCACCCTCAACTTCGCCCCGCGCTTCGACTGGACCAGCCAGATCGTGCTCAACGGGCAGCCCCCCAACGTCAGCGAGGTCTTCGTCGACGGCCGGCCGCGCAAGGCGCACGGTGAGCTGGTGGGGGTGGACACCGCGCGGGTGGTCCGCGAGGCGGAGCGGGCGGCGGCGAACCTGCGCGCCGCCGCCTGACACCGCCCTCAGAACAGACTCAGCAGCGCTTCCGCCGGGTCCATGCCCGTCGACTCCCCGTCGGGCAGGGCGAGTTCGAACCAGACGGTCTTGCCGCGCGGGGTGCGGCGGCTGCCCCAGCCCTCGCTGAGCAGGCCGACCAGCTGCAGCCCCCGGCCGCCCTCGTCGGTGTCGCGGGCGCGGCGGCGGCGCGGCTGGGCGAGATCGGCGTCCCAGACCTCGCAGACCAGCGTGCGGTCCAGCAGCAGCCGCACCCGGATCTCACCGTGGCCGTGCCGCAGCGCGTTCGTCACCAGCTCGCTGACCAGCAGCTCCGCGGTGTCGACCAGTTCCTGAAGGCCCCAGTCCGTGAGCTGGTCGCGGGCCAGCTCACGGGCGCGGGCCACCGAACGGGCCTCCGGTGCGAGGCTCCAGTCGCCCACCGAGTCCTTGGGCAGCCCGTGCACCCGGGCCATCAGCAGCGCGATGTCGTCCTCGCCGTGCGAGGTGTCCAGGGCGCTCAGGACGTGGTCGCAGGCGTCCTCCAGCGGGCGGTCGGCGTCCGACAGCGCCGCCCGGAATGCCTGCAGCCCCTCGTCGAGGGGGTGGTCGCGGGACTCCACCAGCCCGTCGGTGTACAGGGCCAGCAGCGCGCCGTCCGGCAGCTCCACCTCGGTCTCCTCGAACGGCTCGCCGCCGACGCCCAGCGGCATCCCCGGCGGCACGTCGAGCAGCAGCGCGTCCTCGCCCTCCTCGACCAGGACCGGCGGCAGATGCCCGGCGTTGGCGAACGTCGCCCGCCGGGTGACCGGGTCGTAGACGGCGTAGACGCAGGTGGCGAGGTAGACCTCGGAGAGGTCGGCGGTACGGGCGGAGCGGCCCGGCTCCGGCGCGCCGGACCGGCCGCGGGCAGCCCGCCCGGCGGACCGGCCGTCGCCGCTGCCGCCGAGCCCGCGGGCGATCTCGTCCAGCGCCGAGAGCACCTCGGCCGGTTCCAGGTCCAGCAGCGCCAGCGTCCTTACGGCGGTGCGCAGTTCGCCCATCGCCACGGCGGCGCGCAGGCCGCGGCCCATCACGTCGCCGACGACCAGCGCCGTGCGGTGGCCGGGGAGTTCGATGACGTCGAACCAGTCGCCGCCGACCTCCGTGGCGGTGGTGCCGGGCAGATAGCGGCAGGCGATGTCGAGGCCGGCCGCCTCCGGGTCGCCGGGCGGCAGCAGACTGCGCTGGAGGATCAGCGCGCGTTCGTGCTCACGGCGGTAGAGGCGGGCGTTGTCGATGCAGACCGCGGCGCGCGCCGCGAGCTCCACGGCCAGGGCGGTGTCGCGCTCCCCGAACGGCTCGCTGCCCTTCGCGCGGGAGAACTGCACCAGCCCGACGACGGTGTCCCGGGCGACCATGGGCACGACGAGCGTGGAGTGCACCACGGCGCCCAGCTCCGGTCCGTCCTCGCTCTCCCGGCCCGGGATGATCTGCGCCTGGGCGGTGCGCAGGGCGGCCGCGCAGGGGGAGTTGAAGGGGTAGCGGTGGACCGCGCCGACGGCGACCGGCGGGTCCTGGGGCGCGCCGCCGGCGGCGGACGCGAACGGGGCGTCGGAGACGGCGCTGGCGAACGCGACCCGGCGCAGTTCGGCGCTGCCGTCGCTCATGCCGGGCGGCGCCTCGTCGCCGGACAGCAGGCCCTGGTAGAGGTCCACCGACGCCAGATCGCAGAACTGCGGGACGGCGACGTCCAACAGGGTGCGGGCGGTGGTCTCCAGGTCGAGGGAGTTGCCTATCCGGGCGCCGGCCTCGTTGAGCAGGGCGAGGTTGCGGCGGGCGCTGGCGGCCTCGCGCTCGGCCCGGCGCCGGCCGGTGACGTCGGCGGCGAGCGCCGCGACGCCGATGGGGCGGCCGCTGGCGCCGTGCAGCCGGTAGAGCGACACCGACCAGCGGCGGCGCTCCTCCTCGCCGGGCACCGATCCCACCAGCTGCATCTCGGTGACCGGCTCGCCGGTCTCCAGGACGCGGCGCAGCGCGGCGGTCATCCGCTCGGCCTCGGGGCGCGGCAGGAAGTCGTGCGGGGTGCGGCCGCGGTACTTGTTGGCGGGGCCGCCGAAGACCGCGGCGAAGCGCTCGTTGACCCGCAGCAGCTTCAGGTCCGTGCCGAACAGGGTGAAGCCCATGGGGGATTGACCGAAAACGGCCTGTGAGGCGGCGAGGTCGGTCTCGATGCCGCGCAGCGCCCGGACATCGACGACGACGCAGACCGCGGCGCGTTGCCCGGCCTCGTCGTGCGAGGGCATCACATAGATCTCGGCGAGTCCGTCGGCCGGCCCGCCCTCGGCCCTGCGGTAGGGCACCAGGCCGGTCCACTCGCGGCCGTCGAGTATCTCCGACACCTTGCGGCGCCCGGTCTCGCGGAACTCGCTGGGAACGAACGCCTCGATGGGGTCCTTGCCGATGGCGTAGCGGGCGGGGATGCCGAGCATCTGCTCGGCCCGCTCGCTCCACTGGTCGATCCGCCCGTCGGGGCCGAGCGAGAAGGAGGCCACTCTGATGTAGTCGTAGATCGATCCGGGCCGGCTGCTCTGCCATACGGGCGGACCTTGCAGGTCGGGGGCGTACGAACGCCCACCTGGGTCACCGGGGGCGTCCGCACCACCCTGACCATCGGCCTGTGCGGGTTCTGCCCCGCCAGATGACATCTCGCTCACGAGCCCCGTCCCCTCCAGCTCATCGTGCCCGGACCGGACCAGCCTGAGTATCCAGCACCTCGGCTATCCGGAACACGGTCTTCACGATCACAGCACAGTCTCGATCGCAGGCCATCTACAAAATGTCGATGAAATGGCAACGATCAGGACTCCACATGTCTCCTAACCAGCCACCGACAGCTCGAACCACACTGTCTTGCCACTCTTTCCACGCCGGGTCCCCCAGCGTCGCGAACTGCACGCGACCAGCTGCAATCCGCGGCCGCCCTCGTCGTCCGGAGCGGCTGCGCGCTCCTGCGGCGGATCGGGCAGCGGATCGGAGACCTCGACGAGCAGCCCGCCGGAGCTCAGCAGCACCATGCGGACGCCGATCGGTCCGCTGGCGTAGCGCAGGGAGTTGGTGACGAGCTCGCTGACGAGTAGTACGGCCACATCAGCGGCGCCGTTCAGCCCCCAGTCGTCCAGCACCCGGCGGACCATCGTGCGGGCGGTGCGCACCGCGCCGGGGTCGGCCGGAAAACTCCATTCGGCGATCGGTGAGCCGGTGGCCCTGCCGCGCTTGCGGACACTGCTGGAGCCGGTTTCCGGGACCCCTGCCGCTGCGCTGTCGCTCACGCCGATCACATCCCAACCCCGAGGGCATCCCCGTCGGATTGCCCATATTGAGGGGGTCAATCTGGACATACCCGATATCGAGGCCGAAGTATCGCCGCCAACGGTGCGCTGTGACACAAATGGCGCATATGGGAACGGTGGGGCTGTGCGGGCGCGGCGGGCGGTCACGCGTGCGCGGCGAACGCGCCAAGGCACACGGGGCGCGAGCCAGGGCGGACGGACGGCCGCGCGCGCTCAAGCGGACCGCACGCCCGGGATCCCGGCCGTGGCGACCAGCCTGCGCATCGCCTCGGCGACCGCCGGGCGGTCCTGATCCAGCCAGTCGACCTGCGACTCCTCGCCGGGCAGCAGCCAGCGCAGCTCGTCGTGGTCCTGCAGCGGCCGCGGCTCGCCGGACACCAGCCGGGCGGTCCACACCTGCAGGACATAGCCGGGCCGCAGCACCCACTCCCCCGGGATGCGCTCCCCGACCACCACCTCGACGCCGAGCTCCTCAAGCAGTTCGCGCGCCAGCGCCCGTTCGGGCGTCTCACCGTCCTCCACCTTGCCGCCGGGCAGCTCCCAGCGGCCGGCCAGCGCGGGCGGCGCGCTGCGGCGTGCGGCCAGCAGCCGCCCGCTCTGGCACACCGCTCCGCCCACCACTACGCGCTCCGTCGTCATGCGCGGCAGCCTACGTCCCCCGTCCCCGTCCCGCTTCTTCTCGCCCGCCGCCCCTCAGGTGGCCGCGTGGTCGACCTTCTCGACCACGTAGAGCTGCCGCCGGCCCGGTGAATCGAGCCGGTCGGCCACCCGCTCCGCCTCCGCCCGGGTGGCATAGCGGCCGACGCGGTACCGATTGCCCCCTTCGTCCTGGCGGATGACGAGCCAGGGGAGCACCGCTCCGCCCTCGGTCATTGCGCCCCTCCGTCCGCCACGCAGCGCGTCATGACGCGCCCCTCGTCTGCTGATGCCGAAATCGCAATCCGCATATGCCCGAGCGTACGCCCGACCTTTACGCACCGGATATGGATTTACACAAAGAGGTACCGAACCGGCCACCCGCGGGCCCCGGCGTACCGGAAGCGGCCTGCGAGTGGCCGGTTTTACCCGAAGGATCGGGTCTGTGTACGAGACTGCGCGGTGCGGCGCCGGGCTGACTCAGGCCCCGACGGACGCCTTGGAACCTTCGGCCTCCCCGGCCGCGTCCGCCGCAGAGGTCTCTTCCGCCTCACGGATCTCGGCCTCGACCTGGACCAGCGACGGGTTGCGCCACGAGCTGCGCACGCCCCAGTAGTAGAAGGCCAGTCCGATCACGGCGACCACGACGATGTCCCAGCCCGCGGGCAGATAGCCCTTACCGCCGAACTCCTTGCCGCCCGCGTACGACACGGCGGCCATGACCAGCAGATACGCCACCATCCAGGCGCCGGCCTTGAGGTGCGGGCGCAGCCCGGCCCACGGCTTGCGGCCCTGGGTCAGCGGCTTGCCGATCTCGTACCAGGCCCAGACCGGCAGCCCGACGGCCATGATCAGGATGACCTTGCCGGTCAGCGGCCAGCGGCCCCAGTACAGGACCAGCGAGCCGAAGACCATCGCGACCGGCGCGATGATCGGCATCACCCGGAGCTTGACCGGGCGGTTGAGGTCCGGCGAGATACGGCGCAGCGACATCACGGCGACCGGGCCGGTGATGTACGAGATGACGGTGGCGACCGAGACGATCTCGGCGAGCGAGCCCCAGCCGCGGAAGACCGCCAGGAAGAGGAACGCGATCACCAGGTTGAGCAGCAGCGCCGGGCGCGGCACACCGGTCTTCTTGTCCACCTTGCCGAAGACGCCGGGCAGATGGCCGTTCTCCTGCACGCCCTGGATCATGCGCGAGGTGGTGGCGGCGTAGATCATGCCGGTGCCGGACGGCGAGACGAAGGCGTCCGCGTACAGCAGCAGCGCCAGCCAGTTCAGGCCCCAGGCCACCGCGAGGTCGGCGAGCGGCGAGTTGTAGCCGAGGCCGGCCCAGCCGCCGCTGGCGCCCAGCTTGTCGGCGGGAACCGCCATCAGGAACGCGACCTGCAGCGCGACATAGATGACCAGCGCGATCAGGATCGACCAGACGACGGCCTTGGGCAGCGACTTGCCCGGGTTGCGGGCCTCGCCGGCGAGGTTCAGCGGGGACTGGAAGCCGTTGTAGGCCCAGACGATGCCGGAGACGGCGACGGCGGTGAAGACCGAGCTCCAGCCGTTGGGGGTGAAGCCGCCGTGGCCGGAGATGTTGTCCGTGTCGAAGTGCGCCAGCATCAGCGCGCTGGCCGTCAGCACCGGCACCACGACCTTGAAGACCGTGATCGCGGTGTTGGTCTTCGCGAACAGCGAGATGGCGAACCAGTTGAGGAAGAAGTAGAAGATCAGCAGGATGCTGGCGAGCCCCACACCGGTGCCCGTCAGCTCCTTGCCGTCGTAGAGCGCCTTCGCCCAGCCGAAGTCCCAGGAACTCATGTACTGGACCGAGGCGGTGGCCTCACCGGGGATGACCGAGACGATCGCGATCCAGTTGGCCCAGGCGGCGAGGTAGCCGGCGAGCGAGCCGTGCGAGTACTGGCCGTAGCGGACCATGCCGCCGGCCTTCGGGAACATCGCACCCAGCTCGCTGTAGGTGAGCGCGATGGTGAGAGCGACCAGCGCGCCGATGACCCAGGCCAGGATCGCGGCCGGACCGGCGATGGCGGCGGCCCGCTCGGCCCCGAAGAGCCAGCCGGAGCCGATGATGGACCCGAGGCCCGTCGCGGTCAGAGCGATGGTCCCGAGGGACCGCCGGTAATTCGAATGCGAACCCTGCTCCGCACCCTGGGTTTTCGTCGTGCTCACGTGCTGGTCTCCTGGTCTTCCCCCGTGCCGTGCACAAACTTCGCCATCGTAAGAGCGAATCAGAAGATCGGCTTCCCGCTGCTGGCCAAAACTCCCGCCCAGCTGAGGGTCTGTGAGGTTTCCAACACCAAGATCCAGCCAACATTTACGGGCGTATCGCCACAAAATGGACATCGGACTGGAGACTGAAAGCCGCCACGCATCCAGTACGGGGCCACCCGGAGAGCGGACACGGGCGGGGAGGTGGGATACCGGGAGGCGGAAGCGAGGACGCGGAAGCCAGGACGCAGCGAGACGGGGAGGCGGAGGCGGCAGGGGACGACGCCCCCGCAAGCCGCCCGACCACTTCACCGGCCGGTGAACCGCCCAGCCACCCCACCGACAGGTGAACGCCCGGCCACTTCACCGGCAGGCGAACCACCCGACTACTTCACCGGCAGGTGGTAGGCCACCCGATACCGGTCCGCGAGCGCGACGACATCGGCCGTCTCGACCGGCCGGCGACCCGCGAAGTACGTCCGCGAGACCACCAGCACCGCATGCCCCGGCACCCCGCCCAGCGCCATGGCCTCCTCGGCCAGCGCGGCCCGCGCCCCGACCTCCTCGACGACGTTGTCCACCACCACGTCGATGGCCGCCATCCGCTCGACCACCCCGCGCCCCGCCAGCGGCCCCTCCTCCGGCAGCATCACGGGCGTCCGCCCCGTCACGTCCAGGGGCTCCCAGGACGTCGAGAGCATCGCCGGCTCGCCCTCCGCCCGGAACACATAGCGGGTGCGCATCACCCTGGCCCCCGGCGGCACGCGCAGCCGGGAGGCGACCGCCGAACTTGCCGCCTCCTGCTCGCTGTTGGACTCCCAGGTGCCGCGCACCCGCTCGTCGGTCTGCTCCTGCCGGAAGGGCGTACAGCCGCCGACCGCATGGAATCCGGCCCGGGCGATACGGCGCGGCACGGGCTGTTCGCGCACATAGGTGCCCGACCCCGAGCGGCCCTCGACCAGCCCCTCGGCCATCAGGACCTTGCGCGCCTCCAGGGCGACGGTGTCCGAGACGCCGTACTCCTCGCGGATACGTGCCTGGGAGGGGAGGCGGGTGTGCGGCGGCAGCACCCCATCGACGATCTTCTGGCGCAGGTCGCCGGCGACGCGGAGGTACGCGGGCTGCTCACCGAAAGGCACGTGCCCCTCCCAACAGCTTGACAGTCAGCAACAGCGTGGCAACGGCGCGTTGCCGACCGCAACCTTGGGCCAGATATTCACCTGATGTGATGAAACCCAGCTCAGCCCCCTGGGGAGCGCGCACGGACCCCACCGGCCCCGTATCCCCCACCTCACCCACACCCCACGCCCCACCTCCCGGTGAGCGCCGCCCGCGCATGTCACGATCGACCCGGACCGGCCCGCAACGGCACCGCCCGGCAGCGGGACCCGCTGCACCACATGGATCGTTCCACCACACGGACCGCTCACCACACGGCAGCGGCCCGCAAGCAGGTTCACCGGAAGGGAAGGAAGGCGCCCATGCCCGCCGAACCCCGTCTCTCCCCCATGCCCGAGGACTGGCAGCGCGCCCTCGCCGTCGTCGCCCACCCCGACGACCTGGAGTACGGCGCCGCGGCCGCCGTCGCCGAGTGGACCGCCGCCGGACGCGAGGTCAGCTACCTCCTGGTGACCCGCGGCGAGGCAGGCATCGACGGACTGGCACCCGTCGAGTGCGGGGGCATCCGCGAGGCCGAGCAGCGGGCCGGCGCCGCGCTTGTCGGCGTGCACACCGTCGAGTTCCTCGAAGACCACCGCGACGGCGTCATCGAGGCCGGTACGGCGCTGCGTCGCGACCTCTCCGCGGCCGTCCGGCGCCACCGCCCCGAACTCCTGATCACCCTCAACCACCACGACACCTGGGGCGGGGTGCAGTGGAACACCCCCGACCACCGGGTGGTCGGCCGCGCCGTCCTGGACGCGGCGGGCGACGCCGGCAACCGCTGGATCTTCCCCGAGCTGGCCGACACGCGCGGCCTGGCGCCCTGGAACGGCGTCCGCTGGGTCGCCGTGGCCGGCTCCCCGCACCCCACCCACGCCGCCGAGGTCGGCCCCGGCATCGACCGCGCGGTCGCCTCACTTGCGGCACACGCCACGTACATCAGGGGCCTGGGCGGCCCCGACCAGGACCCGCACAGCTACGCCCGCACCTTCATCGAACAGACCCTGCACGCCGGCGGCGAGACCTACCGGGGCCGCCCGGCGACGCTCTTCCAGGTCTTCCCGCGGTAGGGACGTCTCTTCGGTCTCCACGGATCAACGACGAACCGCCCCCGGTCCCCCCACCCCGGCCACGAATCCACCCACCACCTCCGCCTCCTCCTCCGGCCGCTCCAGCGCCATCGCATGGGTCCCGTCCACCCCCGCCGCCATGAACTCGCCAGGTATGCCCAACTGGCCCGCCATGGCGCCCTGGGCGTGTCGGGCAGCAGCTCCAGGCACCGCGCGGCCACCATTCGGACACCGCTCCACCGTCTACGAGAACTGATCGCCCCGTCGACGATCTCGTGGCCCGCGCCTCGCCCAATCGCTACGGTTGAGCCATGACCGCACTGCCCGACTGGATGCGCCCGCCGCGCGCGGAAGGCTGGTTCGCGGAGGACCTGGACCGCCTCCCCGAGGCACCCCGCCACACCGAGCTGATCGACGGAGCCCTCGTCTTCATGATGTCGCCGCAGAGGTGGTGGCACGGCCACCTCGTCACCATGCTCACCGTCGCCCTCATGGAGCAGGCACCCGCCGACGCCCGGGTCGGCCGAGAGATGACGATCAAACTGGATCAACGCAACCGGCCCGAGCCGGATCTCTTGGTGACGAGTGCCGACTACGACAGTGAGCGCACCTGGTTCACCCCGGACGAGGTGCAATTGGCCGTCGAGGTCGTCTCCCCCGAATCCGCGCACCGCGACCGCACGGTCAAGCTCCGCAAGTACGCGGAGGCCGGGATCCCGCACTACTGGTGCATCGAGGACGAGAACGGGGCCCCCGTCGTCCACGTCTACGAACTCGACGAACCCACCCACGCCTACGCGCCCGCCGGCATCTTCCGGGGCACCCTGAAGCGCCCTGTGCCTTTCGAGATCAGCCTCGATCTCGACAAGCTCACCCCGCCGCGGAACAGCTAGGCCGGAGCCAGTACCGAGGCAGCACGAAAACCCGGAAGGGGCCGGGCTCATCAGAGCCCGGCCCCTTCTGAGCTGCGCATTCGCCCGCTCAGCGACGTGGTGTCACGTCACCCGCTCACACGTTGAACCGGAACTCCACCACATCCCCGTCCTGCATCACGTACTCCTTGCCCTCCATGCGGGCCTTGCCGGCGGCGCGGGCGTCGGCTACGGAGCCGGTTTCGACGAGGTCGGCGAAGGAGATGACCTCGGCCTTGATGAAGCCCTTTTGGAAGTCGGTGTGGATGACGCCGGCGGCCTCGGGGGCGGTGGCGCCCTTCTTGATGGTCCAGGCGCGGGTTTCCTTGGGGCCGGCCGTCAGGTAGGTCTGCAGGCCGAGGGTGTCGAAGCCGACGTGGGCGAGGGTGGCCAGGCCCGGCTCGTCCTGGCCGACGGACTGGAGGAGTTCGAGGGCCTCGTCCTCGTCGAGTTCGGCGAGGTCGGCTTCGAGCTTGGCGTTGAGGAAGATCGCCTCGGCGGGGGCGACCAGGGCGCGCTGCTCGTTCTTGAAGTCCTCGTCGGTCAGCTCGTCCTCGTCGACGTTGAAGACGTAGAGGAAGGGCTTGGTGGTGAGGAGGTGCAGGTCGTGCAGGAGTTCCTCGTTGCCGGAGCCCTGGACGATGCCCGCGGAGAAGAGCGTGTCGCCCTTCTCCAGGATCGCCTTGGCCTCTTCGACGGCCTTGACCTTGGGGGCGACGTCCTTCTTGATACGGGATTCCTTCTGCAGGCGCGGAAGGACCTTCTCGATCGTCTGGAGGTCGGCCAGGATCAGCTCGGTGTTGATGGTCTCGATGTCGTCCTTGGGCGAGACCTTGCCGTCGACGTGGACGACGTTCTCGTCCTTGAAGGCACGGATGACCTGGCAGATCGCGTCGGACTCGCGGATGTTCGCGAGGAACTTGTTGCCCAGGCCCTCGCCCTCCGAGGCGCCGCGGACGATGCCCGCGATGTCGACGAAGTCGACCGTGGCCGGGAGGATCTTCTGGGAGTCGAAGATCTCGGCGAGCTTGGCGAGGCGGGGGTCGGGGACGCCGACGACGCCGACGTTCGGCTCGATGGTGGCGAACGGGTAGTTGGCCGCCAGCACGTCGTTCTTGGTCAGGGCGTTGAACATGGTCGACTTGCCGACATTGGGCAGACCGACGATTCCGATCGTGAGCGACACTGTGGCGACTCGACTTCCGCAGGCAGAGGTGGTGGGGTGGGCCGGCCGCTCCGGGGCCGGGTGCCCGGTCCCGGGAGGGGCCGATCAACCAGTCTACGGGGCGGCCGGGCGCGAGCGGCCGTCACCGGGACCGCGCCCGCGCCCGGCCCCGTCCGGAGCCGCGGCCGGCGTCCGGTGCCCCGCCCCGGGCCCGCGGCGAACGAAGTCCCAAGGTCGGGACAAAGCGCGTGTCCCGCAACCGGTTAATCCCACTTAGCGGCCTACCGTTGGCGAGTGGAGCAACACGAAGCGCGCACGCACCAGCACGGACCGTCATGGTCCGCACACCCGGCCACCGACACGGGCACCCGGCTCCCGCGCCCCGCGGAGGCCGTGGCCGCCGACCCCGACGACGCCTTTCTCTCCGCGATGCGGGCCTCCGGGTTCGCGTCCGTACCGGCCTCCGCCCCGCTGCCGCTACGGGGCCCGGCACAGGCCGGGGCCGCCCGCGGCCCCACCCGGGCGGCCCCGACGCCCCGGGCGCCCGAGCGCGCCCCCGCGCCCGTGGAGGGCCCCGAATCCTCGACCGTCTACCGGGCCCGGCCCCGCCCCGCGGCCGCCCCGTCCGCGCTCCTGCCGCACCGGATGCCGGCCGCCAAGCTCACCGGCCTGGGGTGCTGGCTGCTGGCGACGCTGGCCCTGCTGGCGTTCGCGTACCTCGACCAGCTGCTCCTGGGCGGCGCGCCGACCCCGTACGGCTGCTTCTTCCTGGTGGTGAGCGTGGCGGCGGCGTTCTGGGTCAGGCCCTACGACCTGATCTGCGCGCCGGTCACCGTGCCGATCGCCTTCGCGGTCGGGGCGCTGCCGATCCAGCACGGCGGGGAGGGCGTCGGCGGGGTGGTGACCGGGGTGTTCACCGTCCTCGCGCTGAACGCCGGCTGGCTCTACGCCGGCACGGTCGTCTGCGCGCTGATCGCCATGGTCCGCCGCGCGCTGGTCATCGCGCGGCGTCGGGCCAGCCGACGGGCGAAGCGACCGCGGAACGGGCGGTACGGGACGCCGGAGCGACCGGCCATGCGGGCTGCGGAGCGGGGACGGCCGCGGCCGGGGAGCCGTCCGCGGCGGGTGTCGCGCCAGCCCGAGCGGCGTACGCAGCCATCGCGGCACCCACGATCCCCGCGTTGTTCTGAAGCCGAGCCGGCACGATCTCGGCCCTGATGCCCTCGATCAGCGGCAGGAACTTCTCCGCCTTGCGGCTCACCCCGCCGCCGATCACGAACAGCTCGGGCGAGAAGAGCATCTCCAGATGGGCGAGGTACTTGCGCACCCGGCGCGCCCAGTGCTGCCAGCTCAGCTCCTCGTCCTCCTTGGCCTTGGTCGAGGCGCGCTTCTCGGCCTCGTGGCCGTGCAGCTCCAGATGGCCCAGCTCGGTGTTGGGCACGAGGCGGCCGTCGGTGAAGACGGCGCTGCCGATGCCGGTGCCGAGGGTGAGGACGATGACCGTGCCGGCCCGCCCGCTGCCCGCGCCGAAGCGCATCTCCGCCAGGCCGGCCGCGTCCGCGTCGTTGAGGACGGTGACGGGACAGCCGCCGGACTCGCCGCCCAGCCGGCCGGTGAGCAGCGCGCCGGCGTCGGTGCCGATCCAGCGCTTGTCGACGTTGGCGGCGGTACGGGTCGTACCGCCGGTGACCACGCCGGGGAAGGTCGCACCGACCGGCCCCGACCAGCCGAAGTGCTCCACGACCTGTCCGACGCACTCCGCGACCGCATCCGGGGTGGCCGGCTGCGGGGTCAGCACCTTGTAGCGCGTGTCGGTGAGCTCTCCGCGCTCCAGATCCACCGGAGCGCCCTTGATGCCCGATCCGCCGATGTCCACACCGAAGACCCTCATGGGAAAAAGGCTAGGCGCCTACGGGGCCGCCCGCCCGGGGGACGGCTGATCCGGCCGGATCAGCCCTCGGAGGCCGCCTTGGCCTCGGCGCGCAGGTCGCGGCGCAGCTCCTTGGGCAGGGAGAAGGCGATGGACTCCTCGGCGGCGGTGACGGTCTCGACGTCCTCGTAGCCGCGCTGGGCGAGCCAGGCGAGGACGTCCTGGACGAGGATGTCGGGGACCGAGGCGCCCGAGGTGACGCCGACCGTGCCGACGCCCTCCAGCCATGCCTCGTCGATCTCCTCGGCGTAGTCGACCAGGTGCGCGTCGCGGGCGCCGGCGCCCAGCGCCACCTCGACCAGGCGGACCGAGTTCGAGGAGTTCTTCGAACCGACGACGATGACCAGGTCGGCCTCGGCGCCCATCTGCTTCACCGCGATCTGGCGGTTCTGCGTGGCGTAGCAGATGTCGTCGCTGGGCGGGGAGAGCAGGTTGGGGTAGCGGCCCTTGAGGGCGTCGACGGTCTCCATGGTCTCGTCGACCGAGAGCGTGGTCTGGGAGAGCCAGACGACCTTGTCCGGGTCGCGGACGTCGACGTTGGCGACGTCGTCGGGGCCGTCGACCAGGGTGATGTGCTCGGGCGCCTCACCGCTGGTGCCGATGACCTCTTCGTGGCCCTCGTGGCCGATCAGGAGGATGTCGTAGTCCTCCTTGGCGTAGCGGATCGCTTCCTTGTGCACCTTGGTGACCAGGGGGCAGGTCGCGTCGATGGTGGCGAGCTTGCCGCGCTTGGCCTCTTCGTGGACGACGGGTGCGACACCGTGGGCCGAGAAGATGACGATGTTGCCCTCGGGTACCTCTTCGGTCTCCTCGACGAAGATCGCACCCTTCTTCTCCAGGGTCTTCACGACGTACTTATTGTGGACGATCTCGTGGCGTACGTAGACGGGGGCGCCGTACTGCTCAAGGGCCTTCTCGACGGCGATCACGGCGCGGTCCACGCCCGCACAGTAGCCACGGGGGGCGGCGAGCAGGACCTTGCGGCTGGCGGGCGTAGCAGTCATGCCGTCCATCGTAAGGCCGCGCCCCCGCCCCTGAAGATCGCGCCCGTGTCCCAGACTGGGGGCCGGACTTCGTAAGGAGGCATCGATGGCGTCGCTGCGGCGGACCGGGGAGGCGGGGGCGGGAGCGCTGCGGCGGACGCTGACGTTCCGGGACCTGATCGTCTACGGGCTGCTGTTCATCGCCCCGATGGCTCCGGTCGGCATCTTCGGCACGCTGCAGGCCAAGTCGCACGGGGCGATCGCCGTGGTCTACGCGGTGGCGACCCTGGCGATGGCGTTCACCGCGTACTCCTACGCCCTGATGGTGCAGGTCGCCCCGCAGGCCGGTTCGGTCTACACCTACGCCCGGGTGGGGCTGGGCGAGGGCGCGGGGTTCGTCGCCGGGTGGATGGCGATGCTGGACTACCTGCTGATCCCGGCGGTGGCGTATCTGTTCTCCGGGATCGCGCTGCACGCGCTGGTGCCGTCGGTGCACCAGTGGGTGTGGACGGCGCTCGCGGTGGTGGTGACGACGCTGCTGAACCTGTGGGGCGTACGGGTGGCCGCCCGGGTGGGGTTCGCGGTGCTGGCGATGGAGATCGCGGTGCTGGCGGTGTTCGTCGTCGCGGCCGGGTACGCGCTGGTCGCCCACGGGGCGCAGCGGAGCTGGACGGCTCCGTTCACCGGCGAGGGCGGCTTCTCGATGGGCGCGGTGCTGTCGGCGGTGTCGGTCGCGGTGCTGTCCTATCTGGGCTTCGACGCCATCGCGTCGTTCGCGGAGGAGTCCGCAGGAGGCGCCCGGCGGGTGGCGCGGGCGGTGCTCACCTGCCTGGTGGTGGCGGGGGTGCTCTTCGCCGTCCAGACGTATCTGGCGGCGCTGCTCGCCCCGATGCCGGCGGCCGAGCTGGCGGCCGATCCGGGGCGGCAGGGGGACGCCTTCTATGTGACGGCCGACGCGGCCGCGGGCGCGTGGCTGGGGAAGCTGGTGGCGGCCAGCAAGGCGATCGGGGCGGCGTTCGCGGCGCTGGCGGGGCAGGCGGCGGCCGGGCGGCTGCTGTTCGCGATGGCCCGGGACCGGCGGCTGCCGGGGGCGATGTCAAAGGTGGACGCGGGCAGCGGGGTGCCGCGCCGGGCGCTGCTGGGGGCGGCGGCGGTGACGCTGGTGGCGGCGGTGTGGGCGGCCCGCCGGGACGACGGGCTCGACCAGCTGTCGTCGATCGTCAACGTGGGCGCGCTGACCGCGTTCGGGCTGCTGCACGCGTCGGTGATCGGCTGGTTCCGGATCCGCGAGGGGGCCGCGGAGTCGCGCCTGGCGCGGCATGTGGTGGTGCCGCTGCTGGGGCTCGCGGTGGTGGTCGCGGTGGTCCTGGCGGCGTCCCCGACCGCGCAGGTCGTGGGCGGGGTCTGGATGGCGGTGGGGCTGGTGGTGCTGGCGGTGCAGTACCGGGCACGGGCGCGGGCCGGCGGCGGAGCGGGCTGAGGGCGAGCCGGCGGCCACTGTCAGTGCGCGCCGTTAGTCTCGCTCGTATGGCTGTCTCAACGTCCCCGGAAACGCCGATCCCGGTCGGCGAGGTGTCCCGGCTCATCGGCGGGTGGATCGACCGCCTCGGCGCGGTGTGGGTCGAGGGGCAGATCACCCAGCTCTCGCGGCGGCCGGGCGCGGGGGTCGTCTTTCTGACGCTGCGCGATCCGTCGTACGACATCTCGCTGAGCGTGACGTGCTACCGCCAGGTCTTCGACAAGGTCGCCGACGTGATCAGCGAGGGCGCCCGGGTGGTGGTGCACGCCAAGCCGGAGTGGTACGCCCCGCGCGGTCAGCTGTCGCTGCGGGCCGCCGAGATCCGGCCGGTCGGCGTGGGCGAACTCCTCGCCCGGCTGGAGCAGTTGAAGAAGTCGCTGGCGGCGGAGGGGCTGTTCGCGGCGGACCGCAAGAAGCCGCTGCCGTTCCTGCCGCAGCTGATCGGGCTGGTCTGCGGCCGGGCGAGCGCCGCGGAGCGCGACGTACTGGAGAACGCCCGGCACCGCTGGCCCGCCGTCCGCTTCGAGGTGCGCAACGTCCCCGTGCAGGGCGTGCATGCGGTGCCGCAGGTGATCGCGGCGGTCCAGGAGCTGGACGCGCTGCCCGAGGTGGACGTGATCATCGTGGCGCGCGGGGGCGGCAGCGTGGAGGATCTGCTGCCGTTCTCCGACGAGCAGCTCGTACGTGCCGTGGGCGCGGCGGCGACACCGATCGTCTCGGCGATCGGCCATGAGCCGGACACCCCGCTGCTGGACCTGGTCGCCGATCTGCGCGCCTCGACGCCGACGGACGCGGCGAAGAAGGTGGTGCCGGACGTGGGCGAGGAGCTGACCCGGATCCGGCAGCTGCGGGAGCGGGCCTTCCGGGCCGTCGACGGCCTTGTGCAGCGCGAGGAGCGGGGGCTGGCCGCGGCGCTGCACCGGCCCTGCATACAGCGGCCGCAGCGGATGGTCGAGGAGCGCGAGGAGCAGATCACGGCCCTGCTGGAGCGCGGCCGGCGCACCCTCGGGCATCTGCTGGACCGCGCCGACTCCGAGCTGGCGCACACCCTCGCGCGGGTGGTCGCACTCTCCCCCAAGGCGACGCTGGAGCGCGGCTACGCGGTACTGCAGAAGGCGGACGGCGCGGCGGTCCGCTCCCCCCAAGAGGTCGGTGCGGACGAGGAGTTGCGGGCCCGGGTGGCCGAGGGCGAGTTCACGGTGCGGGTGGGCGGCGCCGAGGGCGCTGTCGCACCCGGCGCATAGGGTGGGAGACATGGCGAAAGCGAAGACGGACGGCGTGGTGGACGAGGAACAAGGCGCCGCGGCCGGCGCATCGGCGCAGGTGGCGCCGGTGGACTCCACGCTCGGCTATGAGCAGGCGCGGGACGAGCTGATCGAGGTCGTCCGCAGCCTGGAGGCGGGCGGTACGACGCTGGAGGAGTCGCTGGCGCTGTGGGAGCGCGGCGAGGCGCTGGCGAAGGTCTGCCGCCGCTGGCTGGACGGCGCGCGGGCCCGGCTGGACGCCGCGCTGGCGGAGTCGCCGGACGGAGCGGAAGCGGGGGCGGAGCGCCCGTAGGCGGAGCCCGTAGGGGGAGCGCCCGGAGGAGCCGACGCCCGGGGCCGAACCGCACCCCCAGCGTCTCACGTTCCGGAAAAGCGCTTCCGAATCACGGAATCCCGCTACCCTTACACGTGAACCGAATCACATCCACCCGGATTTAGTTGAAGTTTCACCTATCCGGATTAGAGTGGTTTCGAACCTGACCCCACCGACCACCGAGGTGCCCTTATGTCTCTCGCCCTTGACGCCGCCGCCCAGGACCTCCTCTTCCGCGAGGCCCAGACCGCCCACACGTTCACGGACGAGCCGGTGACGGACGAGCAGGTCCAGGCGATCTACGACCTGGTGAAGTTCGGCCCGACCGCCTTCAACCAGTCCTCGCTGCGGATAACCCTGGTCCGTTCGCAGGAGGCCCGCGAGCGCCTGGTCCAGCACGCCATGGGCGCCAACGGCCCGAAGACCCTGAGCGCGCCGCTGACCGCGATCCTCTCGGTCGACCTGGAGTTCCACGAGCACCTGCCGCGGCTCTTCCCGGCCCTCCCGGACATCAAGGACACCTTCTTCGCCGAGGCCGCCGCCCGCGAGGTCGCCGGCACCCAGAACGCCACCCTCCAGGCCGGCTACTTCATCGTCGGCGTCCGCGCCGCCGGCCTGGCCGCCGGCCCGATGACCGGCTTCGACTTCACCGGCATCGACAAGGAGTTCTTCGGCGACGGCAAGCAGAAGGCGTTCCTGGTCATCAACATCGGCAAGCCCGGCGCCGACGCGTTCTTCCCGCGCTCGCCGCGCCTCGCCTTCGACGAGGCCGTCACCAGCGTCTGAGCGATCGGGCCGCGACCGCCGGCGTCCCAGTACGCCGGCCGGCACCCCGGACAACGACGAGGCCGCCGCACCGCGTGGGTGCGGCGGCCTCGTCGTGCATCGGGCGGCCTGCTCGCCGCTTGGGGGCCTGCCCTTCGGCGCCGTAGGCGCCCGCCCGGCGCCTCGCCCGCTCAGCCCTTCTTCGCCACCAGCGCGGCCGCCAGGTCCGCGAGCCGCCCGTAGGGCGCGGTGCCGGTGACGACCGTGGTCACCCCGGACTCCTCGCGGACCAGTGCGCGGTACTTCTCGCCCTGGTAGCGGTCCCACTTCTTGCTGCCGACGGCCTGCTTGCCCGCGACCTTCGTGGCGCCGAGGGTGACGTCCTTGATGAAGTCCTTCGCGGTCGCGTCGCTCTGCTCGATGGACGCGTACTGCTGCTCGGGGTCGAGCATGCCCAGATGCCAGGCGCCGCCCTTGCCGTCGTCGGACGCCTTGTACGAGACGGAGGTGGCCCGCCAGGTCTTGGGCAGCCCCTCGGGCGCCGCGACCGGGTAGGGCGCCGCCCTACGGGCCGTGATGAGCTCGACGCGGTAGTCGACCCGCTTGACCGCGCTCGCCTCCGCGTCGGAGCTGTCGTCGTGCGGGATGAAGAAGTAGATCGCCCCGACCAGGACGCCGATCACCGCCAGCGACAGGATCATGTCCCGCACCGTTTGCCTGCCTCGCATACCTGCCACGTACCTATGGTCCCCCATGCCCGCGGCGGAGCCGACAGGCCCCCTGGTGACGGCCGTCACCTGCGCAAACGCCGGGGCGCCGGCCCCTCTCGACGCCGCTCATGCGAAGGGCCCCCTGCTCAATCTGGCAGCCTGGAGATAAGGTCATACCTACCCTCATCCTTCGCGGCCGTCGCCGTACAGAAAGGTGCGCTCGATGACCGAGCATCATCTCCCGTCCCAACTCGAGGTCAGCCCCGAGGCCCCGGATCGCAACCTCGCCCTGGAGCTCGTACGGGTCACCGAGGCCGGTGCCATGGCGTCGGGCCGCTGGGTGGGCCGGGGCGACAAGAACGGTGCGGACGGCGCGGCGGTCAAGGCCATGCGCGCCCTGATCCACACCGTCTCGATGAACGGCGTCGTGGTCATCGGGGAGGGCGAGAAGGACAACGCCCCGATGCTCTACAACGGCGAGCGCGTGGGCGACGGGACCGGCCCGGAGTGCGACGTCGCCGTGGACCCGGTGGACGGTACGACGCTGACCGCCAAGGGCATGGCGAACGCGGTCTCCGTGATGGCGGTCGCCGAGCGCGGCTCGATGTTCGACCCGTCCGCGGTCTTCTACATGGACAAGCTGGCGACCGGCCCGGAAGCGGCGGACTTCGTCGACATCACCGCCCCGGTGGCGGTGAACATCAAGCGGATCGCCAAGGCGAAGAAGTCCGCGGTCGAGGACGTCACCGTGGTCATCCTGGACCGGCCCCGCCACGAGGGCCTGGTCAAGGAGGTCCGCGAGGCCGGGGCCCGGATCAAGTTCATCGCCGACGGCGATGTCGCCGGCGCGATCATGGCGGCCCGCGAGGGCACCGGCGTCGACCTGCTGCTGGGCATCGGCGGTACGCCCGAGGGGATCATCGCGGCCTGTGCGCTGAAGTGTCTGGGCGGCTCCTTCCAGGGCAAGCTGTGGCCCAAGGACGACGAGGAGCGCGAGCGCGCGCTGGCGGCCGGGCACGACCTGGACAAGGTGCTCCAGATCGAGGACCTGGTCCAGGGCGACAACGTCTTCTTCGTCGCCACCGGCATCACCGACGGAGAGCTGCTGCGCGGCGTCCGCTACCGCGCCGAGAACGCCTACACCCAGTCCCTGGTGATGCGGTCCAAGTCCGGCACCATCCGGCAGATCGACTCCCAGCACCGGCTGTCCAAGCTGCGCGCGTACAGCTCGGTGGACTTCGAGCGCCCCAGCTGACCGCGCTCCGGCGGCACGCAGCCGCCGCGGCATGCACTTCGCCCCCGTCGGAGAGGCTCCGGCGGGGGCGAAGTGGCCCATACGGTCCCGGCGTTCAGCCTGCCGCGGGGATATGGGCCGTGCGCTGCAGCTCGGACTCGCGGCGGCGCCGCCGGGTCAGCACGACCCGGCGCTCGGCAGCGGTCAGACCGCCCCACACGCCGTACGGTTCGGGCTGGAGCAGCGCGTGCTCCCGGCACTCGACCATCACCGGACAGCGGGCACAGACCCGCTTCGCGGCTTCTTCCCTGGCCAGCCGCGCGGCGGTCGGCTCCTTGGACGGGGCGAAGAACAGCCCGGCTTCGTCCCGGCGGCACACCGCCTCCGAATGCCAGGGGCCGGCCTCGTCGCGCGCAGGCACTCGCGGGGACGGAACGACAGCGGCATCCTGCAGGGGCTGATGCGGTAGCAGCACGGTCTACTCCTGACGACGGCTTCGGCGAGAGAAATCACCCTTGCCCGTCTCGCTGCGCACGGCCTTTTTCCGCACCCCGCAGCCGTACGAGAGACGATGCACCAGCCCTACCCGCTGTGCGCACGCTTATGCACACCGTGGCGATCGTGCGGAAACGCGACATCGCGAAAACGGGAAAATAGCCCGTCGCCCGCCGTCCGGCCCCCGTTGGGGAGCCGTTCGCCGCCCGGCCCCCTTTTTCGGCCCTCAGCCGTCAGCCGTCAGGGGTCGGCCGCCGGCCGTCAGCCGCCCAGTCCCTTGCGGAAGCGGTCCCGCCGCTCGCGCCGGTCGGCGCGTATCCGCGTGTGCTGCTCCCACACCTCCTCGCGCAGCCGCTGATGGCGCTCGCGGTGCCCCTCGCGCAGCCGGGCGCGCAGATCGCCGACCCAGGCGCCGCGCTTCGGCCGGGCCTCCACGTTGCCCAGCACGGCGTAGCCGTTGACCAGGAGCTGCGGGGCGTCGGCGTCCTCCGCCTCGTTCGTGTGGATCTCGAAGTTCCCCAGCACGCCCGATCCGCTGCTGCGCAGCGTGACGTTCTCCGGGACCCGGATCTCCACATTGCCGAAGATCGAGGTGACGTTGATCCGGACCTGCTGCTGCGGGAAGATCGCCTCGGTCAGATCGATCTCGACGCTGCCGAAGATCG
The DNA here is from genome assembly GCF_055567415.1 of Streptomyces sp. NPDC026575. Taxonomy (NCBI): domain Bacteria; kingdom Bacillati; phylum Actinomycetota; class Actinomycetes; order Kitasatosporales; family Streptomycetaceae; genus Streptomyces; species Streptomyces sp. NPDC026575. Next base: position 173,722 of record NZ_JBVHQM010000006.1, read on the forward strand.
CCACCGCGTTGATCCGCGCGGGGACCTGCCAACGGCCCTTGCGGACCGAGGCGCTGAAGATCGCGACGAGGTTCTGGTCCGGGGCCGGGGCGCCGGGCTCGTACGCATACGTCCCCGCACCCGCCGGCTTCGTACCGGCGCCGTCCGCCGCGGGCAGGTCCCGGATGACGGGCTCCAGCTCGCCCATGGTCTTGGCGCGGTAGACCGTGTCGATCCGCTCGGCGTGCTCCTCGGGGTCCAGCCGGCCCTCGGCCAGCGCCTCGCGCAGGATCGCGGCGATCCGGTCGCGGTCCGCGTCGGACGCCCGCATATCGGCCTCGGCCACCGGCGCGGCCGCCGGCTTGGTCAGCTTCACCGGCTGCCGGTCCGGCCGCTGCTCCGGCCGCGGGTCATGCTCCTGAAGCGGTCCGGGCGGGGTCTCGGGGCCCGGTCGTCCCCCGTTGTCTGCATCCACCACCCCAGCGTACCGAAACGCGATAGATCGCGACTAGGGTCTGCCCGAGGTGTCCACAGGTCCGTCGGATCAGAGGTCCGCTCGCCCCGGCGGCGGCCTGAGCGACCGCGGCACGCCCGGATCGGCCGCCGACTGAGCCTTACCTCACAGCGGCGTCCGCCCGCCAGGGTTCTACGCTGTTCAGGCGCTGCCGTAGATGCCAGCCGGACCCCTCCGAGTAAGGAATGACCTTCGATGCCGGAATTCGCCTACACCGACCTTCTCCCCGTAGGTGAGGACAACACCCCGTACCGACTCGTCACCTCGGAGGGCGTGAGCACCTTCGAGGCCGACGGCCGTACGTTCCTCAAGGTGGAGCCGGAGGCGCTGCGCAAGCTGGCCGCCGAGGCGATGCACGACATCTCGCACTACCTGCGCCCGGCCCACCTCGCCCAGCTCCGCAAGATCCTGGACGACCCCGAGGCCAGCGCCAACGACCGCTTCGTCGCGCTCGACCTGCTCAAGAACGCCAACATCGCGGCGGCCGGCGTGCTGCCCATGTGCCAGGACACCGGCACCGCGATCGTGATGGGCAAGCGCGGCCAGCACGTCCTCACCGAGGGCGGCGACGAGGAAGCCCTCTCCCGGGGCATCTACGACGCCTACACCCAGCTGAACCTGCGCTACTCGCAGATGGCCCCGCTGACGATGTGGGACGAGAAGAACACCGGCTCCAACCTCCCGGCGCAGATCGAGCTGTACGCGACCGACGGCGGCGCCTACAAGTTCCTCTTCATGGCCAAGGGCGGCGGCAGCGCCAACAAGTCCTTCCTCTTCCAGGAGACCAAGGCGGTCCTCAACGAGACCTCCATGATGAAGTTCCTGGAGCAGAAGATCCGTTCGCTGGGTACGGCCGCCTGTCCGCCGTACCACCTCGCCATCGTCGTCGGCGGTACGTCGGCCGAGTACGCGCTCAAGACCGCCAAGTACGCCTCCGCGCACTACCTGGACGAGCTGCCCGCCGAGGGCTCCCCGACGGGCCACGGCTTCCGCGACAAGGAGCTGGAGGAGAAGGTCTTCGAGCTGACGCAGAAGATCGGCATCGGCGCCCAGTTCGGCGGCAAGTACTTCTGCCACGACGTCCGCGTGGTCCGCCTGCCCCGCCACGGCGCGTCCTGCCCGGTCGCCATCGCCGTCTCCTGCTCCGCCGACCGCCAGGCCGTTGCGAAGATCACCGCCGAGGGCGTCTTCCTGGAGCAGCTGGAGACCGACCCGGCCCGCTTCCTGCCCGACACCACCGACGCCGAGCTGACCGAGGGCGCGGGCCCCGACCTCGACGCGATCGCGGTCGACCTCAACCGCCCGATGGACGAGGTCCTGGCCGAGCTGACCAAGCACCCGGTCAAGACCCGGCTGTCGCTCACCGGCACGCTGGTCGTCGCCCGCGACATCGCCCACGCCAAGATCAAGGAACGCCTGGACGCCGGCGAGGAGATGCCGGAGTACCTCAAGAACCACCCCGTCTACTACGCGGGCCCGGCCAAGACCCCCGAGGGCTACGCCTCCGGCTCCTTCGGCCCGACGACGGCGGGCCGGATGGACGCCTACGTCGAGCAGTTCCAGGCGGCCGGCGGCTCCAAGGTCATGCTGGCCAAGGGCAACCGCTCCCAGCAGGTCACCGACGCCTGCGCCGCGCACGGCGGCTTCTACCTCGGCTCCATCGGCGGCCCGGCCGCCCGCCTGGCCCAGGACTGCATCAAGAAGGTCGAGGTCCTGGAGTACGAGGAGCTCGGCATGGAGGCCGTCTGGAAGATCGAGGTCGAGGACTTCCCCGCCTTCATCGTCGTCGACGACAAGGGCAACGACTTCTTCCAGGACCCGGCCCCCGCGCCGACGTTCACCAGCATCCCGGTACGCACCGCTAACTGACCTCCCTGGCGGCCCCTCAGAGCCCCTGGCGTCCGCCAGGGGCTCTCTCGTTGGTCTCAGCCCCGAGGCTGCGTCAGGTGCCCCAACGTCCAGGCAGGCACCGCTTTCCTGTTCCGGAAACTCGAACCCCTTGCGCCTCTGGCTGGTTGCTCGCGAGCATCGACCAAGACGCGACGCAGCAAGCTCAGGAAGCGAACCCTGTGAAGGTCACCAAGCTTGTGAGTACCTGCGACATCAAGGATTGCCCCACCATCTACGCCACCGACAGGGGCACCCTGCTGGTACAGGGAGAGACCCCTACGGACCACGGGAACTGACCGACCGCAGCGCGCCGCGGCGGGCACGGCCACCGCCCGCACCGAGCGGGTGGTGGCCGTTCGCTCCCTGCGGCCCCCGGTCAGGGGCGGCGGCCCGCAAGGACGCAGAACTCGTTCCCCTCCGGGTCGGCGAGGGTGACCCAGCTCGCCTCGCCGGTCCCGCCGACGTCGGCGTGCCGCGCGCCCAGGTCGAGCAGGCGGCGGACCTCCTCGCCCTGCTCCCTGTCGGTGGGGTTGACGTCGATGTGGAGCCGGTTCTTGACGGTCTTTCCCTCGGGCACGCGCGCGAACGTCAGGGCCGGTGGCACCGGGCCGGGGCGGTTGCTGCCGTCGGGCACCGCCGGGGAGCCGATGGTGACGAGCTCGTCGTCCTCGTCCTGTACCTCGTAGCCCAGGACCGCGCACCAGAACCGGGCGAGACCGTGGGGATCGGCACAGTCGATCGCCAGCTCGGTGAACTTACTGGCCATGTCGGGACCTCCCAGTCCGGTGGCGGCGCGGTGGAGAGGAAGTCTGCCGCACACCGGACCCCAGGCATCCGTGCGCCGTTAGGTGAGCGGTTTTCGGGATCCGGGAACAGATCGGGGGGTTCGGGTACTGAAACAGATATGAGCGAAAACGACTTCGGCAGCGTCGGCGACCTCGGCGGCGGCTCCGGTGCCGCCCCCGGCCCCGGCGGTTCCCCCGCCTTCCGCATCGAGCACGACTCCATGGGCGAGGTGCGGGTGCCCGCGCACGCCAAGTGGCGGGCGCAGACGCAGCGCGCGGTGGAGAACTTCCCGATCTCCGGGCAGCGGCTGGAGCGGGCGCACATCGAGGCGCTGGCCCGTATCAAGGGGGCGGCCGCCAGGGTCAACGGCGAGCTGGGGGTGCTGGACAAGGACATCGCAGAGGCCGTCCAGGAGGCCGCCGCCGCCGTCGCGGAGGGCGAGTGGGACGAGCACTTCCCGATCGACGTGTTCCAGACGGGGTCCGGGACGTCGTCGAACATGAACGCCAACGAGGTCATCGCGACGCTGGCGAGCGAGCGGCTGGGGCGGGACGTCCACCCGAACGACCACGTCAATGCGAGCCAGTCGTCCAATGACGTCTTCCCCTCGTCGATCCATATCGCCGCGACCTCCGCGGTGCTGAACGACCTCATTCCGGCGCTGGAGCATCTGGCGGCGGCCTTCGAGCGGAAGGCGGCGGAGTTCGCGCAGGTCGTGAAGTCCGGGCGGACGCATTTGATGGATGCGACGCCGGTGACGCTGGGGCAGGAATTCGGGGGGTATGCGGCCCAGATCCGCTACGGCGTGGAGCGGCTGCGGGCCTCGTTGCCGCGGCTGGCGGAACTGCCGCTGGGCGGTACGGCGGTGGGGACGGGGATCAACACGCCGCCCGGGTTCTCGGCGGCGGTGATCGCCGAGGTGGCACGGGTGACGGGGCTGCCGCTGACGGAGGCGCGCGATCACTTCGAGGCGCAGGGCGCGCGCGACGGCATCGTGGAGACCAGCGGCCAGCTGCGGACCATCGGCGTGGGGCTGACGAAGATCGCCAATGATCTGCGGTGGATGGCGTCGGGGCCGCGGACCGGGCTCGCGGAGATCGCGCTGCCGGATCTGCAGCCGGGCTCGTCGATCATGCCGGGGAAGGTCAATCCGGTGATTCCCGAGGCGGTGCTGATGGTGGCGGCGCAGGTCACCGGAAACGACGCGACGGTGGCCGCGGCCGGCGCGGCCGGCAATTTCGAGCTGAATGTGATGCTGCCGGTCATCGCCAGGAATGTGCTGGAGTCCGTCCGGCTGATCGCGAATGTGGCGCGGCTGCTGGCGGACCGCACGGTCGACGGGATCACGGCGAACGCCGAACGGGCCCGGGAGTACGCGGAGTCGTCCCCGTCGGTGGTCACTCCGCTCAACAAGTACATCGGGTACGAGGAGGCCGCGAAGGTCGCGAAGAGGTCGCTGGCCGAGCGGAAGACCATTCGCCAGGTCGTCATCGAGGGCGGGTACGTCGAGCGCGGGCTGCTGACCGAGGAGCAGCTGGACGAGGCGCTGGACGTCCTGCGGATGACCCGCCCGTAAGGCTCGTTCGTAGCGCGCGCTCACTGCCCGCGTTCGCCGCACAGGGTGGTGCGCGGCGGTGGCGCACCCCGTAGCGCGCGTCTCCGGCGCCCGTTCGTAACGGCGCACGGGGCGCGCGTTACCACGCTCGTAACGCCCGGTGCGGCTCAAGTCACGGCGCCCTTAATCCCACGCCTCTAAGATCTGCGCATGACAGCGGACATGGTGGACACGGCGGAAGGCGGGACGGCCGACGGACACAGGGCGGCCGGGGCGGGGCGCGCGGCGGACGGCGCGGCGGGGCGCTGGGCGCCGGGGGACCACGTCCTGTGGCGCTATCGCGACAACGCCCATCCCGAGCAGTTCCACATCTGCCGTCCGATGACCGTGGTGCGCGACACCCAGGAGCTGTTCGCGGCCTGGATGGCGCCCGGCACCCCCTGCGTCAAGCCGGTGCTCGCCGACGGCACGCCCGTGCACCGCGAACCGCTGTCCACCCGCTACACCAAGCCCCGCCGGACCGTCCGCGACCAGTGGTTCGGCACGGGTGTGCTGAAGCTGGCGCGGCCCGGCGACCCCTGGTCGGTGTGGCTGTTCTGGGAGCGCGGCTGGCAGTTCAAGAACTGGTACGTCAATCTGGAGGAGCCCCGGCGCCGTTGGGCCGGCGGGATCGACTCCGAGGACCATTTCCTCGATCTCTGCGTCTACCCCGACCGGCACTGGGAGTGGCGGGACGAGGACGAGTTCGCGCAGGCGCAGCGGGACGGGCTGATGACGCCCGCACGGGCCGCCGAGGTCAGGTCGGCCGGGCGGGCGGCGATCGCACAGATCTCTGCCTGGCGCGGGCCGTTCGCGGACGGCTGGGAGGACTGGCGGCCCGATCCGGCCTGGAGTGTCCCGCGGCTGCCGGAGGACTGGGACCGCGCGCCGGAACGTTTGCGGTCGTGAGGGTGTGAAGCGAATCGACGGGAGTGAAGGGGGCGAACCGTGGAAAGGTGCGCCTATGGGCAGAGCTGTTTCCCGCCCGGCGAGAAGCGGTGCCGAGCCCCCTTGCTGCGCCCTGGGGCTTCAAACGTAGGATCGTCCTCCGCAAGACTGCACAGGCGCAACTCCAGAACTGGAAAACGAACTTGACCGCGGTCACAGGAGGGGCGGGGTCGTGAGCGCGAAGAGCTACGACGGGTACGAGGGTCTGAACCGGTTAGCACTGGACCGGGCGGGTCAGGCCGAGGCGTTCGATGCGATCGGTGACCGGTATGACGACGCTTTCCCCCACAAGGAGGGCCAGCTCGCCTCGGGCGCCTGGCTGGCCGGTGCGCTGCCCGCCGGCTCGCGGATCCTGGACCTCGGCTGCGGAACGGGCCTGCCGACCGCCCGTCAGTTGTCGGAGGCCGGGCACCGCGTGGTCGGGATCGACCTCTCCCCTTCGATGGTCAAACTGGCCCGGGACAACGTGCCGGAGGCGGAGTTCCATCGGCTGGACATCGCCGATCTGCGCGGCGGCCGGCTCGGCGGGGCCGGTTCTTTTGACGGAATCGCCGCTTATTTCTCCCTGCTGATGCTGCCTCGTGCCGAAATCCCTTACGCACTGGGCATGCTGCATGATCTGCTACGCCCCGAGGGGCTGCTCGCCCTGTCGATGGTCGAGGCGGATGTGGACGACTTCACGATTCCGTTCCTGGGCAACTCGATCCGGGTATCGGGTTACCTGCGGGACGACCTGCGCCGGGTCGTGCACGACGCGGGTTTCGACGTCGTCGGGGAGGATGCCTACGCATACGCCCCGGCGAGTACGGACGTACCACCCGAGATCCAGCTCTTTCTGCACCTGCGAAGCGCCTGAGACGCAGCGCGTCGAGCGCGCAGCCCCGGACGGATGGAATCCCACGCGTGACGGAGCACCCCACCTCCCACGAATTGCGGCGGTCGGCCTCGACCGCCGCGCCCTCGGCGTCCCCTGCGCGGGGGCCGGGCGGGACGGCGCCGCTCGGCGCGGTTCCCGACCCGCGCAGTGCCCTGCAGCAGCCCGCCGCGACCGGGGTCGCCCCGGTGCCGGGCAGCGGCTTCGCGGTGCGCGGCGGTGACGACCTCGGCCTGTCCGGTGCCGCCGTCACGGCCTCGGCGGGTCCGCCGGCCGGCCGTGCCGGGAGCTTCGGCCACGCCGACGACGAGCCGGTCGCGGACCATGGTGCGGCGCGGGACGGCGCCGCCATTCCGTACGGGGAGGCGTACGGAGACTCATACGGGGAGGTGGCCATGCCGGCGAGCGGGCGGGAAAGCGGCGCGCCGGACGCGGGCCGGGAGACGGCTCGGGCCGGGCGGCGGGGGCAGGGCGCGGTGAACCGCGCCGGGGCGCCCGAGCCGGGCGAGGAGCCGCACCACGGGCAGCGTCCGCGGGAGAAGGGCGTCGGGCGGTCGCGGCCGCGGGGCGGCGATCCGGTGCGGGCGACGGCCGGGGACGCCTCCGGGCCCCAGGTGCCGGCTCCGGCGGGCCCGCCGGAGAGCCTGCCGCCCGCTCCGCTGCCGCCGGCTCCCCCGGCGCGCTCGGCGCACCCGGGCGAGAGCGGCGAGGTGGCGGCGGCCCGGCAGGCGGGCGGCGACCGGCTGCGGTTCATCGGGGCGGCGACGCGGCGGATCGCCCGCGGCATCGACCTCGACGAGATCGTGCTCGGCCTGTGCCGGGCGACGGTGCCGACGTTCGCCGACGCGATCCTGGTCTATCTGCGCGATCCGCTGCCGGTGGGCGACGAGCGCCCGACCGGCCCGGTGGTGCTGCGGCTGCGGCGTACCGACCGGATCCCGGAGGAGCCGGACACCAACGGCGCCCGGCTGCCGGTGCTGCCCGCGCAGCCCGATCTGGGGCCGGCGATGGGCGGCAGCGCCGCGGAGCTGGCGGAGGTGCGGCCCGGCGGTCCGCTGGCCGAGGTGCTGCGGGGCGTACGGCCGCTGTTCGGCGAGGCGCAGGCGGCGCGTACGGCGCTGCCCGAGCTGCTGGGGCCCGATCCGCGGCTGCCCGGCGGGCACCGGGTGATCCTGGCGCCGCTGCGCGGGCGGCGGCGGGTGATCGGTGCGGCGGTGTTCCTGCGGCGCCCGGACCGGCCGGCGTTCGATCCGGACGATCTGCTGGTGGCGGCGCAGCTGGCGACGCACACCGCGCTGGGTGTGGACAAGGCGGTGCTCTACGGCCGCGAGGCGTATATCGCCGACGCGCTGCAGCGCACGATGCTGCCCGATTCGCTGCCGCAGCCCACCGGGGTCCGGCTGGCCAGCCGCTATCTGCCGGCCGCCGAGACGGCCCGGGTGGGCGGCGACTGGTACGACGCGATCCCGCTGCCGGGCAGCCGGGTGGCGCTGGTGGTCGGCGATGTCATGGGGCATTCGATGACCTCGGCCGCGATCATGGGCCAGCTGCGGACCACCGCGCAGACCCTGGCGGGGCTGGACCTGCCGCCGCAGGAGGTGCTGCACCACCTCGACGAGCAGGCCCAGCGGCTGGGCACGGACCGGATGGCGACCTGCATGTACGCGGTCTACGACCCGGTGGCGCACCGGATCACCATCGCCAACGCGGGCCATCCGCCGCCGGTGATGCTGCACCGCGGCGGGCGTGCCGAGGTGCTGCGGGTGCCGTCGGGTGCGCCGATCGGCGTCGGCGGGGTGGACTTCGAGGCGGTGGAGCTGGACGCCCCGGCCGGTGCCACGCTGGTGCTGTACACCGACGGGCTGGTCGAGTCGCGGATCCGCGATGTGTGGACCGGTATCGAGCAGCTGCGGGAGCGGCTGGCGGAGACGGCGCGGCTGACGGGTCCCCATCCGCCGCCGCTGGAGCCGCTGTGCGACGAGGTGCTGGACATGCTGGGGCCCGGCGACCGCGATGACGACATCGCGCTGCTGGCGGCCCGGTTCGACGGGATCGCGCCGAGCGATGTCGCGTACTGGTATCTGGATCCGAAGGCGCAGACGGCGGGGCAGGCGCGCCGGCTGGCCCGGCGGGCGCTGGCGCGCTGGGGTCTGGAGGAGCTGACCGATCAGCTGGAGCTGCTGGTCAGCGAGGTGGTGACGAACGCGGTGCGGTATGCGGAGCGGCCGATCACGCTGCGGTTGCTGCGAACGGACGTACTGCGCTGCGAGGTCGGCGACGATGTCCCGCAGCTGCCGCGGCTGCGCCAGGCCCGGCCGTCGGACGAGGGCGGGCGGGGCCTGTACCTCGTCAACCGGATGGCGCGGCGCTGGGGCGCGACCCGTCTGAGCATGGGAAAGGTCGTCTGGTTCGAGCTGTCGATGCCGCCGGGGGCGATGCGCCGCTGACGTCGGCGGGCGCCCGGCCCGCGTCCCACATATTGGACCCCGTCCGAGACCGGACGGGGTCCAACTCTTGCCGACATGCCGTCGAAGGCGTTGACTGCTTGGGTGGGCAAAAGGGGCCTACCGCACCTATTGCCCCGACACCCCGTCGATTGGGAGGCATCCCACCCATGACCAGCTCCGCTCGCGACGTCCCGCGCACGACGACCAACGCCGGGGTCCCGGTGGAGAGCGACGAGCACTCGCTCACCGTCGGACGCGACGGCCCGATCCTGCTGCACGACCACTACCTGATCGAGAAGATGGCCCAGTTCAACCGCGAGCGGGTCCCCGAGCGGGTGGTGCACGCCAAGGGCTCGGGCGCCTACGGCACCTTCGAGGTCACCAACGACGTCAGCCAGTTCACCAAGGCGATCGTCTTCCAGCCCGGCAAGAGGACCGAGATGCTGGCCCGCTTCTCCACGGTGGCCGGCGAACAGGGCAGCCCGGACACCTGGCGCGACCCGCGCGGCTTCGCGCTGAAGTTCTACACGGAGGACGGCAACTACGACCTGGTCGGCAACAACACGCCGGTCTTCTTCGTCCGCGACACGATCAAGTTCCAGGACTTCATCCGCTCCCAGAAGCGGCGGCCGGACAGCGGTCTGCGCGACAACGACATGCAGTGGGACTTCTGGACGCTCTCCCCGGAGTCCGCCCACATGGTCACCTGGCTGATGGGCGACCGCGGTATCCCCAGGACCTACCGCCACATGAACGGCTACGGCTCCCACACCTACATGTGGATCAACGACGGCGGCCAGCGGTTCTGGATCAAGTACCACTTCAAGACCGACCAGGGCATCGAGTTCCTCACCCAGGAGGAGGCCGACCGCCTCGCCGGGGCGGATGCCGATGCGCACCGGCGCGATCTGCACGAGGCGATCGAGGGCGGCAACCACCCCTCGTGGACGCTGTATGTGCAGGTCATGCCGTTCGAGGACGCGGCGGACTACCGCTTCAACCCGTTCGATCTGACCAAGGTGTGGCCGCACGGCGACTATCCGCTGATCGAGGTCGGCCGGATGACCCTGGACAGGAACCCGGACGACTTCTTCATCCACATCGAGCAGGCCGCGTTCGAGCCCAGCAACCTGATCCCCGGCATCAGCGTCTCGCCCGACAAGATGCTGCTCGGCCGGATCTTCTCCTACCCCGACACCCACCGGTACCGCATCGGCCCCAACTACACCCAGCTGCCGCCGAACCGGCCGCATGTCCCGGTGCACTCCTACGCCAAGGACGGCCCGATGCGCTTCGACCCCGCCCGGGTGAGCGCGCCGTACGCACCGAACTCCAAGGGCGGACCGGCCGCCGACCCCGAGCGCTTCGATCCGGCCGCCGGGTGGGAGACCGCCGGCGAGATGGTCCGCAACGCCTACTCGCTGCGCGCGGACGACGACGACTTCGGCCAGCCGGGCACGATGGTCCGCGAGGTCCTGGACGACGCGGCCCGCGCCCGCCTCGTCGACAACGTCTCCGGCCATCTCCTCAACGGCGTCAGCACTCCGGTGCTGGAGCGCGCGCTTCAGTACTGGCGCAGCATCGACAAGAACGTGGGCGACCGGATCGCCAAGAAGGTGAACGGCGGCTAGGGCGCTCCCGTAGGGGCGCCACAAGCGCCGGCCCGAGCGCCCGCACACGCACCGCGGCCCCCGCCCATCGAGGCGGGGGCCGCGGTGCGTGCGTGCACGGCGTGCGGGGTCCGGCGTCAGTGGAAGCCGGGCACGCTGTTGGGCTCGGGGCCGCCGTCCTGGCCACCGCCGTCCGTCGTCCCGCCGTCGGTAGTGCCGCCGCCGTCCGTCGTCCCGCCGTCCGGCGGGCCGGAGGAGCTGCCGGTCGGCGTGGGCCGGCCGGTCGGGCGGCCGGACTCGGACTGCGACGGGCTGCTGGTCGGCGTCCGGGTCGGCGTCGGCGTACCGCTGGGCGTGCCGGACGGCGTCGGGGTCGACGAGGGGGTGTTGCTGGGCGTCGGCGTGCTGGTCGGGGGCACCCCGGCGCCGAGGTCGGTTTCGAGGTCGAAGTCCGCGCCGATGTTGCCGTTGAGCGCGTCCTCGGTGTACGCGGCCCACACCTGGGCCGGGTAGCCACCGCCGTTGACCCGGCCGCCGCCCCCGGTGCCCTTGAGGGTGACCTGGGCGCCGCCCTTGGGGGACTCGCCGAACATGCCGACCGCGGTGACCAGCTTGGGCGTATAGCCCACGAACCAGGCCGACTTGTTGTCGTCGGAGGTGCCGGTCTTGCCGACCGCGTGGTAGGCGGTGTTCTTCACGGCGCTGGTGGCCGTACCGTCGTTGACCACGCCCGCCAGCACGGAGGTGATGGTGTCGGCGGTTTCGCGGCTGAGCACCTGTTCGCCGATCGGGTTCTTCAGCTGCTGCTCGGTGTCGACGCCGTCGACGGGGTGCACGGCCTTGGTCACCAGCGTCGGGGTGACCTTCATGCCGTGGTTGTCGAGGGTGGCGTAGGCCCCGGCCATCTGCAGCGGGCTGGCGCCCATGGAGCCCAGCGTCATGGCGGGCCGGGCCTCCATCTTGGAGCCGTCCATGCCCAGGCTCACCGCGGTCTTCTTGACGTTCTCCAGACCGACGTCCTGGCCCATCTGCGCGAAGACCGCGTTGACGGAGTTGTTGGTCGCCGTCTGGACGCTGATCTTGCCGTACTCGTGCTCGTCCTCGTTGGGCGGCGCGAAGGGGATGGTCCCGCCCACGACCGGGCGGCGGTTGTGGCCGTCGTAGATCGTGTTCGGGTTGATCGGCAGACCGCCCTGGGTGAGGGCGTTGTTCTCCATCGCCGAGGCGAGGATCAGCGGCTTGAACGTGGACGCCGGCTGGTAGTCCGAGCGCGTGGCGTTGTTGGTGTAGTGCTTGGGGTAGCCCGCGCCGCCGTACATCGCCACGATGTGGCCGGTCTTGGGGTCCACCGAGGCGGCGCCGAGCTGGGCGTCCCGATCGACCTTGCGGGTCTTGGGCTTGAGGTCGTCGGTCAGCCGGTGCTTGACGGCCTTCTCCAGCGCCTGCTGCTTGTCCTTCTGGATCCCGAGGGTGACCGTCCAGCCGCCGCGCTCGAACTGCTTCTCGTCGACGCCCTGGGCGTAGAGCTCCTTCTTGGCCTCGGCCACCAGGTAGCTCGTCTGGCCGGTCAGACCGGGCAGCGGCTTGGGGCGCTTGGGGACCTGGAAGTGCTGCTTGGCGCGCTCCTCCTTGGACAGCCAGTGCATCTCGACCATGTTGTCGAGGGTGTAGGCCCAGCGCTGCTTGACCCGCTCCCTGCCGTCCTTGGTCGCCAGGGTCCAGTCGTACTGGTTCGGCGCCTGGAGCAGCGAGGCGAGGTAGGCGCCCTGCGAGACGGTGAGCTTCTCGACGTCCACGCCGTAGTAGGCCTGCGCGGCGGCCTGGATGCCGTAGGCGCCGCGGCCGTAGTAGCTGGTGTTGATGTAGCCGGCGAGGATCTTGTCCTTGCCCAGCTTGTTGTCCACCTTGAGCGAGATGACGATCTCCTGGAGCTTGCGGCTGACCGTCTGCTCCTGGCTCAGGTAGTAGTTCTTGACGTACTGCTGGGTGATCGTCGAGCCGCCCTGCTTGCCGCGGCCCAGCAGGGTGTTGAGGATGCCGCGTGCGGTGCCCTTCAGGTCGACGCCGGAGTCGTCGAAGAAGGTCTTGTTCTCCGCGGCGACGAAGGTGTACTGGACGTCCTTGGGTATCCGGTCCAGCGGCACGCTCTCGCGGTTGACCTGGCCGACCCGGGCCATGACCTTGCCGTCTGCGTACTTGAAGACGTTGCTCTGCAACTGGGCGTCCCTGTTGCCCTCGTCGGGCACGTCGACGTACAGGTACACGCCGATGAAGCCGAGGATGCCCAGCAGGCACACCCCGAGGAAGGTTCCGAGGATCTTCTTCCAGGTGAAAAGGCGGCGTATACCGGACTTCCCCTGTTTCGGTTTGGTCCGGCGGGCGCTCCCCTGTCGCGCCCTTCTCGCTTCCGCTCGGCCCATCGCTTCGACAACTCCAGTCGTTCCGCCCCCAGCTAACTCAGCTGTTGAAGCTAACACCGCATCTGTCAACAAATACTCATCGATCAAGGCTTTTCCCGGGGTGACAAACAGCACCCACGCCGACGGAACCTGGAGGTGGGTGTTCTGCGTCGCCCCCGTCCCACCTGCGGACTTACCGACGGCCGGCGCTCCGCGCACCGGTGGACACCCTGACCATTCGCGCGTTAAAGTGATAGCACTTTGCTAGACCAGCGACATCACCGATTGCGGCGGACATCACGTGCCGCATCTGGAGAAACGGGGACTTCATGACCGACCGGACCACGACCGAACCCACCAGCGGCCCCGACGGCGCGCTCGCGGTGGACGCCCCCGAGATGCCGCGCCCGCAGGTCCGCGAGACCCCGGCGCACAGCATCCCGGGCGGCCTGGCCCTGCTGCTGACGGTGCTCGGGGTGGGGCTCGGCATCGCCGCGATCATCTCCGGCGGCGTCCTCGGCAACGCCGGCCACAACGCGGTCGGCATCCCGCTGTTCATCGCGGGCGTGCTGCTGCTGCTCGGCTCCTTCTTCTGCATGACCGGCGTGAAGATGGTCGCGCCCGGCGAGGCCCGGGTCATCCAGCTCTTCGGCCGGTACGTCGGCACGATCCGCACCGACGGCCTGCGCTGGGTCAACCCGCTGACCACCGCGCGCAAGATCTCCACCCGGGTGCGCAACCACGAGACCGCGGTGCTGAAGGTCAACGACGCCTACGGCAACCCGATCGAGCTGGCCTCGATCGTCGTCTGGCAGGTCGAGGACACCGCCCAGGCGCTGTTCGAGGTCGACGACTTCCTGGAGTTCGTCGCCACCCAGACCGAGGCGGCCGTCCGGCACATCGCGATCGAGTACCCCTATGACGCGCACGACGAGGACGCCCTGTCGCTGCGCGGCAACGCCGAGGAGATCACCGAGAAGCTCGCCCTGGAGCTGACCGCCCGGGTCCAGGCCGCCGGTGTACGGATCATCGAGTCCCGCTTCAGCCACCTCGCCTACGCCCCCGAGATCGCCTCCGCGATGCTCCAGCGCCAGCAGGCCGGCGCGGTGGTCGCGGCCCGCCAGCAGATCGTCGAGGGCGCGGTCGGCATGGTCGAGATGGCGCTGGACCGGATCAGCGAGCAGGCCATCGTCGAGCTGGACGAGGAGCGCAAGGCGGCCATGGTCAGCAATCTGATGGTGGTGCTCTGCGGCGACCGGGCCGCCCAACCGGTCCTGAACACCGGCTCGCTCTACCAGTGAGCACCGAGAGCCCCGAGGGGTCCGGCGCCGAGGGCGAGCGGACCCCCGCGCGACGGCCGCAGCGGCGCAAGCAGGTGCTGCTGCGGCTGGACCCGCTGATCCATGACGCGCTGGCGCGCTGGGCCGACGACGAACTGCGCAGCGCCAACGCGCAGATCGAGTTCCTGCTGCGCAAGGCGCTGTCGGAGGCGGGGCGGCTGCCCCGGGGCGCGGGGGCGATCCCGCGCCGCGGGCGGCCGCCCAAGGCGCAGGAGCCGGACCCGCCCCAGGGCTGATGCGGCGCCGGCGCACCCGGCGACCGCACCCCTCACGGAGCCCGCACCCGCCACTGAACACCACGTCTATACATCGTGCGTATACACCTCATGTAGAGTGCTCGGCATGCCCCTCGCACCCACAGGGCGATGCCCCCTGCCCGCACTCCCGGAGGCCCTCGGATGACCCCGGCCGGTTCCCTGCTCGACGCCCGTGCGCTGCACAAGGCGTACGGCGCCACGCCCGCTCTCGACGGCGCGGAGTTCTCCATCCACCCCGGCGAGGTCGTCGCCGTCATGGGCCCCTCCGGCTCCGGCAAGTCGACCCTGCTGCACTGCCTCGCCGGCATCATCGGCCCCGACTCCGGCACCGTCCGCTACGGCGAGCACGAACTGACCGCCATGACCGACGCCCAACGCAGCGCCCTGCGCCGCACCGACTTCGGCTTCGTCTTCCAATTCGGCCAACTCGTACCGGAGTTGACCGCCCTGGAGAACGTCGCCCTCCCGCTGCGCCTGAACGGCACCAAGCGCAAGGACGCCGAACGACAGGCCCGCACCTGGATGGAGCGCCTGGAGG
Organism: Streptomyces sp. NPDC026575; assembly: GCF_055567415.1. Lineage (NCBI taxonomy): Bacteria > Bacillati > Actinomycetota > Actinomycetes > Kitasatosporales > Streptomycetaceae > Streptomyces > Streptomyces sp. NPDC026575. The sequence goes on from NZ_JBVHQM010000006.1 coordinate 188,898, forward strand.
TCGACGACATCCGGGACAAGCGGCCCGGCGAGGTCTCCGGCGGACAGGGCCAGCGGGTCGCCGTCGCCCGGGCCCTGGTCGGCACCCCCCGGGTGGTCTTCGCCGACGAACCCACCGGCGCCCTGGACTCGCTCAACGGCGAGCGGGTGATGACCCTGCTGACCGAGGCCGCCCGCGACACCCGGGCCGCCGTCGTCCTGGTCACCCACGAGGCCCGGGTCGCCGCCTACTCCGACCGGGAGATCGTCGTCCGCGACGGCGTGGCCCGGGAGACGGCGGGCGCGGCATGAGGGCCCGCAGCCTTGCCATGGGCGTACGCTTCGCGGCCGGCGGCGGCCGCGAGGGCTGGGTCCGTACGGTCCTGACGGCCATCGGGGTGGGGCTGGGGGTGATGCTGCTGCTCGGCGCCGCGTCGATCCCGCACCTCCTCGACGCCCGGCAGCAGCGCGGCGACGCCCGCGCGGCCGTCGCCGGCGAGCAGCCGGTCAAGCGCTCCGACGCGACCCTGCTGTACGCCGAGGCCGGAACCTCCTTCCGCGGCCGGACGGTCAAGGGCGCGCTGCTGCGCCCCGACGGTCCCCGCGCCCCCGCCCCGCCCGGCGTACGCGAACTGCCGCGCAGCGGCGAGATGGTGGTCTCCCCCGCCCTCGCGGAGCTGCTCTCGGCGCCGGAGGGCGAGCTGCTGCGCGAGCGGCTGCGCTTCACCACCGCCGGCACCCTCACCGAGCCGGGCCTGGCCGGGCCGGGCGAGCTGGTGTACTACGCGGTCAGCGACGCCCTGAGCACCGAGCACGGCGCCTTCCGTATCGACGGCTTCGGCAGCCGGACCGAGCCCCGGCCGATGGATCCGGTGCTGCTGGTGCTGATCATCGTGGCCTGTGTGGTGCTGCTGATGCCGGTGGCCATCTTCATCGCCACCGCGGTCCGCTTCGGCGGCGAGCGGCGCGACCGGCGGCTGGCGGCGCTGCGGCTGATCGGCGCCGACACCCGGACGGTGCGCTGGACGGCCGCCGGGGAGGCGCTGTTCGGCGCGGTCTGCGGGCTGCTGCTGGGCACCGCGATGTTCCTGGCCGTACGGCAGGCGGCCGGCTCGGTCACCGTCTGGGACGTCAACGCCTTCCCCGGCGATCTGACGCCGGCCCCGGCCCTGGCGGCGCTGGTCGCCCTCGCCGTCCCGCTGTGCGCCGTCGGCGTCACCCTCTTCGCGCTGCGCGGGGTGGCCATCGAACCGCTGGGCGTGGTGCGCAACAGCGCCGGGCGGCGGCGCCGGCTGTGGTGGCGGCTTCCGGTGCCGCTCGTGGGCATCGCCCTGCTGCTGGCCAACGGACCGGTCGGCGGCGACGACGGACCGGTCGACCCGTATCTGATCGCGGGCGGTGCGGTGCTGATGCTGTTCGGCATCACACTGCTGCTGCCGTGGGTCGTCGAGGCGGCGGTGGGGCGCTTCACCGGCGGCCCGGTGCCCTGGCAGCTGGCCACCCGCCGGCTCCAGCTGGGCAGCGGGGCCGCGGCCCGCGCGGTCAGCGGCATCACCGTCGCGGTCGCCGGGGCCATCGCCCTGCAGCTGTTCTTCTCCGCGATCCAGCAGGACTTCATGAAGGTCACCGGGCAGGATCCGGACCGGGCGCAGCTGAGTGTGGCGCTGCCGTCCCACGACGTCGCCACGATCCGGAAGATGATCGGCGAGTTCCGCCGCACCGAGGGCGTACGCGGCGTCATCGCGACCATCGATGCCTCCGCCTCCCGGCCCGGCCCGGTGCGCAAGGGCGAGGACTTCGCCCCGACCACCCAGCTCACCGTCGGCGACTGCCCCACCCTGCGCGAACTGGCGCACACCGGCTCCTGCAAGGACGGCGACGTCTTCGTCGTCAAGGACAGCAGCGGCATGGTCGAGAGCGACTACCTCTTCAAGACCGCGCGGCCCGGCGCCCGGGTGCTGCTGAACCGGGACATGACCGACGGCGAACCCGGCCGCGAGCCGCGGCTGTGGACCATCCCGAAGTCCGCCCGCATCGTCGACTCCCGCAAGGACCCCTCGGGACAGATGGCCTTCGGTATCTTCGCGACGCCGGGCGCCCTGGACACCGCCGCGCTGGACGACCCGACGGCCCGCGCGATGGTGAAGACCGATCCGCGGGTCGGCGACGCCGCCGAGTACGTCCGCAACACCGCCGCCCGGATCGACCCGCTGATGAGCGTCGGCACGCTGCAGAGCCTGGAGCGCGACAAGCAGTTCTCCAGTGTGCGCACCGGGCTGCTGATCGCCGCCACCGCGACGCTGGCGCTGATCGCCGCCAGCATGCTGGTGACGACGCTGGAGCAGCTGCGCGAACGGCGCCGGCTGCTGTCGGTGCTGGTGGCCTTCGGCACCCGGCGGGCGACGCTCGGCTGGTCGGTGCTGTGGCAGACCGCGGTCCCCGTCGCCCTGGGGCTCGTCCTGGCGCTGGCGGGCGGTGCCGGGCTGGGCGTGGCGCTCCTGAGGATGGCGGGCAAGTCGACCTTCGACGGGTCGGTGGTCTGGCCGCTACCGGCGGCCGGCGCCGCGCTCGTGGTGCTGGTCACCCTCCTCAGCCTGCCGCCGCTGTGGCGGATGATGCGCCCGGACGGGCTGCGGACGGAGTGACCGGCGTCCCGGGGCCCGCGTACAGGGCCCCGGGACCGCCTCTATACAGCGTGCGTATACACCAGCGATACACCCACGAGTAAGGTGGTCGGCATGTCAATCGGTCATACGCTGCTGGGCCTCCTGGAGTCCGGCCCCCGCCATGGCTACGACCTCAAGCGGGCCTTCGACGAGCACTTCGGCCAGGACCGCCCGCTGCACTACGGGCAGGTCTACTCCACGATGTCCCGGCTGCTGAAGAACGGCCTGGTGGAGGTCGACGGCGTGGAGGCCGGCGCCGGCCCGGAGCGCAAGCGGTACGCGATCACCGACGCCGGTATCACCGACGTCGCCCAGTGGCTGGCCCGTCCCGAGAAGCCCGAGCCGTATCTGCAGTCGACGCTCTACACCAAGGTCGTCCTGGCGCTGCTGACCGACCGCGACGCCGCCGAGCTGCTGGACACCCAGCGCGCCGAGCATCTGCGGCTGATGCGCGGGCTGACCGAGCGCAAGCGCGGCGGCGACCTCGCCGACCAGCTGATCTGCGACCACGCGCTGTTCCATCTGGAGGCCGATCTGCGCTGGCTGGAGCTGACCGCCGCCCGGCTCGGCAAGCTGGCGGAGGCGGTCGGCGCATGACGCCGGAGGGATCCCTGCTCGCGGCGGAGGGGCTGAGCAAGGCGTACGGCCCCACGCCCGCTCTCGACGGCGTGGAGTTCTCCATCCACCCCGGCGAGGTCGTCGCCGTCATGGGCCCCTCCGGCTCCGGCAAGTCGACCCTGCTGCACTGCCTCGCCGGCATCATCGGCCCCGACTCCGGCACCGTCCGCTACGGCGACCGCGAACTGACCGCCATGACCGACGCCCAACGCAGCGCCCTGCGCCGCACCGACTTCGGCTTCGTCTTCCAATTCGGCCAACTCGTACCGGAGTTGACCGCCCTGGAGAACGTCGCCCTCCCGCTGCGCCTGAACGGCACCAAGCGCAAGGACGCCGAACGACAGGCCCGCGAGTGGCTGGAGCGCCTGGAGGTCGACGACATCCGGGACAAGCGGCCCGGCGAGGTCTCCGGCGGACAGGGCCAGCGGATCGCGGTCGCCCGCGCGCTGGTCAACCGCCCCCGGGTGGTCTTCGCCGACGAACCCACCGGCGCCCTGGACTCGCTCAACGGCGAACGCGTACTGACCCTGCTGACCGACGCCGCCCGCGACACCAGTGCCGCGGTCGTCCTGGTCACCCACGAATCCCGGGTCGCCGCCTACTCCGACCGGGAGATCGTCGTCCGCGACGGCAAAGTGAAGGACATGCTGGCGGGCTTGATATGAGCCCGCTGCGCTCCCCCGCCGGCACCGACGGCGGGCGCGGCGACGAGCGCGCGCCCACCCCGCCCGTGCCGCCCGCCGCCCCGCGCGGCGGCCCCGGCGTCTGGGCCCGCGACCTCGTGATGGGCATGCGGTTCGCGGCCGGCGGCGGCCGCGAGGGCTGGATCCGTACGGCGCTGACCGCGGCCGGCGTCGCGCTGGGCGTGGCCGTGCTGCTGCTCGGCTCGTCCGTCCCGGCCATGATGGCCTCCTGGCACGGCCGGGAGCAGGACCGCGAGAACCTCGGGCAGCGCCATGAGCCCGGCCCCGCCGACAACACCCTGCGCTACACCTCGATCGACACGACCTTCCGCGGTACGCCGATCCGCGGCCGGCTGGTGCGCCCCGACGGCGCGCGTCCGCCGCTGCCGCCCGGCGTACGGCAGCTGCCCGGACCGGGCCGGATGCTGGTCTCCCCCGCGCTCAAGGAGCTGCTGGACTCCCCCGAGGGCGCCCTGCTGCGCGAGCGGCTGCACTACGAGAGAGCCGGCACCATCGGCGACCAGGGTCTGCTCGGCCCGCAGGAGCTGACCTTCTTCGCGCAGAGCGCCACGCTCGCCGCGCCCGACGGCTACCGCATCGACCACTTCGGCAAGAGCTGGGATCCGACGCCGATGCAGGCGCCCGCCGTGCTGCTGGTGATCATGACGTGTGTGGCGCTGCTGACGCCGGTGATGGTCTTCATCGGGACGTCCGTACGGTTCGGCAACGAGCGCCGCGAGCGCCGGCTGGCCGCGCTGCGCCTGGTCGGCGCCGATATCCGCACCACCCGCCGGATCGCCTCCGGCGAGGCGCTGTTCGGGGCGCTGCTGGGACTCGTCGGGGGCACCGCGCTGTTCCTGGGCGGCCGCCGGTTCGCCTCGGTGATCACGCTCTGGGACATCAACGTCTTCCCCTCGGACCTGACGCCGAGCCCGGCGGCCGCGGCCCTGATCGCGCTGCTGGTCCCGGCGGCGGCGGTCCTGGTGACCCTGTTCGCCCAACGCACCGTCACCGTCGAGCCGCTGGGCGTCGTCCGCGACCGCCCGCCCGTGCGGCGCCGGCTGTGGTGGCGGCTCGCGCTGCCCGTGGTGGGCGCCGCGCTGCTGGTCCCGCTGATCTGGGAGCGGCCTTGGGCCGGCACCCCACTGGCCACCTTCCGGCTCGCGGCCGGTGCGATGCTGCTGCTGTTCGGCGTCACCGCGCTGCTGCCCTGGCTGGTGGACGCGGTGGTCGGCCGCCTGCGCGGCGGCCCGGTCCCCTGGCAACTGGCCGTCCGCCGCCTGCAGCTGAGCAGCGGCTCGGCGACCCGCGCGGTCAGCGGCATCACCGTCGCGGTGGCCGGCGCGATCGCGATCCACATGCTGATGACGGGGATGCAGGCCGGCTACGCGCACGCCTACGCCGAGTCCGGCAAGGTCCCGCGGATCGGACTGTGGGGCAACGCCAAGGACTGGCAGCGGACCGAGCGGGCGCTGACCGCGCTGCGCGCCACCCCCGGGGTGACCGCGGTCCGCGGCACCGTCGACGCACTCGCCGGCCGGATGCCGGGCGCCGGCCGCCGCCCCGCGTCCGACGCACCGCCCACCACGCTCGCCGTCGGCAGCTGCGCCGAACTGCGCAAACTGGCCCGCCTGGGCTCCTGCCGGGACGGCGATGTCTACCTCACCGACGCCCCGCGCCGCGACCCCGCCACACGGCCCGGCGGGACCCTCGACCTCAACGCCCCGCTCGTCGCGGACGACCCGGTGGCGCCGCGCCCCTGGAAGATCCCCGGCACCACCCGTTCCGCCCGGCTGCTCGGGCCCCAGCACGGCCCCGACCGCCTCATGTACGACCTGCTGGTCACCCCGTCCGCGATCGACCCCGCCCGGCTCGCCGGCGCCACCATGGAACTGAAGGTCGACTTCGACCGCGCCACCCCGGACGCGGTGGAGCACATCCGCAACACCGCGGCCCGGATAGACCCGGCGATGAACGAGTTCTCCGCGGTCGACAACCCGCACGACGGGCAGTACACCAGCGTCCGCAACGGACTGTTCGTCGGCGCCGTGATCACTCTGCTGCTGATCGGCGCGGGCCTGATCATCGCCACCGTCGAGCAGCTCTACGAGCGGCGCCGCCTGCTGTCCACCCTCGACGCGCACGGCACCCGCCGCGCCACCCTGGGCTGGTCGGTGCTGTGGCAGACGGCCATCCCGGTCGTGCTCGGCCTGGGCCTGGCGCTGGGCTGCGGGCTGGCGCTGGGGTCGCTGCTGCTGTCGATCATCGACAGCGCGGTGGTCGTGGACTGGCTGGTGGTCGGCGCGATGACCGCTATCGGCGGCGGGGTGATCCTCTTCGTGACGGCGCTGAGCCTGCCGCCGCTGTGGCGGATGATGCGGCCGGAGGGGCTGCGGACGGAGTGAGCGCGCCGATGCCGCCGGACCGGTCCCGGCCGGACCCCGCGCGGGGCGCGGGCCCCCGCCGCTGGTGCACCGACCTCGCCCTGGGCGCCCGCTTCGCGCTCACCGGCGGCCGCGAAGGGCTGCTGCGCACCGCCCTGACGGCGCTCGGCGTCGGCCTGGGCGTCTTCGTACTGCTGCTGGCGGCCGCCGTCCCCCAGGTGCTGCACGCCGCCGTCGACCGCAAGGCGGCCCGCGCCGTCGTGCCCGCCGCGGAGGGCACCGGCCCCTCGGACCGCACCCTGCTCACCGCCGATCTGTACGGCGCCTTCCACGAGCGGGCCCTCGACGGCCGACTCGTACAGCCCGAAGGCCCCCGCGCCCCCGTCCCGCCCGGCCTGTCCCGCCTCCCCGGCCCCGGCGAACTGGCCGTCTCCCCCGCCCTCGCCGAACTGCTCGCCTCCCCCGAGGGGGCGCTGCTCAAGGAGCGCTTCGCGGATCTGCGGGTGACGGCCCGGATCGCCGACGCGGGCCTGACCCACCCCGCCGAACTCCGCTACTACCAAGGCAGCGACAGCCTGCGCGGGCCCGGCGCCGGGGTCGAGCGGATCACCGCGTTCGGCGACCGGGACACTCTCTTCCGGGCGAGCCCCCTGGTGATGCTGGCCATCACCGCGGGCTGCGTCGCGCTGCTCGCCCCCGTCGCCGTCTTCATCGCCACCGCCGTACGCTTCGGCGGCGACCGCCGCGACCGCCGGCTCGCCGCGCTCCGCCTGGTCGGCGCCGATGTCCGCACCACCCGCCGGATCGCCGCCGGCGAGACCCTCACCAGCGCCCTGCTGGGCCTGCTGGGCGGCGCCGCGCTCCTGCTCGCCGTCCGCGTCCCGCTGTCCTCGCTCACCCTCTTCGGCCTCGGCGTCTTCCCCTCCGACGTGGTCCCCGACCCGGTACTGGCCGCCGTCGTCGCACTCGCCGTCCCCCTGTGCACGGTCGCCGTCACCCTGCTGACCCTGCGTCGGGTCACCGTCGAGCCGCTGGGCGTGACCCGTACGGCGCCGCCGCTGCGCCGCCGGCTGTGGTGGCGGGCGCTGCTGCCCGCCGCCGGAGTGGCGCTGCTGCTGCCGCAGGCGACCGGCGGGCTGCGCTCCGGCGACGCCGCCGGCGCCCAGCTGATCCTCGGCACCGCACTGCTCCTGCTGGGCATCGCGGCGCTGCTGCCCTGGCTGCTGGACGCCACGGTGGCCCGTCTGGGCCGCGCCGGGTTCGGCGGCCAGTCCTGGCAACTGGCGGTCCGCCGCCTTCAGTTGACCTCCACCGCGGCCAGCCGTTCGGTCAGCGGCATCACCGTCGCGGTGGCCGGCGCCATCGCCGTCCAGCTGCTCCTGGCCGGTGTGTGGACCGGCCTCGGCGCGCCGTCCGCCACCACCCCCTGGACCGAGGTCACCACCCGGGAAGGCACGCTGCCGGCCGAGCGGGCCCCCGGGATGTCCGCCCGGCTCGGCGCCACCCCGGGCGTCCTCGCCCTCCGCACCCTCGTCACCGGCTACGCGGACACCTACCGCCCGCAGCACCAGCGGCCGGACGCCGGTACATCCGCCGACGCCACCTCCGAGCCCTACCCGTTCACCGTCGCCGACTGCCCCACGCTGCGCGAGCAGGCCCATATCGGCGCCTGCTCCGACGGCGACGTCTTCCTGGCCGGGGGCCCCGAGGGCGGCGGCCCCCGCCCCGGCGAACGCCTGGCCCTGGAGCCGGCGTTCGGCCCGACGGACCATCGGGCGTCCGCCGTCTGGACCGTGCCGCCCACCGCCCGCCGCACCACCGTCGCGGACCGCGGCACACCCCTCGGCCTGCCCACGCCCACCGTCCTGGCCACTCCCAAGGCACTGGCGCCCACCCTGCTGCACCGGCCCACCCTCACGGTCCTGGTCCGGCTCGCCCCCGGCGATCCCGACGCCCTCGAACGCCTCCGCAACACCGCCGCCCGGATCGACGCCCGCGCGGAGGTCAGCGTCTACCGCAACGCCGCCCCCGACGAGACCCTCGGCCTCACCCGCCGCGCGCTCACCGCCGGCGCGGTCGCCGTCCTGCTGCTCATCGGCTGCGGCCTGCTCATCACCGCCGTCGAGCAACTCCGCGAACGCGCCCGCCTGTTGTCCGCCCTGGACGCCCTGGGCACCCCTCGCGGCGTGCTGGCCCGCTCGCTGCTGTGGCAGACCGCCCTGCCGGTCGCCCTCGGCCTCGCCCTGGCCCTCACCTGCGGTCTGGCCCTGGGCTCGCTGCTGCTGCACATGGCCGACCGGCCGCTGCTGCCCGACTGGTGGGGCATCCTCACCCTCACCGCCACCGCCGCGGCCGTCATCCTCACCGTCACCGCGCTCTCCCTCCCCCTGCTGTGGCGCCTGATGCGCCCCGAGGGCCTCCGCACGGAATGATCATGAGGGATCATGTCCCCACACCGGCGCCGCCTCGGCGCCGAGCGACACCCGGGGGCTCCTCATGCGCGCACCGCGCCGACTCGTCTACTGCATCGCGTCCACCCTCGACGGCTTCATCGCCGGCCCGGACGGCGCCGACCCCACCGGCCCGGACGGCTTCTGGCCGATCGCCGAGGACTATCTGCAGCACCTGATCACCGAGCTGCCCGAGATCCTGCCCGTGCAGGCCCGCTCGGCCCTCGGCGTCACCGCGGAGGGCACCCGCTTCGACACCGTCCTCGAAGGCCGCCGCACCTACGAGATCGGCCTCCGCGCCGGCCTCACCGACGCCTACCCGCACCTGCGCCACCTCGTCTTCTCCCGCACCCTCACCGAGAGCCCGGACCCGGCCGTGGAACTGGTCGCCACCGACCCGGTCGCCAAGGTGCGCGAGCTGAAGGCCGAGGAGGGCAGGGACATCTGGCTGATGGGCGGCAGTGAACTCGCCGGCGTCCTCTACCCGGAGATCGACCAGCTCCTGATCAAGCTGGGCCCCCTCACCATCGGCAACGGCATCCCCCTCTTCTCCCGCGACACCGCCTTCGACCCACGCACCTGGAACCTCACGGACCACACCGTCCTCAAGAGCGGCGCAGCCTTCCTGACGTACACGAGGGCGGCTGCCGAGGCGTAGGACGACCCCTGGGGCGCCCGCTCTCTCGAACGGGTGAACGTCACCGTACGAGACGCGTGCGGGCGCCCGTGCCTACGATGATGGCCTCGATACCAGCCACTAGGAGGCGCCATGTCTGCCGCAGCGGTCGAGCACCCCCATGACGGCAAACTGCCCGGCCTGCTTGAGGTAGCCGCGCGGCTCACCGAGCGGAACCCTGGCTACCGCATCGAGATCATCGGGGGAGAACTCACCGTGACGCCGCCCGCCGACGGCCCGCACGCCGACTCACTGACCGACCTCACCTTCGCGTTCGCGGCCGCGCACGGTGCACAAACACGAGTAGCCCAAGCCATCGGCCTGTGGCTCCCGGACGGCCCCGACGACTTCGCCATCCCGGACCTCTCCGTCGTCGATGCCGACTACCGCGAGCACCACATCGAGTCCAACTGCTACGACCCGGTGGCCTTCCGGCTGGTTCTGGAGGTCACCTCCTCCAACTACGTCACCGACATGAAGAAGAAGGTCGCCGCCTACGCGATCGCCAAGATCCCGGTCTACGTCATCGTCGACCGCAGGAAGGACCGCCTCCACGTCCTGACCGACCCCTTCGCCAACGAGTACCGCAACCACAGCGTCCACGCCCCCGGGCAGCATGTGACGCTCCCCGAGTCCATCGGCGCCGAGATCATCCTCGACGTCGGCGCACTCCTCGAAGTCGCCCGCCCCTGAGGCCCCTCACCCCTTCACCATCCGCACCGGCAGCCCCCGCAGCGCCCCCCGCAGCGCCTGGGCGAACTGCTCGAACTCCTCCTGCCGGGCGGCGCCCGTGCGCATGGCCAGGGCGATCCGCCGGGACGGGGCCGGGTCGGCGAAGTAGCCGGTCGTGAGCTGGTCGTTGCGGGCGGTCTCCACGCGGAGCGCGGTGCGCGGGAGCAGGGTCACGCCCAGCCCGCCGGCCGCCAGCTGCACCAGCGTGGACAGGCCCGCCGCGCTCGTCGTCACGGGGGTGTTCTCGTCCCGCCCCGCCTCGCGGCAGATGTCCAGGGCCTGGTCGCGCAGGCAGTGGCCCTCGTCGAGCAGCAGCAGGTCCAGTTCCTGGAGGGCCTGGCGGGGGATGTCGCCGCGGCCGCCGAGCCAGTGCTCCTTGGGCGCGACCAGGACGAAGTCCTCGTCGAAGAGCGGGAGTTCGGTGACCTGGGGGACGCCGAGGGGGACGGCCAGCAGGAGCAGGTCGAGGCGGCCGTGGGCCAGGCCGTCCAGGAGGGAGGCGGTCTGCTCCTCGTGCACCTGGAGGTCCAGGTCGGGGTAGGCGTCGTGGACCAGGCGCAGTACGGCCGGCAGGAGGTACGGCGCGACGGTCGGGATGACGCCGAGGCGCAGCACTCCCGTGAAGGGGGCGCGGGCCGCCTCCGCCTCCTCCAGCAGATCGCCGACGGCCTCCAGGACCACTCGGGCGCGGGCGGCCACCCGCTCCCCCGCCGGGGAGAGCAGCACCTTGCGGGTCGTACGCTCCAGGAGCTGCACACCCAGCGCCTCCTCCAGCGCCGAGACGGCACCGGACAGCGCGGGCTGGCTCATGCCGATCTCGGCCGCCGCCTCACGGAAGTGCAGATGCTCGGCCACCGCGGCGAACGCCCGCAGCTGGGCCAGGCTGGGCTGGCGGGGCCGGCCGCTCTGACTCGCCGGTGAAGCCACTGATAACCACCTCCGATCAACATCAACCAGTCTAGCTATTTCCCTGATCAATGCCAGCTGTGTCAGGGTGGCAATCGTCCAAGCCTCAAAGAAAAGACTGAAAGACCCCACAAGGGACTTTCTGCGCAACAAGGAGAGCCTGTGCTCACTGTCGGTGACAAGTTCCCCGAGTTCGACCTCACTGCCTGCGTCTCGCTGGAGAAGGGCAAGGAGTTCGAGCAGATCAACCACAAGACCTACGAGGGCAAGTGGAAGATCGTCTTCGCATGGCCCAAGGACTTCACCTTCGTGTGCCCGACCGAGATCGCGGCCTTCGGCAAGCTGAACGACGAGTTCGCCGACCGTGACGCCCAGATCCTCGGCTTCTCCGGCGACTCCGAGTTCGTGCACCACGCCTGGCGCAAGGACCACCCGGACCTGACCGACCTGCCCTTCCCGATGCTCGCCGACTCCAAGCACGAGCTCATGCGCGACCTGGGCATCGAGGGCGAGGACGGCTTCGCGCAGCGCGCCGTCTTCATCGTCGACCAGAACAACGAGATCCAGTTCACGATGGTGACCGCCGGCTCCGTCGGCCGTAACCCCAAGGAGGTCCTGCGGGTCCTCGACGCCCTCCAGACGGACGAGCTGTGCCCGTGCAACTGGAGCAAGGGCGAGGACACCCTCGACCCGGTCTCCCTGCTGGCCGGTGAGTGACACCCATGGCTCTCGATGACCTGAAGTCCGCCGTTCCGGACTACGCCAAGGACCTGAAGCTGAACCTCGGTTCGGTGATCGGCAACAGCGACCTGCCGCAGCAGCAGCTGTGGGGCACGGTGCTCGCCTGCGCGATCGCCTCGCGCTCGCCGAAGGTGCTGCGCGAGCTGGAGCCCGAGGCGAAGGCGAACCTCTCCGCCGAGGCGTACACCGCCGCCAAGTCGGCCGCCGCCATCATGGCGATGAACAACGTCTTCTACCGGACCCGGCACCTGCTGTCGGACCCGGAGTACGGCACCCTGCGCGCCGGTCTGCGGATGAACGTCATCGGCAACCCGGGCGTGGACAAGGTCGACTTCGAGCTGTGGTCGCTGGCCGTCTCGGCCATCAACGGCTGCGGTATGTGCCTGGACTCGCACGAGCAGGTGCTGCGCAAGGCCGGTGTGGACCGCGAGACGATCCAGGAGGCCGTCAAGATCGCGTCCGTCCTGCAGGCCGTCGGCGCCACGCTGGACGCCGAGGCCGCGCTCGCCGAGTAGTCGGCAACGCCACGCTCATACGGAACCCCGCGGGACACGCTGTGTGTCCCGCGGGGTTCCGCGTATGCGGACCGTCCCGCCCCGGCCGGGCGCCCGGCCGGCTCCGGTGGCTCAGCCGCCGGACTCCTCGGGCGCGCGCCTCACCGGGGGCGGCGTCGGGGCCACACCGATCGCGGTGGCTCCGCGGGGCGCCACCGACATCCGCACCGCCTGCTCCCGCGAGTACGACCGCAGATAGCCGACGACGGTGTTGGTGACCGCCACCAGGGGGACGGCGACGACCGCGCCGCCGATGCCCGCGACCAGTCCGCCCGCGGCGACCGACAGGATCACCGCCAGCGGATGGACCCGCACCGCCCGGCCCAGGATGAACGGCTGCAGGACGTGGCCCTCGATCTGCTGGACGGCCAGGACCACCGCCAGCACCATCAGGGCCTGGAAGACGCCCTGGGTCACCAGCGCGACGACGCACGCCAGCGCGCCCGAGACCACCGCACCGACCAGCGGGATGAAGGCGAACAGGAAGATGAACACGGCGAGCGGGACGGCCAGCGGCACATTGAGGAAGTACAGGCCGATGCCGATGAAGATGGCGTCGATGAGCGCGACGATGACCGTGCCGCGCACATAGGCCGTCAGGGTCCGCCAGGCCCGCGGCCCGGCGCCCGCCACGCCCTCGCGGGCCGCGCCCGGGACCAGCTTGAGCACCCACTCCCAGATCCGCCGCCCGTCGTAGAGCAGGAAGAGCGTGGTGAACATCGCCAGCAGGATGCCGGTGAACACCTCAAGGACGACGGTGACGCCCTCCAGTCCGGCCGTGGTGATCGCCTCGGTGTTGGCGCCGATCGCGTCCTGCAGGTTCTTGGCGATGCTGTTGATCTGACTCTCGGTCACATGGAACGGGCTCTTCAGCAGCCAGCCCTTGAGCTCGGTGATGCCCTCCTGGATGCGGCTGGACACCGAGTCGATGTTGTCCTGGACCTGCCACACCACGAACCAGCCGACCAGGCCCATGATGACGAAGCCGCCGATGAAGGTCAGCGCGGTCGCCGGCCCGCGCGGCAGCCCGCGCCCGCGCAGCCAGCCCACCGTCGGCTGCAACAGCGCGGTGATCAGCATCGCCGCGACGAACGACAGCACGACCAGCTCGATGCTGGTGATGACGCGCGCCAGCACCCACAGCGTGGCCGCCAGCACCAGCAGCCGCCAGCCCACCTCGGCGGCGACCCGTACGCCCCACGGCACGGCGGCCACCGGGTCGGGGCGGGCCGCGACGGCCGGGGCGTAGGCCGGCGGCGCGGGCACCGACTCCGGCGGGCGCGGGGCGGCGACCGGCGGCTCGGGGTCGGGCTCGACGCCCGGGTGCGGCACGCCGTCCGCCGGCTCCGGTGCCTGCCGCGCCGGGCGGGTGGCGATGAGCGTGCCCACCGGGCCGTCACCGGCCGGTGAGCCGTTGGCCGGTGAGCCGTTGGCGGGCGAACCGTTGGCCGGCGACCCGTTGGCCGGGCGCGCCTCAGCGCGCTCGGCACGCCTCAGCTCCTCCGTGTCCCCGGCAGCCGCCGCGGCCTCCGCGCGGCGGCGTTGCTCCTCCAGCCGCTGCGAGAGCCGCGTCAGACCGGCGCCGAGGCCACCGACCCACTGAGGCAATCTGGACATGTCCCTTCCTCTTCCCCTCCCACGCACCACACACTGACGGCACGACGTTACCTGTGCGGGATGCGCGAAACCCCCGACGCGGTCGCGTTCGGGGGTTTCGGATGTGCCGTGGTGCGGCCGGCGGGCCTAGTACCAGTTGTTGGCCTGCCAGAACGACCAGGCGCCGCAGGGGCTGCCGTAGCGGTCGTTCATGTAGTTCAGGCCCCACTTGATCTGGGTCGCCGGGTTCGTCTGCCAGTCGGAGCCGGCCGAGGCCATCTTGGAGCCGGGCAGCGCCTGGACCAGCCCGTAGGCGCCCGAGGAGGCGTTGGTGGCCTGGTAGTTCCAGCCGGACTCATGGTCCACTATGTTGCTGAAGCACTGGAACTGGTCACCCGCCACCATCTGGCGTGCGATGGCCTGCGTGTCGGCGATGGAGTACGAGCTCTTGCCGACGAGGTCGCCGAGGTCGTCGCGCGCGTCGGAGCGGGACGCGGCCAGCTCCTTCTTCTTGCGCGCGTCGGCTTCCTTTTTGGCCTTCGCCTCGTCCGCGGCGTCCTTCTTGCTCTGTGCGGTCTCCGCGGCTGCCTTGCGGGCGGCTTCCTGTGCGGACTTCAGGGCTGCCGCGTCCGCCTGGGTGGACTGGTCGTCCGCCTGCTGCGTCAGGGAAGCCGTCTGCACCTGCGCCTGAGCGCCCGCGGGGATGTCGGCGATCGTCGCATCGGCAGCGGTGGCCTCGGCGTTGCCGACCGAAGCGGGCTGTCCTGCGGCGACGCCGACGACGGCGCCGACGGTGGTGACCGCGGTGGCGGATGCCACGGCGAATCCCCGGACCGAGATCCGGCTCACACGTTTTCCTTCCAGCATCGCCCGCTTAGGTGACCTCGCGGACGCAATCGTGCCCCTGGCGCTGGCCTCCCCTTGTTCCGGCCCCTGTTGAGCGGGCGGGACCGGCTGGTCACGGGAGGCACTGGCCCGGTACGTCCCCCTCGGGGTCCGCGTGGTGCTTTCGGGCGGCATACGACGACTCGCTATGAAGTTCGTGGATTTACACCTCCCCCGGTCTCACGTTCGCTCGACCGGAGGCACCCCGAAGGGTGTGTGTGCCGTATGCGGGGCCTGACAGGACCCAGACTCTGCCCGAACGACACACCGGGAATCAATTCCCGGCCGGGTGTGAAAGCTCACACCTTGTTTGCCGCCAAGGATTTCCGGATATCCGCACGCAGCAGAACGCCGCCCGGCTAAGCTCCTTCGCTCCACCGGGCGGCGCGCCCCTACAGAGGGTCAGATTCGGACAATCGGTCAGATCTGGCCGTCCTCCAGCATTTCGGTCACCAGTGCCGCAATCGGCGAACGCTCCGAGCGGTTCAGCGTGACATGCGCGAAGAGCGGGTGCCCCTTCAGCTTCTCGACGACCGCGACCACTCCGTCGTGCCGCCCGACCCGGAGGTTGTCGCGCTGGGCGACGTCATGCGTCAGCACCACCCGGGAGTTGGCCCCGATCCGGGACAGAACCGTCAAAAGCACATTCCGCTCAAGGGACTGGGCCTCGTCCACGATGACGAACGCGTCGTGCAGCGACCGCCCGCGGATGTGGGTCAGCGGCAGCACCTCCAGCATGCCGCGCCCCACCACCTCCTCGACGACGTCCTTGGTGGTCACCGCGGACAGCGTGTCGAAGACGGCCTGCGCCCAGGGGCTCATCTTCTCCGCCTCGCTGCCCGGCAGATAGCCCAGCTCCTGCCCGCCGACGGCGTACAGCGGGCGGAACACCATCACCTTGCGGTGCTGCCGGCGCTCCAACACCGCCTCCAGGCCCGCGCACAGCGCCAGCGCCGACTTGCCCGTACCGGCCCGGCCGCCCATCGAGACGATGCCGACGTCGGGGTCGAGCAGCAGATCCAGCGCGATCCGCTGTTCGGCGCTGCGGCCGTGGATGCCGAACGCCTCCCGGTCGCCGCGCACCAGCCGGACCGCGCCCTCCGCGGTGACCCGGCCGAGCGCCCGGCCGCGCTCGGACTGGAGCACGAGTCCGGTATGCACCGGAAGTTCGGAGGCTCCCGGTACGTACGCGGTCTCGTCGGCGAAGAGGTCGTCCACCTGGTCCGCGGGGACGGTCAGCTCGGCCATGCCCGTCCAGCCGGAGTCGGTGATCGCCAGTTCGGCGCGGTACTCCTCGGCCAGCAGGCCCACCGAGGACGCCTTGATGCGCATCGGCAGGTCCTTGGAGACGACCGTGACGTCGAACCCCTCGGCCTGGAGGTTGCGGGCGACGGCGAGGATCCGCGAGTCGTTGTCGCCGTAGCGGTGGCCGTTGAGGAAGGCCGCCGGCAGGACCCCTGGGTCGGAGTGGTTCAGTTCGACCCGGAGCGTCCCGCCGAGCTCCCCGATGGGGATGGGCGCGTCCAGCCGCCCGAACTGGACTCGGTACTCGTCCAGCAGCCGCAGCGCCTGCCGGGCGAAGTAGCCGAGCTCGGGATGGTGCCGTTTGGCTTCCAACTCCGTGACCACCACGACCGGCAGCACGACCTCGTGCTCGTCGAAGCGGGCCATGGCGCCTGGATCCGCCAGCAGCACACTGGTGTCGAGGACATAAGTGCGCCGGTCGTTCTCACGGCGCTGCTTGCTGTTCACCACGGGTGGACGAACCCCCTCGGATGAGGTTGGGGTGCGACGGCGTCGCGGGGCGGTGTGCTCCCGGAGGGCGAAGCCCCCGGGACCCCCGGCCATCTTGTGACCGGACCGGGCTCTGGCCACGACGTGCGGGCCGAGCGCCGGCCCTTCGCGTCGCCCGTGCGGTGCGCACGGCTCTCCGTGATGTGCAAAGGGCCTCCCGGGCGG
This sequence comes from Streptomyces sp. NPDC026575, assembly GCF_055567415.1. Lineage (NCBI taxonomy): Bacteria > Bacillati > Actinomycetota > Actinomycetes > Kitasatosporales > Streptomycetaceae > Streptomyces > Streptomyces sp. NPDC026575. Next base: position 205,726 of record NZ_JBVHQM010000006.1, read on the forward strand.
ACGGCCCCATGCCGTCCGCTGAGATGCGGCGCCCGATGGCTTGTTCCGGACGCCGACCTGGAAGGGATATTCCCTCGAACCCCCGCCCCCATGCCACGGCATATGACGCACGGGCGATGAACCTTTGGTTACGCCTGATCACCAGGGAGAGCGGAGTCCACCAGGGTGACCGCCAGGAGAGGGTGCGTCAGAAGTGCCCCCGGCGCGGGTCCGTGGCGGTCCCGTGGCCGGGCGGCCCGGAGCCGCCTCACGCGACGCCGGGCATTCGCGTCATACACCCCGGGACGCGACATACGCCCCGGAACGGGCCGTATGCCCTAGAAGCCGTAGCGGCGGTGCCGGGCCGCGTAGTCGCGCAGCGCGCGCAGGAAGTCGACCTTCCGGAAGGCCGGCCAGAAGACCTCGCAGAAGTAGTACTCCGAATGGGCGCTCTGCCACAGCATGAAGCCCGACAGCCGCTGCTCGCCGCTGGTGCGGATCACCAGGTCCGGGTCCGGCTGGCCGCGGGTGTAGAGGTGCTCGGAGATCAGGTCGATGTCGACGATCTCGGCCAGTTCCTCGAAGGAGGTGCCGCGCTCGGCGTGGTCCAGCAGCAGCGACCGCACCGCGTCCGCGATCTCCTGCCGGCCGCCGTAGCCCACGGCCACGTTCACCAGAATGCCGCTGTTGTCGACGGTGGCCTGCTCGGACTCCTTGAGCACCTTCTGGGTGGCCTCGGGGAGCAGGTCCCGGTTGCCCACGTGGTGCACCCGCCAGCGGCCGTCGGCGGCCAGATCGCGCACGGTGTTCTCGATGATGCCCAGCAGCGGGGTCAGCTCGGCCTCGGGCCGGTCGAGGTTGTCCGTCGACAGCAGCCAGAGCGTGACGACCTCGACGTCGGTCTCCTCGCACCAGCCCAGCAGTTCACCGATCTTGGCGGCACCCGCCTGGTGGCCCTGTTCGGTCGTCCGCCCGTCGGCCCGCGCCCAGCGGCGGTTGCCGTCGAGGATGACGCCGATGTGCTTGGGCACCTGGGCGTGGTCCAGGCGGCCCTCCACCCGTCGCGCGTACAGCCGGTAGACCAGATTGCGCAGTGCAGGCGGATACGGGATGCGCACCCCGGAAGATCGCAGCATGTGTGGTCCAGCCCCTCCGTGCCGAATGGCGGTCGCCCCGTCGCCTCAAGTGGGCAACTTTACTTCTCGGCTGTCACAACAGCCCAATCAGGTATGTCACAGGTACGTGATAGGGAGATGAGTATGACTGGCACCGACTACCGCGCCGCGGATTCCCGCTACGACTCGATGAAGTATCGGCGAACGGGCCGCAGCGGACTCAAACTCCCCGCGGTCTCCCTTGGACTCTGGCACAACTTCGGGGACGACCGCACCCTGAGCTCCCAGCGCGCCATCCTGCGCCGGGCCTTCGACCTGGGCGTCACCCACTTCGATCTGGCCAACAACTACGGTCCGCCACCCGGGTCGGCCGAGCTGAACTTCGGAAAGATCTTCGCGCAGGACTTCCGCGGCCACCGCGACGAGATGATTCTCTCGACGAAGGCCGGATATCTGATGCACCCGGGCCCCTACGGCGAATGGGGTTCGCGGAAATACCTCCTCTCGTCACTGGATGCGTCGCTGAAGCGGATGGGTGTCGATTACGTCGATATCTTCTACTCGCACCGTTTCGATCCGGACACTCCGCTGGAGGAGACGATGGGCGCGCTGGCGTCCGCGGTCCAGCAGGGCAAGGCGCTGTACGCCGGGGTGTCCTCCTACAACGCGGAGCAGACCCGTACGGCGGCCGGCATCCTGCGCGACATGGGCGTCCCCGCGCTGATCCACCAGCCCTCGTACTCGATGATCAACCGCTGGATCGAGGACGACCTGCTGCTGGACACCCTTGAGGACGAGGGCATGGGCTGCATCTCCTTCGCTCCACTGGCGCAGGGCATGCTCACCGACAAGTACCTGCACGGCATCCCCGAGGGCTCCCGGGCCTCCCTGGGCAAGTCCCTGGACCCGAACCTGCTCTCCGACGAGGTCGTACGACGCCTGCGCGGCCTGAACGACATCGCCGCCCGCCGCGGCCAGTCCCTGGCCCAGCTCGCCCTCGGCTGGGTGCTGCGCGACGACCGGATGACCTCCGCCCTCATCGGCGCCAGCAGCGTCGCCCAGTTGGAGGCCAATATCGCTGCCCTCGACGCCCCCAAGATCACCGACGCCGAACTGACCGAGATCGACCAGTTCGCGAAGACGACGGACGGTGTGAACATCTGGGCCCGACGCTAGGGCCTGTCCGACCCTGACCCACCGGACAGGCCACTGGGGGCGCGGAAACAAAAGCGGGCCGGTCCGTGGGGGGGATACGGACCGGCCCGAGGGGGGGTTTCCACCATAACCCCGCGAAGGGTGTGCTGCGTGCACCGGCGCGCGCCGCGGCGTGGCGCAGATCACTCCGGCGTATGCGGGCGGCTGCGCGCGGGACGGGCGCGGGGGTGGGTCAGCCGGCCGCGGCGGCGCCCAGCAGCAGCCCGCCGAACGCCCCGAGGATCATGAAGGGCCCGAGTGGCATGGCCGTTTTGCGGGCGCCGGGTCGGACGAGCAGCAGCCCCGCCCCGTAGAGCGCGCCGATCAGCACCCCCGCCGCGCCGCCGGTGACGAGGGTGCGCCAGCCGTACCACCCAAGGGCGACCCCCAGTCCGGCCGCCAGCTTGACGTCCCCCAGCCCGATGCCCGACGGGTTGACCACGTAGAGCAGGAGGTAGCACGCGGCGAGGAGCAGCCCGGCGAGCAGCGCCCGCCGCCAGGCCCCGGTCTCCCCCGTCAGCAGGCCGACCAGCCCCAGCGCCCCCGCCAGGACCACCACGAGCGGCAGCGTCAGCGCGTCCGGGAGGCGCCGCACCCGCCAGTCGACGATCGTCATCAGCACCGCGACCGGCGCCGTCACCAGCCAGGCGGCGAGTTCCGGCCGGGGCCCGGTGGCCGCCGCCAGGGCCGCGCAGACCGCGGCGGTGGCCGCCGCCGTCGGCAGCGCCCCGGGGCCGTACGCCCCGCACCGCGCACAGCGCCCCCGCCCCAGCCAGCCGCGTGCCGCCCCCGTGATCGGATGCCCGCCGGGGCAGGCCGCGCGCCACTCCTGCTCGGGCTCGACGGCCATCCGGTGGACGGGCCGCGGTATGAGCAGTCCGGCCGCGGCCCCGTAAGCGGCGGCGAGAACCATCAGCATCAGTGCCACCCGCCGACCTTAGAGCGTGTCCGGCGGCCCGCACCCCTCAAGGGTGGGCCGGGCCCCGGGGGAGCTGATAGAACGCTGCGCATGGCGCGTTGGGAGAACGGACCGGGGATGCTGCACGGCGCGGACACCGGCATTCCGGTGGAGATCGCGGCGTCCTATCGCGCCCGTACCCGCGGCCTGCTGGGCCGCGACGGCGTCGAGGGGGCGCTGCTGCTGACCCCGGCGAGCGGTGTGCACACCTTCCGGATGCGGTTCGCGATCGATGTCGCCTATCTGGGGCGGGACTTCACGGTGCTGGCCGTACGCACCATGCGGCCGGGCCGGCTGGGCCGCCCCCGCCTGCGCGCCCGGCACGTCCTGGAGGCGGAGGCCGGCGCGATGTCCCGGTGGGGCCTGCGTCCCGGCCTGCGCCTGACCGTCGAGGCCGCCGGCCCGCGCTGACCGCCGCGCCGCGCGCTCACTCCCGCCAGTCGGCGACCAGGGCCAGCAGGCCGGGGAACCGGGCCTGGAGATCGTCGACCCGGACATGGCTGCGCCGCTCCAGCCCGTACTGCCGCTGACGGATCAGACCGGCCTCCCGCAGGGCCCGGAAGTGGTGGGTCAGCGAGGACTTGGGCCGGTCGAGGCCGAACCAGCCGCAGGTGTGGTCGAAGTCCTCCGACTCCAGCAGCAGCGTGCGCACGATGCGCAGCCGCAGCGGATCGCTCAGCGCGCCCATGACGGACTCCAGCCGCAGCGCCTCGCGGGCCGGCTCCGGCAGCGGATCGGGCGCGTCGGGCGGAACGGGCCGCCGGAGCGCGGCGATATCGAGCCGGACCGCGCCGCTCTCCTCCGCCTCGTCGGTCCGTGCCGCTGTCCTGGACGACATCCGGCGCTCCTCCCTCTCGACCACCTACCGCTAGTACGACTTGCATCGTACTGCCAATGCCTGTACGAATCTCCTCGTACTGCTTGTACGAATCATCTCGTACAGTCTGGATGAGGAGGGGACCCCCATGCCCGAAACCCGCACCGCGCCGCCGGCCCGGACCGCGACACCGCCCGCACTCGCACCCGCACCCGCACCGCCGCCCGTCCGCGAGGTCTGGTTCGCCGCCTGGCCGGTGGCCGCGATCTTCACCCTGTCGAACGCGGCGATGCCGCTGTACGGGGTGTGGCAGCGCCAACTGGGCTTCGGCTCCGGCACCTTGACGCTGGTCTACGCCGCCTACGTGGTCGGGCTGCTCGGCGCGCTGCTGGTGGCGGGCGCGGCCTCGGACCGCCTCGGCCGCAAGCCGGTGCTGATCCCCGCGCTCCTGCTGGCCGTCATCGCCTGCCTCGGCTACGCCACCGCGCCCTCGGTGGCCGCGCTGGCCGCCGCCCGGCTGCTGACCGGCGCGGCCACCGGCGCGGCCGTCTCCGCCGGGATGGCCGCGGTCACCGACCTCGCGGCCGGCCGCCGGATCGGCCCGCTGCTGGCCTCCACCGCGATGGTGCTGGGCGCCGGGATCGGCCCCGTCCTGGCCGGGGTGCTGTCGCAGACCGCGCCCGCGCCGACCGTCACCGTCTTCGCCGTCGAAGCGGCCCTGCTGGCCTCGGCGTTGGCGGTGGTGGTCAGGATGCCGCTGCCGCGACGGCGACCGGGGGCCGACACCGGGACCGCCCGCCCGCGGTCCTGGGTGCGCCTGCCGGCGGTCCCGCGCGACAACCGCCGCCATCTCGCCCTGGGACTCGCGGCGTTCGCCCCCGGCATCAGCGCCACCGCCTTCGTGCTGTCGCTCGGGCCGTCCCTGCTGGCCGGACTCCTCGGTACGGCGAACCGCGCACTGGCGGGCGGACTGGCGCTGGTGATGTTCCTGGCGGCCGCCGGTGTGCAGTTCGCGGTACGGCGCCTGACGGTCCGTACGGTGCTGCTGACGTCCGGCGCGGCCACCATCGCCGGCACCCTGGCCCTGGTCGCCGCCGTGCACACCGCCACCCTCCCGCCGCTGGTCGCCGCGGTGGTGCTGGCCGGCGCGGGGCAGGGGGCGGGCCAGCTGGGCGGCCTGACCCTGCTCAGCCGCGAGGTCCCGGCGGCCCGCCGCGCGGAGGCCAACGCGGGCCTGAACGCCGGGGGTTACCTCCTCGCCGGCGTCCTCCCGGTAGCCGACGGCTACCTCGGCGACGCCATCGGCCTCCCGGCGGCCGCCACCGCCTTCGGCCTCGTGGTGGCCGCACTCGCCGCGGCGGGCGCGCTCCTGGTGACCGTACGGGGCGCGGACGCCGGGTGAGGGGGTACGGTGCGGGCCGGCCCGCTCAGACCGCGGTCAGCGCCGCGTCCGCGACGCTCTGCAGCGCCGCGCGGTCGACCCCGGCACGGGCCGAGACCCGCAGCCCGCCGATCGTGGCGATGACCAGGTGCGCGAGGGTGCGGGGGTCCTTGTCCGGCGCGATGTCGCCGTCGCGCTGGCCGGACTCGATCACGGCGCGGATCGCCTCCAGCCGTACGCCGTAGTCCCGCTCCAGCGAGGCCGCGACCGACGGATCGTGGGCCGACACCTCGACACAGGTGTTGACGACCAGGCAGCCGCGGCCGTCCGCGTACGCGGCCTCGTCGTCGATCACCCGCTGGAGCAGCGCGCGGAGCTTCGGCCGCGCGGGCAGCTCGCCCTCCAGCAGCTCCAACAGCTCGCCGTTCTTGAACTCCATATAGCGGGCCAGGGCCCGCTCGAAGAGGTCGTGCTTGCTCTTGAAGGTGTTGTAGATGCTGCTGCGGCCCAGTCCTGTGGCGTCGCACAGGTCCTGGGTGGAGGTCGCCTCATAGCCGGCGACCCAGAACGCGTTCATCGCCGCGTCGACGGCCCGCGCCTCGTCGAACTTCCTGGGTCGCGCCATGGGGGCATTTTAGCAGATATTGGATCGTTCAGTCCAAATAACCGCTGCGCTTGGGGTTGCTTCCCACGTTTCGCTGCGCTTGGCCCGCCTCCCACGTTTTTGGCTTTCCCGCCGTGAGAGTTTCTCGCCGTTGCGCCTGCGGCGGGCTGGAGCCGCTGCGCGGGGCTGTTCGGGTGCCGGTGTCGGTCCGGAGGGGTAGGGGTTCCGGACTGCTTCGCTTTACGTCCGGAACCCCTACCCCTCCGGCCCGCCCCCTCCCGTGGGTGGGTGGGAAAAAACCGTGGGGGTGAACGTCAGCCTTCGTGCGCGCGCGGTCGACGGATCAGGCCCGCCCCCACCGGCCTCCCCAACCCCCACCCACGGGAGGGGACAGACCGTAGGACGAAGTCCGTAGGGCTGTCACCGCACCCGACAAACCCACGCCCGCCGCTGGGGGTACCTCCCACGCCCTTTAGGCAGTGGGGGAGCAACGGCGAACAACCACCACGGCGGGAAAGCCGACAACGTGGGAGGCGGGCAAAGCGCAGCGAAACGTGGGATCAGCCTGGCCCACCGGCCCGAGGAAAGCTCACTTCCACCCGGCGGTTTTTCTTGCGGCCCTCCTCCGTGGAGTTGTCCGCGATGGGGTACTGCTCGCCGTAGCCGCGGATCTGGAAGGCGACGGACGAGCCGAGGTCCTTGGCCAGTTCCTGCTGGACCGCGTTGGCGCGCTTACGGGAGAGCGTCAGGCCGTGGCTCGCCGAGCCCAGGTTGTCGGTGAAGCCGAAGACCCGCAGGCTCGTGGCGTGCTGGCGCCTGATCTCCGTGGCGATGGTGGCGATCCGCGACAGCGCGTCCGGCGACAGCTCGGCGCTGTCCTTGCCGAAGAGGACCTCGGCCTGGAGCGCGAAGGTCACGTTGTCGTTGGTGTCCTGCCGGCGCTCGGAGCCGTCGTCGGTCTCGACGATGGACTTGATGTTGAGGACCTTGGAGGGGGCGAGCCTGGCCCCCTGGACCATCCGCAGATCGGGGTCGCCGGGGTCGATGCGGACCGGGGGGCTGGAGTCCTCGGTCACGCCCGGCGGGTCGGCGTGGGCGGCGGGGGCCGTGAGCACCACGGTCAGCAGCAGGGCGACGGCGGCGGTGACGGCCGTACGGGCGCGGGGCGCACGCGGGGTCCGGGGCAGCTGGGTCACGGTCATCGGCGCGGCCCGCTCAGTCCGTGATCTGGACGCTGGCCGGCGGCATGGTCGGCAGCTGGAAGTCGACCTCGGTCACCTTGGCGGGCGGCGCCGGGAACTGCGCGAATATCGGGCGGCTGGCGCCCGGCATCAGACCGCTCAGCCCGGTCGTGCACAGGCACTCGCCATTGGTGTCGCGCAGCACCAGATACCGCTTCTTGCCCGCCTTGTCGACGAGGGTGGCTCCGGAGATGGAGGAGCGGGAGCGCAGCTCGGTCTCGTTGGAGCGCCAGTCGATGGCGTTGAAGGCGCGGCTGCCGTGGTTGGTGACCGTGCCGTTGACGGTGACGAAGCCTCCGGAGTCCCGAACGACGGAGTTGAGCGTGACCACCACGCCGTCGGGGCCCTTCATCTCGCCGATCACCTTGGCGGAGTCGGCCGCGGGCGTGCCGGGGCCGCTGTCCTTGGGGGCGTGGCTGCGGGCCGGCGGCTTCTTGTCGTCGGTCGCCCGCGAACCGCCGTCACCGCCGCCACCACAGCCGGCCACGACGAGCGCCAGGCCGACAGCGCTCGCCATGGCGACCGCTCCCCTGGCGGTCTTCGTGGTGCGCCGAATGCTCATGGATGCGATTCCTTCGATCGTCGTGTGGTCGGTCGGGTCGGTGCGGTGGCGGTCGGGGCGGTGCGGGGCGGGCTCAGCGGGCCAGGCGTACGGAGAACAGGTCGGCGGCGTCGGGGAGATCCTGGAGGTTCTCGGGGTCGAGCGTCCATCCCTTGCCGTCGCAGGTGATCTTGATGGCGGTGGGCTCGGGGGCGTCCTTGCCGTCCTTGCCCTTCCCTCCTGGGTCGTCGGCTGCCTTGCCCGGCTTGTCGGGTGTGCCGCCGTCGTCCTCGGCCGGGTCGAGGGTGCAGCGCGGTCCGACGACGGAGGTCGCCCCGGCCGACGCGTGCTTGCTCTCGGTGCCGGGGATGACCGAACGGCCCACGGTGTCGCTGGTCTTGATGGTGACGGCGAACGAGGTGGGCCAGGAGTCCGGCGTGCAGGAGGCGACCTCGGCGCCGTTGCGGCCGGCGAACCAGTCCGCGCTCGCGCAGGCCCCCTCGGAGGGGGCCCCGCGCCCGTTCAGCAGGTCCTCCCAGGCAGCCCGGTCGCTGTCGTACCGCCCGTCGCGGAGGCCGTCGAGCACGCCCTTGGTGAGCAGTTCGCGGTATTTCTGGCCGGCGGCGAGCGCGGCCGCGTCGGCGGCGGTCTGCGCGCCGTTTCGGGTGGCCGCCGCCTGGCCCACGGCGAAGAACGCCAGCGCGAGAAAGAGCAGGCCCCCGACCGCGACGATGTAGAGCGGAAAGGCCTGCCCGGCGTCGCGCCGGCTGCGGCGCGTGATCGTGGCCGTCACGGCGGCGGTGGAAGTGCCTAGATACCGACGACGTCGGAGATCTTGTTGGCGATGGCGTTGGCGATCTGACTGCCGAAGTCCGTGGTCGACAGGACCAGGACGATCGCCACGACCACCGCGATGATGCCGAGGTACTCGATCGAGGTCTGTCCCCGGTCGTTCCCCAAAATCCGCTTCGCCATCGAATTCCCCTCCATGGGCGGCCGTACCGCTCTGGTCCGGCTGGTCTGCCCCCGTGGTGTCGGCGCGTTCGTCCGCGCTCGTGACACGAGAAAAGTACGCCGGAACAGCGTTCCCGGAACAGGGATTCCGAACCCCTTCCTCTGCAAAGGGCGCGGGCAACGGACACAACGGCGCGAATTGGCCACTCAGCCGCACCCTGTCCACCCCCGCTCCCCCTTCGGGACACTGCCCCGCTCCGATGCCCATACGGGCCGGCGGTCCGCGGCGCACCGCGGTGCGGCCCCGGCCGCCGGCCCACCCACTGTGGCACAACTCGTTGCTCCTGCGAAGGTGTTGTCGAGAAGCGCACGGCGAACCGTACGCATCCGGCCGGGTACGGGGCGCTGCCGCCGGGCGCACCCGCCGCGTCCGGTGCAGGGCGGGTGCGGCACGGTCAGTCGCCCATCAAGGAGCCGAAGTTGGTGCCCGAGCCGAGGAAGAAACCGGCGATGAGCAGGATCATCGTGGCCGGGACCATGAAGGTGGTGACGACCATGGTGGCCTTGGGGACCGCGCGGGCGGCCCGCCGCCGGGCGTTCTGGGCGTCGGTGCGCCGCATGTCGTTCGCGATCTGGATCAGGGTCTCGACGATGGGCGCGCCCAGCTCCTCACCCTGCTGCAGGGCGGTGACGAACTGGGCGACCTGTTCCGAGTCGTTGCGTTTGCGCAGTTCCTCGAAGGCGGCGCGGCGGCTGACGCCCATGTCCATCTGCCGGAGCGTGATGCGGAGTTCATCGGCCCAGGGCCCCTCGTACTTCTCCGCGACACGGTCCAGTGCCTGGCGGAAGCTCAGGCCGGCGCTGACGACGACGGCCAGCACGTCCAGAAAGTCCGGAAGGGTGCGTTCGATGGTGTCCTTGCGCTGGCGGATCGCGGCCCAGATGCCGACCTCGTTCCAGAAGAGGCCGAAGAGCACCATCAGGACGCCGAGAACCGGCTGGCCGCGCAGGAACATCACCAGCGCGCCGAAGAAGCCGAGGGCGCCGTAGACGGCACGGCGGGCGGCGTAGCGGTCGACGGTCAGCCCGCCGGGGTTGCCGGCCAGGTCGATGCGGCGGCGGATGCGGGCGGTGCGCTTGTCGCCCATCAGGCGCAGCACGAGCGGTGCGTAGCGCATACCGGCCCGGTCCACGGCCGAGCCGACCGCCGTCGTACGGGTCGAGCCGACCTCCAGCGACAGCGCCAGGTCGGGCGGCAGCCTGGCCTCGCGGCGGTAGAGGGCGATACCGCAGCAGATACCGACGACCGAGAGCGCCAGCGCCGCGGCCAGCACCATTCCGATTCCCATACCGGCTTCCGTTCCCGTTAGACGTCGATCTTGGACAGACGGCGGATGAAGAAGAAGCCGAGGCCGTAGAGGGCGAAGGCCACCACGACCGCGAGCTGGCCGAGGAACGACGAGGTCATCCGGTCGATGGCGCCGGGGGCGATCCGGTTCATCAGCAGCAGGGTGCCGATGCCGAGCAGCGGGACCACATAGGCGGTGACGACCACCTGGGAGAGCTGGGTGCGGACCTCGCGGCGGGTCTCCTTGCGCTCCTCCAGGGTCTTGGTGAGGTTGCGCAGCGAGCCGACGACCGTGCCGCCGGCGCGGTTGGCGAGCACCAAGGTGGTGACCAGGACGACGAGTTCGCGGGAGGGCAGGCGCTCGGCCAGCTCGCCGAGCGCCTCGTCGATGGAGTGGCCGACGGAGAGCTTGTCGGAGACCTTGGCCAGCTCCTCGCCGGCCGGGGCCTCCAGCTCCTCGGCCGCCATGCCCAGCGCCGTACGCAGCGCCAGTCCGGCCTGGGTGGCGTTGGCGAGGATCCGGGAGAGCTCGGGCAGCTGGTTGATGAACTTCTCGATGCGCTTCTGGCGCTGCCAGTTGAGGAAGGCGAACGCCGCCCAGACCGCGACGAGTGCGGCGATCGGCCCGAAGAAGGGGGCGAGCACGGCCTGGGCGATCAGCCACAGGGCGAGGACGGCGGTGAGCATGCCGACGAAGAACTCGCCGGGGGTGACGTCCAGGCCGGTGGCGGCCAGCCGCAGTTCGAGGCGCCGGCCGAAGCGGGTGCCGCGCAGTGTGCGGTCCACGGACGGGAAGCGGCGCCGCCGTCCGGCCACCGGCAGCCCGTGGTCGTCGTCGAGCCGGTCGACGATGGCCTGCCGCTGGGCGCGGCCGGCCGCGTAGGTGCGGACGCCGGCGATCGCGAGCACCCCGCACAGCAGCGTGGCCCCGATGGTGAGCTGGGCGAGGGGCGGCCCGGCGGCCGTGATCGGCCCCCCGGCGGCGGTGGTCAGGGCCCAGCCGGTCATGAGGTGGCCTTCCGGGTGGCGAGTTGGTCGTCGGTGGCCGCGACGCCGAAGGCGGGCGGGGTGGGCTCGCTCGCCATGAAGAGGCGTTCGGCGACCCGGCGGGGCAGCGGGAAGTAGCGGAAGCGGCCGTGCACGATGCGGTCGGCGCCCATCGGCTGGGCCTCGAAGCGGCAGACCGTGGTGATCCGGTAGTCCTCGTGGCCGCGTGAGTCGAGGATGGCGATCTCGCTGATCCGGCGGGAGCCGTCGGCGTGCCGGGTGAGCTGGACCAGGCAGTCGACGGCGGAGTTGATCTGGTCCCGCAGCGCCTCGAAGGGGATCTTGACGTCCGACATCGAGGCCAGCGTCTGCAGCCGCATCAGGGCGTCCTCGGCGCTGTTGGCGTGGACGGTGGCGAGCGAGCCGTCGTGGCCGGTGGACATCGCCTGGAGCATGTCGAGGGTCTCGCCGCCGCGCACCTCGCCGACGATGATGCGGTCGGGGCGCATGCGCAGGGAGTTGCGCACCAGGTCGCGGATGGTGATCCGGCCCTTGCCCTCCACGTTGGGCGGCCGGGACTCCAGCCGGATGACGTGGGACTGCTGGAGCTGGAGTTCGGCGGCGTCCTCGACGGTGATGATCCGCTCCCCGTCGGGGATCAGTCCGGAGAGCGCGTTGAGCAGGGTGGTCTTGCCGGCGCCGGTCGCACCGGAGACCACCACGTTGAACTTGGCGCGGACCAGCCCGGCCAGCAGCATCAGCATCTGCTCGTCGAGCGTGCCCATGCCGATGAGCTCGGCCAGGGTGTAGGCGCGCGGGAAGCGGCGGATGGTGAGCGTGGCACCGTTCAGGGCGAGCGGCGGGATGATGACGTTGACCCGCTCGCCGGACGGCAGGCGGGCGTCGACCATCGGGTTGGACTCGTCCACGCGGCGGTTGACGGTGGAGACGATCCGCTCGATGGTCTGCATCAGCTGCTCGTGGGAGGCGAAGCGCACCGGGACCAGCTCGACCCGGCCGGAGCGTTCGACGTAGACCTGGTCCGGGCCGTTGACCATGATCTCGGTGATCGAGGCGTCCTCCAGCAGCGGCTCCAGGACCCCGAGGCCGAGCGCCTCGTCGACCACCCGGCGGATGAGCTGGGAGCGTTCGGCCGTCGACAGCACCGGGCCCTCGCGGCTGATGATGTGGCCCAGCACGCGCTCCAGCCGCGAGCGGCGCTCGGCCGCGGCCAGCGAGGACATCTCGGCGAGGTCGATCTCCTCCAGCAGCTTGGCCCGATAGACGGCGACCATCGTGCTGTCCTGGCGCGCCTCACCGGCGGGTTCGGGTGCGACGATCCGGGCTTTCAGACTCATCGCAGGGGTGCTCCTTGTGCTCCTTGTGCTTCGGGTGCGGCCGGCACTGCTGGAACTCCTTCGTGCAGACGCGCTGCGCCGGGTGTCTCGGGGCGGGGCATGGTGGCGCTGCGGCTGGCGGAGCCGAAGTCGACGCCGGGGATGAGGGAGGGGATCCGTACGGTCGCGGTCGCCCGGACCGCGTCGCCCCCGCCGCCCACGGTGATCGACGCGCCGTCGGCGACCCAGCCGGTCATCGCGGCCCGGCCGGCGGTCTGCGGATCGCTCTCGCGGTCGGCCCGGTCCATCGAGGCGGTACGGGCCGCGGCGCGCGCTCCGGTGCCGGCCTGCTGCACGGCGTACGCCGCCAGGCCCAGCTGGACCACGGCCAGCGCGACCAGCAGCAGGATCGGCAGGAAGCCGAGGAACTCGATGGACGCCTGGCCCCGGTCGCGGCCGTGGCCGCGCAGCCGGGCGGGGACGCGCGGGCGGCGGCGGGGGGTGCCGGGGCGGCCGGGGGTGCGTGCGGCGCTCATCCTCGGTCCTCCTTCGCGGCGCCGGCCGTGCCGGTGACCGTCCACGGAAAGTCGCCCGCACCGGGGAAGAGCACCGGGACCTTGATCCGGACCGTGGCCTTCCACAGACCGGACCCGGTGCCGCAGGAGGTCGAGGCCCCGGCCCGCCAGGCGGACGGGAGCTGCTCCTCGGCGGCGGTGCGGCAGGCGCCCGCGCCACCGCCCTCCGTGGCGGTGGCGGCCCGCGCGCCCCGGTCGGCGGAGTGCGCGGCGAGCGAGTAGGTGTACCCGACCAGCACGAACTGCCACACCAGGACGAGCACCAGCAGGATCAGCGGGAGCAGCCCCAGGAACTCCACGGAGACCTGCCCGCGGTCGTTGCCGCCCAGGGGGCGCCGCACCGCTCAGCCCTCCTCGTACGGACCGGCCGGATCGAACGGTCCGGCGCCGCCCGACGCCGCGGCCGGCCCCCGCCGCGCGCCGAACCGGGTACCGGACCCCGAACCGGCCCCGGAGGCGGACCCCGCCGCCGGACCCGGACCCGTCCCGGAACCGGGAGCCGCCCCCGCCGTGAGTGCCTTGCGCTTGCGCCCCGTCAGCGACGGACGCGCCCGATGGCTGCCCCGCCCCTGCCGGGCGGCCGGTGCGTCCACCAGCCCCAGCTCACCCGCCAGCGCCCACAGCGCCTGCTTGACCGTCGACCGGCCGTCCAGGTCCTGCATCCGGCCGGCGTCGACGCAGGGCTGCAACTCCTTGAAGGCGGCCGGGACATGGGTGCGGGCCACCTGGGTGCCGGTGGCCTTGGCGACCAGCGGCGGCTGGATCTCGGTGCTGCGGGTGAGGCGGTTGACCACCGTCGTGGTGTCCTCGGCCTTGCGGATCTGCAGCCGGTCCCACAGCCGCACCTGCCGTTTGGCGGCGCGTACGGCGACCACGTCCGGGGTGGTCACCAGCAGGGCGGCATCGGCGAGTTCGACGGCGGCGGCGTTCGCGGACTGCATCTGGGAGCCGCAGTCGACCAGCACCACCTCGTAGCGGGAGCGCAGCGCGCCGATGATCTGGCGGGCCGCGCGGTCGTCGACCTCCTCACCGCGCTCGCCCTCCTCCGGTGCCAGCAGCAGCCCCAGCCCCGTGTGGTGGTCGTGCACCGCGTCCTGGAGCACCCGTACGGAGATGTCCTGGATGCCCGCCAGGTCGACGATCGAGCGGCGGAACTGGACGTCCAGGTAGGAGGCGACATCGCCGGACTGGAGGTCGAGGTCGACCAGCGCGACGCTGCGGCCCGCGGCCCGCGCGGCCAGCGCCAGCTGCACCGCGGTGACGGTCGTGCCGACCCCGCCCTTGGCGCCGGTGACGGTCACCAGCGTCCCGGCCGGCCCGGGGGCGGCCTCCGGGCTTCCCCCCAGGTGGACCCGTACGCCCGCCGACCACTGGGCGGCGGCCTGCACCCGGGCGGCCAACTCGTCGTAGCCGAGCGGCAGTCCGACGATGCCCCGGGCGCCGGCGTCCATCGCCGCGGCGAACAGCGCGGGCCCGGCGTCCGTGGTGATCAGCACCACGCCGACCGCGGGGAAGCGCAGCGCCACCTCGCGGATCACCTCCAGCGCCGGTGTCGGGCCGATCCGCTCATGGACCAGCACGACCTCGGGGAGCGCCTCGACGGCCGAGGACGCGCCCGCGGGCGGGGTCTGGCCCGCGGGCGGGGCCGCACCGCTTCCGGCGGCGCCGGCCAGGGCGTCGAGCAGCGCCGCGGAGTCGGCGACGGCGGGCGCCGGCTCGGCGTCCGGCAGCTGGTCGAGCAGCGAGCCGACCGCGCGTGCGGCGTCCGGGTCGCCGATCGCGGCGAGGATGCGGATGGTCACCTGAGCCTCCCGGTCACTTGTCGCCGTCGAGGGTGTAGGTGCGCTGACCGGGCGGGATGGCGGCCTCGTTGCCCGGGGCGAGCAGGGCGAGCCGTACGTGGGAGGCGAAGGACTCGGCGTACGCGACCCGCTGGGCGTCCCGGGTGTCCAGCGCGAAGGTGATCGGGACGGCCTCGCCGGCCTGCCGGCCGGTGGTGGTGTCGCCCGGGTCCTTGGCCTCCAGGGGCTTCAGCCGGCCGACGTCGATGACCTGGGCGCCGGCCACGATGACCTTGGAGACCGGCTTGTCCTCGGGGCGCTTGCCCTCGAAGGTGGCGTAGATGTTCACCCGGGCACCGGGGTTGATCTTGCCGGCCACTCCGGTGGCGGCGTCGATCATGATGGCGATCTCCTGCTGCCCGGGCTTCAGCGCGGGCCGCTCGACGACCATGTCGACCTGGAGCAGCGAGCCCTTCTTGAGCGGGGTCACCGCGATCTTGCCGCTGACCTTGTCCAGGTCGGTCACGGCGGTCGGCGGCAGCCAGCGCTCGGGCATCCTCACCTTTTCGAACTGCCCCGGATCCAGCGGTTTATAGGCCGCGACATCCGTCCTGAGCCGGTAAGCGGTCTTTTCGGGGCCGACCTTGGACTCGACGTTCTTGATCACCGACAGTACGCCGACGAACGCGCCGACCGCGCACAGGAGCGACAGGACCAGCAGGATCACTCCGCGGCGCTGACGTGAGTTCATGGGGCAGGGACCTCGATCGGGACGGGGGACGGGGCGGGCGGTCGTCGTGGGTGCGGGCGGCCGGGCGCGGCAGGGGTCAGCGCACGCGGGCCACCGTCCGCGGGGCGCCGGGGACTTCGCGGCGGCCGGAGAGGTCGGGGTGGCCGGGCGGGTCGGGAGGGCCGGCGAAGTCGGGGTGGCCGGGCAGGTCCCAGCGGCCGGGGGCAGCGGGGCCGTCGCAGGCGTAGGGGTTGCCCGGTACGGGGCGCCCGGACCCGTAGGGGGTGCCCGCAACTCCGCTGCCCGGTCCGCCCGTTGCGACGCCCGGCCCGCGGACGTCCAGCTGCCCGGGTCCGGTGCCGCCGGGCGCACCGCCGCGTACGCCCGTGTGGCCGGGCACCCCCGAGGGCGCCACCGGGGACAGGCCGCGCTCCGTCCACGGCGCGGGCGGCCGCCCGGCTTCCGCGGCCGGGTCCTGGGCGGATGCCGGCTGCGCGGGAGTGGCCGGAGCCGGCGCGGTGCCCGGCTCCGGCGCCGCTATGGCCGCGGGGTGACGCCCGGACGACCCGCCCCGTGCGCTCCGGTCCCGTGCCAGCGGCGCCGCGCAGAACGCGCAGTGGTCGCCGAGGACCTCCAGACCGCACCAGCCGCACTCCGCACGCCGTACCGAGGCCACCAACTGGCGGAGCACGGACGGATCGGGGATGGCCGCGGCGAACTCGATCAGCTTCTGGGTCCCCCACCACCGGGCGGACTCCGCCGGCAGCCGCTCCTCGTACACCGCCTGCACCTGCCAGGCCGGGGCGAGCGAGGCGGTCACCCACTCCGCGGTGAGCTGGCCGCGGGCGACCGCGAGCTGGGTGGCGAACCCGGGGGCCGGCAGCCCGGCCTCGGTGCTGTGCCGGTCCAGGTGCAGCAGCCGCGGCTCGGGGTTGGCCAGCACCGCGAAGTGCGCGCCGGGCAGCCAGGACTTCATATGGGAGCGCAGATCGACCTCGACCCGGTCCAGGCCGCTGACGCTGCCCAGCAGGGCGCCCGCGTGGATGTAGTGGCTCAGCAGCCGCGCCGAACTGGCCAGCACCCCGGGGCTGAAGCCGCACAGCGACAGCTGCCGCAGCTGCCGGGCGAGCAGCGCCACGCCCAGCGGCGGCAGGGGCACCGGCACGATGGCGAACCGGTCGCTCTCCAGGACGGCGCGCAGGGTGTGCAGCCGGCGGACGTGCTCGGGCGGGCAGGCGGAGGAGTACAGCGCGATGAGGTGGCCGTGGTGCTCCAGCACGGCGGCCAGTTCCGTGAGCGCGTCGTCCAGCGGCTGGCGTCGAGGCGCCTGGAGGACGACGGCGGCGGGGGTCTGCCGGTCGGTCGCCGGCAGCGCGAGGTCAGGGCTGGTGACTGCAATCGCGGTCGGCACGTCGCTCCCCCACTCCCTTTGGCCTCCGGGGGTCCCGGGACCGCGGATCGGCACAGCTCTGCGCCATCGGCGCCATACGCTCAGCACTTTATCCACAGAGATACGCCCCAGAGAACACGTTCTGGGCTACTCGTCATCACGAGCGGCCCGTAGGGAAATGGCGCGCACCCCCCGAGCGACGGCTGCGGGAACACCGGCCCGCGTCCGGGCCCTTGACAGGCGCAATGGTCTGGACCACCTTGTACGGCAAGCGCAGGGGCCCCTGAATGCGCATCCGCACCACTCCCCCCAACTTCCCCCCACTCGGAGGCAGTCGTGGTTCGCGCACGATCAGGAAGAGTCACCAAGCGGCTGCCGGCCGGGCTGGCCGCCGCCGTACTGGCCTCGGCCATCGCCCTCGTGGCCGGCACCGCCAACGCGGCCGAGGACCACCCCGCCCCGGCGCCGCCCGCCGCGCACACCGCCGCCGTCCCCGCGCACGCCCTCACCGGCTACTGGCAGAACTTCGACAACGGCGCGACGGTGCAGAAACTCAAGGACGTCGACGACGCCTACGACATCATCGCGGTCTCCTTCGCCGACGCGACCGGGCAGCCGGGCGGCCTCACCTTCCACCTGGACCCGGCCGTCGGCTACGGCTCGGTCGACGACTTCAAGGCGGACATCAAGGCCAAGCAGGCGGCCGGCAAGTCGGTGGTGGTCTCCGTCGGCGGCGAGAAGGGCTCGGTGTCCGTCAACGACGACACCTCGGCCAAGAACTTCGCCGACTCCGTCAACACCCTCATGGACGAGTACGGCTTCGACGGCGTCGACATCGACCTGGAGAACGGGCTCGACTCGACCTATATGACCAAGGCGCTCAAGGCCGTGCACGCCGCGCACGGCGACGTCGTGGTGACCATGGCGCCGCAGACCGTCGACATGCAGTCGCCGCAGAACGAGTACTTCAAGACGGCGCTGGCCGTCAAGGACTTCCTGACCGTCGTCAACATGCAGTACTACAACAGCGGTTCGATGAACGGCTGCGACGGCAAGGTCTACGCACAGGGCACCGTCGACTTCCTGACCTCGCTCGCCTGCATCCAGCTGGAGGGCGGTCTCGACCCGTCCCAGGTCGGCATCGGCGTCCCGGCGTCCTCGAAGGCGGCCGGCAGCGGGTATGTGGCACCGGACGTCGTCAACGCCGCACTGGACTGCCTCACCAAGGGCAGCGGCTGCGGCTCGTTCAAGCCGTCGAAGACCTACCCCGGTCTGCGCGGCGCGATGACCTGGTCGACCAACTGGGACGCCGCGAACGGGGGCGAGTTCGCCGGCCGGGTGGGCGCCCACGTCCACGGCCTCCCGTAGAGCGCCACCCCCCACAGCCAGGCCCCGCGCACCCGCGTGCCGGGGCCTGGCTGCTCGCATGTCACGCTCCCGCGTCAGCTCACCTGCGGGTCGCCGCCGGCTTGGGCAGCTCGCATCCGGCGGCGCTCAGGTCCAGCTTGTTGCCGGTGCCGAAGCACTTGGGGATGCCGTAGGTCTCCTGTGCGTAGTTGATGCCCTTGCGCACGGTGACCTTGCCGTTCTCGTCCACCTCACAGGGGTTGTTCACGGTGCACTTCTCACCGTTCTCGTTGCCCGTGTTGTTGATGGCCGCGACCTTGCCGGTGGCGGTGTCGACCACCGGCGAGCCGGAGGTCCCGCCTATGGTCTTGCACTCCGGGGTGTAGCGGACGGAGTCCTTCCAGGTCCAGTCGCCCTCCTTGAGGGTGGGCACGAACCCGTCGATGCCGCAGGAGTAGATCTTCTTCCAGTAGCCGGAGACCACGCTGATCGCGGCGCCCTTGGCCGGGTGCTCGGTGGCCAGCTCCAGCGGCTTGATCCCGTACTTCTGCTCGATCTCGGCGTAGGTCGAACCGGTCTCGTAGAGCGAGACGTCGGTGTCGGTCATGGTGGCGTAGGCGACCTTGGTGGCCTTGATCGTGCCCAGTGCGCCGGCCGACTTGTCGAGCAGGGTGAAGCCGCGGCTGGACGGCTGGTCGACGATGACCTCGCCCGCGCCGGGCATACCGCTTTCCAGACAGTGGCCGTTGGACATCACCAGGGCCGGGTCGTTCTCCTGCGAGGTGGGCATCTTGACCACCGAGCCGGAGCAGTTGCTCAGTGCGACGGTGCCGGCGAAGTCGACCGCCTTGGTCTTGTGGTGCGCGCCGTGGTGCGCCGCCCGGTCGGGCGCGGCGTGGGCCGTTCCGATGGTGCCCGTCAGGGCTGCGGCTCCCAGCACGGCCGTGGCCAGGGTGCCGACGAGAGGTCTGTTCATGTGGGGGTCCTCTCAGCTTCTGTCACCGAACGCCTCCGAGGGCCTTCGGCTTTGTCGTGCGCATTGTTAGCGCCACGGCCCGGCGAGGCAATCAATTTCCCGTAAACGACGGCAAGTTGACGGATTCGGCGGTCGGCGCCGGCCACCAGGACTCCCGCACTTATGGCCAGCCCACACCTTGACCCAGCCATGCCAAAGCTCAACACTGACGCCGTCGCTTCGACTCACACCCCCCACAGGAGACCGCATGCGACCACGAATACGCGGCGGACGCACCACCGTCCTCGCCGCACTCCTCTCCCTCGCGCTCGCCGGCCCGATCGCCGCGGCCGCCCAGGCGCAGAACGCACCGACCGGCCGAGGCGCCGGCGCCGCCCACGCCGCCGAACTCCCCCACCAGTACGAGGTGACCGGCCCCGCCACCGCCGCGACCCGCTCCGCCCTCGCCGCGACCGGCGTCAGCATCGACGAGGTCCACGCCCGGTCCGTCGTCGTCACCGCCGACCGGGCCCAGGCCGAGCTGGTACGCCGGCTCGGCCACCGGGTGCGCCAGTTGCCCGACCCACCGGGCGTCGGCAAGGGCAGGCCGTCGTCCCGCGTGAAGGACTTCCCGCAGGGCTACACCGGCTACCACACCTACGACGAGGCCACGAAGGAGATCGACGGCCTGGTCGCCAAGCACCCGGACATCCTCAGCAAGCAGAAGATCGGCACCTCCCACGAGGGCCGGGACATCATCGCCCTCAAGGTGAGCAAGAACGTCACCAAGGACGAGCAGGAACCCGAGGTCCTCTTCACCGCCCACCAGCACGCCCGCGAGCACCTCACCGTCGAGATGGCCCTCTACCTCCTGGGCGAGTTCACCTCGAAGTACGGCTCCGACGACCGCGTCACCAAGATGCTCGACTCCCGCGAGATCTGGATCATCCCGGACCTCAACCCCGACGGCGGCGAGTTCGACATCGCCTCCGGCGACTTCGCCATGTGGCGCAAGAACCGCCAGCCCAACAAGGGGTCCAGCGAGGTCGGCACCGACCTCAACCGCAACTGGGACTTCAAGTGGGGCTGCTGCGACGGCTCCTCCACCGACCCGGGCGACGAGACCTACCGCGGCCCCTCCGCCGCCTCCGCCCCCGAGGTGAAGGTCGTCTCGGACTTCGTCCGCAGCCGCGTCGTCGGCGGCACCCAGCAGATCAAGACCGCCATCGACTTCCACACCTACAGCGAACTCGTCCTGTGGCCCTTCGGGTTCACCCACGACGAGACCGGCGAGGGCATGACCCAGGACGACCACGACGCCTTCGCCGCCATCGGCAAGAAGATGGCCGCCTCCAACGGCTACACGCCCGAGCAGTCCAGCGAGCTGTACATCACCGACGGCGCGATCGACGACTGGCTGTGGGGGGACCAGAAGATCTTCGCGTACACGTTCGAGATGTATCCCTCCTCCTCCGGCTCCGGCGGCTTCTACCCCCGGGACTCGGTGATCCCGAAGGAGACGGCCCGCAACCGGGAGGCGGTGCTCCAGCTGCTGGAGACCTCCGACTGCCCGTACCGCGCGATCGGCAAGGAAGACCAGTACTGCAAGGCGAGTTGACCGGCTGCCCGGTCCGTCCTGGACGGACCGGGCACCACCCGTGAAGCGACAGGCCCTAGACGACCAGGCTCACCAGCGCGGCCACGGCGAACCCCGCGACCGAGAGCACGGACTCCAGGACCGTCCAGGACTTGAGCGTGTCGCGCTCGGTGATCCCGAAGTACTTGGAGACCATCCAGAAGCCGCCGTCGTTCACATGCGAGGCGAAGATCGAGCCCGCCGAGATCGCCATGATGACCAGGGCCAGGTGGGCCTGCGACAGGCCCTGACCCTCGACCAGGGGGACCACGATCCCGGCCGTCGTGACGATCGCGACCGTCGCCGACCCCTGGGCCACCCGCAGGACCAGCGCGAGCAGATAGGCCAGGACGATCACCGGCAGACCGAGGTCGTGGAAGGTGTCGGACAGGGCGGTGGCCACCTGGCTGCCCTTGAGCACGGCGCCGAAGACGCCGCCGGCGCCGACCACCAGGATGATGTTGCCGACCGGCTTCAACGACGCGGTGGAGACCCGCTCCAGCGACGTGCGCGACCAGCCGCGGCGGATGCCCAGCAGGTAGTACGCCAGCAGCAGGGCGAGGGTCAGCGCGACGAAGGGGTGGCCGAGGAACTCGATGACCGAGCGGCCGGTCGAGGGGGCCAGGGCGATGGAGGAGAAGGTCGCCAGGAGGATGAGCAGCAGGGGCGTGCCGATGATGGCGAGCACCGCGCCGAGCGCGACGGGCCGCTCGCTCCCGGTGGCGCCCGCCGCCCGCTGCTCGGCGGCGACGGCCGCCCTGGCCTCGGCCGCGGCCTCGACCATGTCCTGCGGGACCGCGACGAACAGGCGCCGGCCGATCCAGGCGGCGTACCCCCAGGCCGCGAGCACGGCGGGGACACCGCAGACGACACCCATGAGGATGACCCAGCCCAGGTCGACCTCGAACAGGCCGGCCGCGGCGACCGGTCCCGGGTGCGGCGGCAGGAAGGCGTGGGTCATCGACAGGCCGGCCAGCAGCGGCATGCAGTAGAGGAGGACCGACTTGCCGGTGCCGGTCCCGTCCGCACCGGGCCCGTCGGATGCCCGGGGGAGCTTGGCGACGGCGTACACGATCGGCGCCAGGACGAAGATGCCGACGTCGAAGAAGACGGGTATGCCGAAGATCAGGCCCGTCATCCCCATGGCCAGCGGGGCGCGCTTCTCGCCGAAGAGGCGGAGCAGTCGGGTGCTCAACACCTCGGCGCCGCCGGAGACTTCGAGGATCGCGCCGAGCATGGTGCCCAGGCCGATGATGATCGCGACATGGCCGAGGATGCCGCCCATACCGGTCTCGATCATCGAGACGGCGTCGGACTTCTGGACCGTGCCGAAGAGTTCGGTGACGGAGAGGCCGGCGGCCAGGCCGACGGCGAGCGAGACGCCGAGCAGCGCGACGAAGGGCTGCAGCCGGACCTTGATGATCAGGAAGAGCAGGAGGGCGACGCCGAGGGCGGCGACCGTCAGCAGTCCCGCGGTGCCGGGTATCAGGGCGAGCAGGCCGCCGGTGTGCGGTGGGGTGGCCGGCGTGGGGGCGGGCGCGGCCGCGACGAACAGGGACATGAGGGGGGACCTCGTAATTCCATGCGTCTTTCAGGGCAGGAGGGATCGCGGCACGGCGCCCGGGAGAGCGTGCCCGGGGGCGCCGTGCCGTGACGACGTACGGCTTGCGGGGTGTTCAGCGGTGCCGGTCCGGGGCGTCAGCCCAGGACCGCGAGGGCGTCGATCTCGATGAGCAGGCCCTTGGGGAGACCGACGTAGACGGTGGTGCGGGCGGCGGGGGCCGCCGTCAGGCCCTGTTCCTCGAAGTAGGCGTTGTAGAGCGCGTTCATCTCGGCGAAGTGGTCCACGTCGGTGAGGTAGACGCGGATCATCATCACGTCGTCCCAGGTGGCGCCGCCCGCTTCGAGGACGGCGTGGACGTTGGCGAGGGTCTGCCGGGTCTGCTCGCGCAAGGTGGGGCCGGCGGGCGTGGGGGGCTGGCCCTCGACGGCGGGCAGGAAGCCGACCTGGCCGGCGACCTGGAGGATGTTGCCCTTCTTGACGCCGTGGGAGAACGCCGCGGGCGGGGTGGTGTGGGTGGCCGGGGTGATCGCGGTCTTGTCCGTCATTCGGTGTCCTTTACTGGGGTCTTGCCGGAGTACTCCCGGCTGATCGCCTCGGCGGTGCGGCGGACCAGCGGGAGCAGTGCGAGGAGTTCGTCGGCGCTGACGACGACGTTCGGCGCGGAGACCGACATGGCGGCGACGGCCCGGCCGTCCGCGCCGCGGATGGGCGCCGCGACGCAGTTGATGGACTCCTCGTGGCCACCGAGGTCGGTGGCCCAGCCCTGTTCGCGGACCTTGGCCAGTTCGGCGAGGAAGGCCGTGGCGTCGGGCGTCGAACGGGACGTGTAGCGGGGGTAGTCGAGCCGCTCCGCGAGGGCGCGGCGCTCGGGCCCGGGCAGGTCGGCGAGGAGCAGCTTGGCCACGGCGGCGACCGTTATCGCGACGGGCTTGCCGATCCGGGAGTACATCCGGACCGGGTAGCGGCTCTCGACCTTGTCGATGTAGAGGACCTCGTTCTCCTCGTGGACGGCGAGGTGGACGGTGTGTCCGCACTTCTCGTTGAGTCCGACGAGGTGGGGGTGGGCGATCTCGCGTACGTCGAGGTTCTCGACGGCCTGCTGGGCCAGTGCGAAGAGCCGGGCGCCGAGGCGGTAGCGCTGGTCGGGCTGGCGGTGGACGAGCCCGTGCTCGTGCAGCGTGCGCAGCAGGCGCAGCGCGGTGGACTTGTGGACGCCGAGTCGGTCGGCGACCTGCCCCAGGTCGGCGGGCCCCTCGGCGAGCAGCGGCAGGATGCTCAGCGCGCGGTCGACGGTCTGACTCATGGCGTGGATACCTCCTCGACGGCCCGCTCGTCGGCTGTCGTGGCCTTCGCCCAGCCGGGGCCGAGGTGCAGTGTCCCCCAGGCCGCCGCGCCGAGGGCGGCGAGGCGGTCGGCGTGCGCGCGGGAGGGGGGCGGTGTCAGGTCACCGGGGACGGTGAGGACCGCGGCGGCCCACAGGTGGCCGTGGCGGACGCGGGTGGGGACGGGCAGGCCGCGGAGGGTGGCGGAGAGGTATCCGGCGGCGAAGGCGTCGCCCGCCCCGACGGCCGCGACCACGTCGACGCGCGGGGCGGGCTCGGTGTGCCGGCCGCCCCGGCCGTCGTAGGCGACCGCGCCCGCGGCCCCGCGCTTGACGACCAGGGTGGCGGGCTCGGGCAGCGCGGCGCGCAGCGCGTCCGGGCCGCCGGTGATGCCCCAGGCTTCGGCCGCCTCGTCCTCGCCGACGAAGACCAGATCGGCACCGCGGGCGAGGTCGAGCAGGACGCGGGCGTCGTCGGCGCCCTGCCACAGGCCGGGCCGGTAGTTGACGTCGAAGGAGACGAGCGGGCGGCCGTGGGCGGGGCGGGGCGCGGTGAGTTCGCGCAGCAGGCCCAGGCAGTCGGCGGAGAGCGCGGCCGTGATGCCCGACAGGTGCAGCACCCGGCCGGCGCGGATCGCGGCCGGGTCCAGGGTGGCGGCGGACATGGCCGAGGCGGCGGAGCCCGCCCGGTAGTAGGCGACTTCGTGGGCGTCGGTGCCGCGGTCGCCGGCCGTACGGAAGTAGACGCCGGTCGGGCGCAGCGGGTCGCGCCGGGCGAAGGAGACGTCGACGCCGCAGCCGGCGATGGCGGAGAGCAGGTGGTCGCCGAAGCCGTCGGCGCCGACGCGGGAGATCCAGCGGGCGGTGTGTCCGGCGCGGGCGAGGGCGCAGGCGACGTTGGATTCGGCGCCGCCGATGGCGCGGTCGAAGGACGGCACGTCGGCGAGCCGCCCGGGGCGGCTGGGCAGGAAGGTGACCATGGACTCGCCGAGGCAGACGACGTCCGGGGCGGGTGCGCCGTCCTGGGCGGTGTCGCCGCCGGCGTTCGAGGACCTGGTCACGATCGGTTGCGCTCCTTCGCTGGGCGGCTCGTGCGGGCGGTGTCCGGGGCGTTGTGCCGCCGCGTATCCGGCCGCGTCCGGGCCGTGTTTCCGCACCATTGACCGGGCGATGGCTCGGATGTTAGACAGCTGTCAGCGATATGCGCAACGAGTGTTGCAGAGAGTGCAACAAGATCTTTGAGGAGGCCCCATGGCCGGCGAGCGGCTCACCCAGGGACTCGGGGAACTCGCGGACGAACGGGTCGACCACCGCTTCAAGGCCCTCCCCCCGGACGCCGAGGGGCTGACCGTCGGCGAGCTGGCCGCCGAGCGCCGCAACCTGTTCACCGGCGGGTTCACCACCCCCGTCCTGGCCCTGGCCGCCGACTCCGTCGAGCACAACCTGGCACTGATGGAGACGTACTCCACCCGGCACGGGTTGGCCTTCGCCCCGCACGGCAAGACCTGCATGGCCCCGCAGCTCTTCGCCCGCCAACTGGAGCACGGCGCCTGGGGCATCACCGCGGCCGTCCCCCACCAGGCCCGGGTCTACCGCACCTTCGGCATCCAGCGGATCTTCCTGGCCAACGAGGTCGTGGACCCGGCCGGGCTGCGCTGGCTGGCCGGCGAACTGGCCGCCGACCCGGACTTCCGCTTCGTCTGCTACGTCGACTCGCTGCGCGGTATCGAGCTGATGGACGTGGCGCTGCGGGAGGCCGGGGCCGTCCGCCCGGTGGACGTGGTCATCGAGCTGGGCGCCGGCGAGGGCGCGCGGACCGGCGTCCGCACGGAGGCCGAGTGCCTGGAACTCGCCGACGCCATCGCGGGCGTGGACACCCTGCGCCTGGTGGGCGTCGCGGGGTACGAGGGCGAGGTGCCCGACGCCGACACCGAGCGGGTGACCGCCTGGCTGCGCCGGCTGGTGTCGCTGGCCGTGGAGCTCGACAAGGCGGGCCGGTTCGCCGACCTCGACCAGATCGTGGTCAGCGCCGGCGGCAGCGCCTGGTTCGACACGGTCGCCGAGGTCTTCGAGCAGCTCCCCGAGCTGTCCGCGCCGGTGCTGAAGCTGCTGCGCTCGGGCGCGTACGTCAGCCACGACGACGGCCACTACCGCAACCTCACGCCCTTCAACCGCATCCCCCAGGAGGGCGCGCTGCAGCCCGCCTTCCGGCTGTGGGCGCAGGTCGTCTCCCGCCCCACGCCCGAGCAGGCGTTCCTCAACGCGGGCAAGCGCGACGCGGCCTACGACCTGCACCTGCCGCGGGCCCAGGTCGTCCGCTCCGGCCGGGACGGCACCGAGCGGCCGGCCGACGGACTGACCGTCACCAAGCTGTCCGACCAGCACGCATGGCTGGCCACCGAGCGCTCCGGCGACGTGGAGGTCGGCGACTGGGTGGGCCTGGGGCTGTCGCACCCCTGCACCTCCTTCGACAAGTGGCAGCTCATCCCGCTGGTCGAGCGGGACGGCACGGTCACGGACTTCATCCGCACGTTCTTCTAGGGGGCCCGGCGGTGGAAGACCTCGTCATCCGCGACGCGGAGGTCGCCGACGGCAGCGGCGCGCCCTCCTACCGCGCCGATGTGGTGGTCGGCGGCGGCCGGATCACCGCGATCGTCAAGGAGGCCGCGGCGGCGGGCTGCCAGCGCCCCACCGCCCGGCGGGAGCTGGACGCCGAGGGCCTGGTCCTCTCCCCCGGCTTCATCGACATGCACGCCCACAGCGACCTCGCGCTGCTGCGCGACCCCGACCACAGCGCCAAGGTCGCACAGGGCGTGACCCTCGAAGTCATCGGCCAGGACGGGCTGTCGTACGCGCCGGTCGACGACCGCACGCTCGCCGAGGTGCGCCGCGCGATCACCGGCTGGAACGGCTACGGCGAGGGCGAGGTCGACTTCTCCTGGCGGTCGGTCGGCGAGTATCTGGACCGCCTCGACCACGGCTTCGACGGCCGCGGCATCGCGGTGAACGCCGCGTACCTGATCCCGCAGGGCACGGTCCGGATGCTCGCGGTCGGCTGGGAGGACCGCGCGGCGACGCCCGAAGAGCTGGACCGGATGCGGCGGTTGGTCGCGGAGGGCATGGCGCAGGGCGCGGTCGGGATGTCCTCCGGGCTCACCTACACGCCCGGCATGTACGCCGACGACGCCGAACTCACCGAGCTGTGCCGGGTGGTGGCGGAGTACGGCGGCTACTACTGCCCACACCACCGCTCCTACGGGGCGGGCGCCCTCGCGGCGTACCAGGAGATGATCGCCCTCACCCGCGAGGCCGGCTGTGCGCTGCATCTGGCCCACGCCACCATGAACTTCGGCGTCAACGAGGGCCGCGCGCCCGAACTGCTGTCCCTCCTGGACGCGGCCCTGGACGCCGGCGCGGACATCACCCTCGACACCTACCCCTACACCCCCGGCTGCACGACGCTGGTCGCGATGCTGCCGAGCTGGGCCGGCGAGGGCGGCCCGGAGGCGGTGCTGGCCCGGCTGCGCGACGAGGCGACGGCCGAGCGGATCCGGCACGTCATGGAGGTGGAGGGCGCGGACGGCTGCCACGGCGTGCCCATCGACTGGGACACCGTCGAGATCTCCGGTGTCGCGGACCCGGCCCTGGCCGGCCACGTCGGCCGGACCGTCGCCCGCACCGCCGCCGAACGCGGCGAGGAGCCCTGGCAGACCGCCCGCCGGCTGCTGATCGACGACCGCCTCGGTTCGACGATCCTCCAGCACGTCGGCCATGAGGACAACGTCCGCCGGATCATGCGCCACCGGGTGCACACCGGCGGCAGCGACGGCATCCTCCAGGGCGACAAGCCGCATCCGCGGGCGTACGGCACCTTCCCGCACTACCTCGGCGGTTACGTCCGCGAGTCCGGCGTGCTGTCGCTGGAGGAGTGCGTCGCCCATCTGACCGGCCGCCCGGCCGCCCGGCTGCGGCTGCCCGACCGGGGCCTGGTGCGCGAGGGCCACCGCGCCGACCTGGTCCTCTTCGACCCGGCCACGGTCGCGGCGGGGTCCACCTTCGACGCCCCCCGCACGCTGCCGACCGGGATCCCGTACGTCCTGATCGACGGCCGGTTCGTGATCGAGGACGGGCGGCGCACGGACGTGCTGGCGGGGCGGACCGTACGGGGGACGGCCGGCCGCCGCTGACGGTCACAGGGAGGGGAAGAACCCGGTCTGCGACAGTCCCCGCCGGGACGGCTCCCCGTCGCCCGGCGGGGTCCGCTCCTGGGCCCGGCCCTGCAGCGCGAGCAGCACCAGTTCGCGCAGCTCCTGCTCGTTGTTGGTGAGCGAGGCGCCCAGCGCGGCGGCCCGCTCCTCGCGTTCGGCGGACCGCCGGATGGTGAAGAAGACCACCGGGCCGTCGTAGTTGCCGTCCTCCTGCAGCCGCCGCACCATCTCGAAGCCGGCGGAGTGGTCCGAGCCCCGGCTGATGTCGGAGACCAGCAGGTCCGGGACGCGGTTGCGGAGGGCCTGTACGGCGGCGGCGCTCCTGTGCACATGGCTGACCTGCGCCCCGAGGCCCTCCAGCACCTCGCGCACCACGGCCTTGCGTTCCGGCTGGTCGTCGACCCACAGGACGTCGAAGACCGGGGCGGCCGGGTACGGGCTCGGCTGCGGGTAACCGCCCTGCTGTGGGTATCCGCCCTGGGGGTATCCGCCCTGGGGGTATCCGCCCTGCTGTGGGTACCCGCCCTGCTGGTAGGCCGAAGGCGGCACCGGGGGCTGCGGCGCCTGTTTCGCCTTCGGCCGACCCTGCTGCGGCATCTGCGGCACCGCCGCCCCGTAACCGCCGTACGTCCCGTCGCCCGGCCACGCCAGCGGCGGGCCGAACCCGGTGGCGTAGCCGTCAGCGCCCGACCCCAGCCCCTGCCACACCGGGGCCCACTCCTGGGACATCCGGGTCGGCTCCGCACCCGGGCCCAGCGGGCCCTCGCGCAGCCGCAGCAGCAGCTGCCCGGCGTCCGGGCGGGCGGTCAGCTCGTCCACCAGGGAGGTGAACGCCGGATTGACCACCAAGTCCGGGAACTCGTTGGGCAGTTGGCGCTCCAGTACGGCCAGCACCTCGTCGCCGCCCGCACCGAGCGGCCGCGGCAGCACCAGGTCGTAGCGCGCGAGGAAGTCGCGTACGGCGGCCTCCTCGCCGGGGGCGCCGGCGGGCGCCAGCAGGGTCCGCCGCACCTCGCGGTAGGTCCGGAACTCGGCCACCACATCGTCGTCGACGGTGCCCGACGGGCCGGTCATCATGCGGTAGAAGTCGGGGTAGAAGTACTGCAGCAGCAGCGTCCTGATCACCGCGTCCGGCCCGAAGTCGCGCCAGACGGGGTTGAGGGTGGCCTCCAGGACGAAGCCGTTCACCAGGCGCTTGATGCGGCGCGGATTGCGGTCCGAGCGCTGCGCCAGCAGGTCGACCAGGGCGTCGTCGAGCAGCGGCTCGATACCGGCGGTCCGTGCGCACCAGCGGATGTAGTCCTTGACGCCGTGGTTGTCGGCGGCCGGGATGCGGTAGCTGGTCTGGAAGATCTTCTCCATGAACGCCGAGCCGGCCGGCGACAGATCGCGCAGCAGCCCGTTCGGGCCGAGCGCGGAGCGGTCGCAGCCGACCACGAACGCCAGCCCCGGTACGTCCAGATAGACCTTCACCGCCTCGCAGACGGCCAGCACGGTCTCCTCCGAGCAGCGGTCGAGGTCGTCGATGAAGACCACCAGGAGCCGGCGGGGCCGGAACTCGGCGGTCTCGGACCACTCCTGGACCAGATCGCCGATCGCGCCCCGCATCGCGTTGCGGGCCTGGGAGTCGACGGACAGGCTCTTCCACAACTCGTCGACCAGACCGGCCACCCCGAGCGGCCCGGCGGCGACGGTGCTCAGCGCCCGCAGGGCCCGCAGCAGCGCGCGCCGCTCGCTGACCCGCTGCAGTCCGCGGCGCAGCACCCGCCGGTCGAAGCGCATCAGAACGGACTTGATCAGCCCCTCCAGCGCGTCGGCGCCGGTCGAGGTCCAGGCGTTGTACCAGACGGTGTGCACCTCGGGGGCGTGCGCCAGCTCCGCGTCGACCAGCCGCATCAGGCTGCTCTTGCCCATGCCCCAGCCGGCGTCGACGGCGAGCGTGAAGGGGGTGGCGGAACGGGAGGCGACCAGCAGCCCGGCGAGCTGCCGGGCGGCCCGGCCGGCGCCGAGCAGGTCCGCGCCGGGCTCGGCGACCGGTTCGTCGTTGAGCAGGGCGAAGGGACCGTGTGCCGGCGGTGCGGACGCGGCCGGCACCGGCGCGGGGAGCGGTAAGCCGGGTGTGCTGGGCGGGGGCAGGGGTGCCGAGGTGGCCATGCGCCCGGAGCGTACCGGCGTACGCGCCCGCGCGCCTGTCTACGGTGAAATCACCAGGGCCCGCGGAATCAGCGGCGCGGCGCGCACCCCGCGGGCGGTCACCACCCGTGAGGAACCCCACACCATGCGCTGATCGACGTGGGGAAAAACACCGGGCGGGTACCGAAACGCGCCCGTAAGGTGGCGGACATGCAGGTGATCCAGTCAACGAAGCTCGCCAACGTCTGCTACGAAATCCGTGGCCCGGTGCTTGAGGAGGCCATGCGCCTGGAGGCGGCGGGTCACCGCATCCTCAAGCTCAACACCGGCAACCCCGCGGCGTTCGGCTTCGAGTGCCCGCCCGAGATCCTGGAGGACATCCTCCGCACGGTCGGGACGGCACACGGCTACGGCGATGCCAAGGGCCTGCTCTCCGCCCGCCGCGCGGTGATGCAGCACTACCAGACCAAGGGCATCGACCTCTCCGTCGACGACATCTACCTCGGCAACGGCGTCTCCGAGCTGATCCAGATGTCGATGCAGGCGCTGCTGGACGACGGCGACGAGGTGCTGGTCCCGGCCCCGGACTACCCGCTGTGGACGGCGTCGGTCTCCCTGTCCGGAGGCACGGCCGTGCACTACCGATGCGACGAGCAGGCGGACTGGATGCCCGACCTCGCCGACATCGAGCGCAAGGTC
The DNA here is from genome assembly GCF_055567415.1 of Streptomyces sp. NPDC026575. Classification (NCBI taxonomy): domain Bacteria; kingdom Bacillati; phylum Actinomycetota; class Actinomycetes; order Kitasatosporales; family Streptomycetaceae; genus Streptomyces; species Streptomyces sp. NPDC026575. The sequence goes on from NZ_JBVHQM010000006.1 coordinate 236,521, forward strand.
ACCGACCGCACCAAGGCCATCGTCGTCATCAACCCCAACAACCCCACGGGCGCCGTCTACGACGACGAGCTGCTGCGCGGCATCGCGGAGATCGCCCGCCGGCACAACCTGATCGTCTGCGCCGACGAGATCTACGACCGGATCCTCTACGACGGCGCCACCCACACCCCGTTCGCCTCGCTCGCCCCCGACCTGCTGACCCTGACGTTCAACGGTCTGTCCAAGTCCTACCGGGTGGCGGGCTACCGCAGCGGCTGGATGGCGGTCTGCGGCCCCAAGGCGCACGCCGCGTCGTACATCGAGGGGCTGACGATCCTGGCCAACATGCGGCTGTGCGCCAACATGCCGGCCCAGCACGCGGTGGCCACCGCGCTCGGCGGCCGGCAGTCGATCAACGACCTGGTGCTCCCCGGCGGCCGCCTGCTGGAGCAGCGCGACACGGCCTACGAGCTGCTGACCCAGATCCCCGGCGTCAGCTGCGTCAAGCCGAAGGGCGCGCTGTACGCCTTCCCGCGACTGGATCCGAAGGTCTACAAGGTCAAGGACGACCGGCAGATGGTCCTCGACCTGCTGCGCGCCGAGAAGATCATGATCGTGCACGGCACCGGCTTCAACTGGCCGGAGCCGGACCACTTCCGGCTGGTCACCCTGCCCAGCAAGGACGACCTGACGGACGCGGTCACCCGGATCGGCTCCTTCCTCGACGGTTACGGACAGTACTGAGCCGATCCGACCCCTGTACGGAACTCAACTTTAGACAGCGTCTAAGCTAGGATGGCTTCCTGAACGTATTCAGGAGGCTGTCCCATGTACGAACCGATCCGCACGAAGTCGGTCCACACCATGGCCGCCGCCCCGCAGATCCCGCACCGCTCCCGTGAGGAAGAGCTTCAGATCCGGCTCGCCGGACAGCTGACCGCGCTGCTCACCGTCACCGACGAGCTGCACGCCCTGGCGGTGCGGGCCGAGACCGCCGAGGCCCGGGAGCTGGACGCCGCCGCGCTGGCCGCCGCCGCCGACCGCATCGCCGAGCAGGTCGCGCGGCTGAGCGGCGGCCACTACCCGCTGCGCGCCGAGCCCAGCGACGGCGGCGCCGCGCCGCGCGTCGAGGCCCTGCGGCAGCGTGCCCGCTCCCTGGCCGGGAACGCCCTGGCGGTCGCCACGTCCCGGGACGACGCCGCGGCGATGACCCTGGCGGCGGAGCGGCTGGCGGCGCACGCCGAGCCACTGCCGGATCTCGCCTCGGCCTGACGGCGGGCCGAGGCGACGGCGGCGGGCGGGCGGAGCCGACGGCGCCCGGTCGGCAGCGGCAGGCACCGCCGGCGTCACCCGACCGGACCAACCGGTACCGGAGATCTCAACCGGTACGGAGACCTCAACCGGTACGGAGACCTCGAAGCCACCGCCGGCCCCCGGCCCGTCCCTGTCCGCGGCCGCCCGCCGCGGGGAACGGGCCGGGGCCCCGCACGCGTGCGTGCGGGGCCCCGGCCGGGTGTGCGTCGGCGGCTACTGCTCCAGCCGCTGGACCAGCGCCCGGTACTCGTCCCACAGCTCCTTGGGCGTGTGGTCGCCGAAGGTGTTGAGGTGCTCGGGCACCAGGGCGGCCTCCTCGCGCCAGATCTCCTTGTCGACGGTGAGCAGGAAGTCCAGGTCGGCGTCGGCCAGTTCGAGGCCCTCGGTGTCCAGGGAGCCCTTCGCCGGCAGGATGCCGATCGGCGTCTCGACGCCCTCGGCGCGGCCGTCGAGGCGGTCGACGATCCACTTCAGCACGCGGCTGTTCTCGCCGAAGCCCGGCCAGACGAACTTGCCCGCGTCGTTCTTGCGGAACCAGTTCACGTAGTAGATCTTCGGCAGCTTCGACTGGTCCTTGTCGGCGCCGACCTTGACCCAGTGGGCCATGTAGTCGCCCATGTTGTAGCCGCAGAACGGCAGCATGGCGAACGGGTCGCGGCGCAGCTCGCCGACCTTGCCCTCGGCCGCGGCGGTCTTCTCGGAGGCCACGTTCGCGCCGAGGAAGACGCCGTGGTTCCAGTCGAAGGACTCGGTGACCAGCGGCACCGCCGAGGCGCGGCGGCCGCCGAAGAGGATCGCCGAGATCGGCACGCCCTTGGGGTCCTCCCACTCGGGCGCGATGATCGGGCACTGCGAGGCGGGCACGGTGAAGCGGGCGTTGGGGTGGGCGGCCGGGGTCGCGGACTCCGGCGTCCAGTCGTTGCCCTTCCAGTCGGTGAGGTGGGCCGGAGTCTCCTCCGTCATGCCCTCCCACCAGATGTCGTTGTCGTCGGTCAGGGCGACGTTGGTGAAGACGGAGTTGCCCCACAGCGTCTTCATGGCGTTGGCGTTGGTGTGCTCGCCGGTACCGGGCGCGACGCCGAAGAAGCCGGCCTCGGGGTTGATCGCGTAGAGCCGGCCGTCCTCGCCGAACCGCATCCAGGCGATGTCGTCGCCGATCGTCTCGACTGTCCAGCCGGAGATCGTGGGCTCCAGCATGGCGAGGTTGGTCTTGCCGCAGGCGGACGGGAAGGCGGCGGCCACGTACTTCGACTCACCCTGCGGCGGCGTCAGCTTGAGGATCAGCATGTGCTCGGCGAGCCAGCCCTCGTCGCGGGCCATGACGGAGGCGATGCGCAGGGCGTAGCACTTCTTGCCCAGCAGCGCGTTGCCGCCGTAGCCGGAGCCGTAGGACCAGATCTCGCGGGCCTCGGGGAAGTGCGAGATGTACTTGGTGGAGTTGCACGGCCACGGAACGTCCTGCTCGCCCTCGGCCAGCGGGGCGCCCAGGGTGTGCACGGCCTTGACGAAGAAGCCGTCGTCGCCCAGCTCGTCCAGGACGGCCCGGCCCATACGGGTCATGGTGCGCATGGAGACGGCGACGTACGCGGAGTCGGTGATCTCCACACCGATCGCGGACAGCTCGGAGCCGAGCGGGCCCATGCAGAACGGGACGACGTACATCGTCCGGCCCTTCATCGAACCGCGGAAGATGCCGCCCTCGCCCTGCGCGCCGGCGAAGATCTCCCGCATCTCGGCGGGGGCCTTCCAGTGGTTGGTCGGCCCGGCGTCCTCCTCCTTCTCGGAGCAGATGAACGTGCGGTCCTCCACGCGCGCGACGTCGGTCGGGTCGGAGGCCGCGTAGTAGGAGTTGGGGCGCTTGATCGGGTCGAGCTTCTTGAACGTGCCCTTGTCGACGAGCTCCTCGCACAGACGCTCGTACTCCGCCTCCGAGCCGTCACACCAGACGACCCGGTCGGGCTGGGTGAGCGCTGCGATCTCGTCGACCCAGGAGATCAGGTCTTGGTGACGGGTCGGAATGGTGGGAGCCGCGTTGTCGCGCGCCACGATCGCTCCTAGATGAGGGTGTGGACGGATATCTGCCCGTTGTGACGGGATGATCCGCTTCTTTTGGTTGTCTGCCCCTTGGGGGCTGCGACCCGGATGCTTCGCGACCGCTCATCCGGTGCCGACCGCACTCATTTGATCATCCGACCCCAATAGAGTTCTGTCCAGAGGGCGACTTCGTGACCGTCACCACTTCCACATGAATCGGTAACTTACGGTTGCGTAGGTAGCATTGCGGCCATGACTTCCGCGCCCGACGCCGCCGAGAGCAAGCTCCCCTCCGCGCCGCCCGCGATCGCGGCGGTCACCGCCGCGGCCGCGCCCCTCAAGCCCAAGCTGCGGGGCTGGCTGCACGCCGGAATGTTCCCCGCCGTCCTCCTGTCCGGCGTCATCCTCACCGCCCTCGCCGACAGCCCCCGCGGCCGCCTGGCCTGCGCCATCTACACGCTGACCGCCTGCCTGCTGTTCGGCGTCAGCGCCCTGTACCACCGCGGCACTTGGAGCCCGCGGATGGACGGTGTGCTGCGCCGCCTCGACCACGCCAACATCTTCCTGATCATCGCCGGCACCTACACACCGGTGACCGTGCTGCTGGTGCCCGGATCCCGCGGCCAGGTGCTGCTCTGGGCGATCTGGGCGGCCGCGCTGGCCGGTATCGCCTTCCGGGTCTTCTGGGTCGGCGCGCCCCGCTGGCTCTACACCCCCTGCTACCTCGCCATGGGCTGGGCCGCCGTCTTCTTCCTCCCCGACTTCCTGCGCACCGGCGGTATCGCCGTGCTCGTGCTCGTCGTCGTCGGCGGCCTGCTCTACAGCGCCGGCGGCGTCATCTACGGCATCAAGCGCCCCAACCCCTCACCCCGCTGGTTCGGCTTCCACGAGGTCTTCCACTCCTTCACGCTCGCCGCCTTCGTCGTCCACTACGTCGGCATCTCCCTGGTGGCCTACACGCACGCCTGAGGCGCCCCTCCCCTCAGAACGCCCTCCCGGGCGGACGGAGCTGAGGCCACACCCCCTGCTTCACCCAACATCATCACCTCATACCCCAGCGTGACATGCCCCACTGACAGTCGGCCGCCGCGCGCCTCGGCGCACGGCCGCCGGCATGGCCGCACGCACGCCTGATGCCGGACAATGCCGGGCATGGCCTGCGCACGCATGAACGCCACCACCCGGCCCCGGACACCGCGGCCCGGGCTGCGTGAGCGGAAGAAGATCAAGACCCGGCAGGCGATCCGGCGGGCCGCCTACCGCCTCTTCGCGGAGCGCGGCTACCAGGCGACCTCCGTCGAGCGGATCGCCGAGGCCGCTGAGGTCTCGCTGAGCACGGTCTTCAGGTACTTCCCCACCAAGGAAGACCTGGTGCTGACGGACGAGTACGACACCCTGCTGGCGGCCGGGATCCGGGCCCGCCCCGCGGACGAGCCGATGGTGGAGTCGATACGGCGGGTCACCGCCGAGACGCTGGGCGAGATCGCCGCACAGGAAGGCGCCGAGCTCCTCCAGCGCATCCGGCTGATCCGCGATGTGCCCGCCATCCGGGGGCGTTCGGCGGAGCAGGCCGCCCGGATCGCCGAGCTGATCAGCGCGGCACTGGCCGAACGCGCCGGCCGCCCCGCCGACGATCTGGAGCTGCGGGTCGTCAGCGCGGCGATCCTGGCCGCGCTTCAGGAGGCGATGCTGAGCTGGGCCGCACAGAGCCCGACCGCCGACCCGGACGCGCTGATCGCGCTGATCGACCGGTCGATGGACGTACTGGCCCGGGGGCTCACCCTGTGAGGCCGGGCCGGCCGGGGCCCTCGGCCCTCGCCCCGCCCAGTACGCCCTCGATCCCGGCCGCCGCCGTCAGCAGGTCCTCGTCCGCTCCGAAGCCGCCGACCACCTGGAGACCGAGCGGCAGCCCGCCCGTGGCGTGGCCGGCGGGCAGACTGAGCGCCGGCAGACCGGCGTTGCTCCAGGGCAGGCACATGATGGAGGTGCCGGTGGTGGTGAGATCGGCCGGCGCGGGACCGGTGGCCGACGGGGCGATCCACAGCTCGACACCGGCGGCGCTCCCCTGTGCCGCGAGGCGCTCGCGGAACTCCGCGCGCCGGGCGCGGGCCGCTTCGTAGGCGGTCTCCTTGATCGTGTGGCCCTGCCGGATGGCGACCGCGGTCTGCTCCCGATAGCGGTCGCCGAAGCGCGCGAACCAGTCGGTGTGGGCCCGTGCGACCTCGTAGCGGTTCATCGTGAACAGCTGCGCCACGATCTGCTCGAAGTCGTCCATCACCGGGACCTCGCGGACCGTGTACCCGGCCGCCCGCAGCAGTTCCCCCTGGTCCTTGAAGGCGCGCAGCGCCTCCTCGCCGGCCCGCTCCAGATAGGGGCCGGCCGGTATGCCCAGCACCGGGCGCCGCTCGCCCGCCGCCGGCCGCGGTGCGCGCCACCCGTCGAGCAGCACCGACGCCGCCAGGGCGACACCCGCCACGTCCGTGGCGTAGCACCCGAGGGTGTCGAAACTGACGGCGTTGGGGATCACCCCGTCGACCGGGATCCGCCCGTAGGTGGGCTTGAAACCGGTCACGCCGCAGTACGCGGCCGGCCGGATCATCGAGCCGACGGTCTGCGTCCCGATGGCCAGCGGCACCATGCCGGCGGCCACCGCGGCAGCCGAACCGCTGCTCGACCCCCCGGGCGTGTGGGCCGGGTTGTGCGGATTGCGGGTCGGTCCGGGCGCCGTGACCGCGAACTCCGCCGTCACGGTCTTGCCCGCGATCAGCGCGCCGGCCGCGCACAGCCGGTCGACGGCCGCGGCCTGCGGACCGCCGAACTCCTCGGGCGGCAGCGCCGACCCGGCCCGGGTCGGCAGGCCGTCGACCCGCACGATGTCCTTGACGCCCACGGGGACGCCATGGAGCGGCGGCCGCGCCGCGGGTCCCGGCGCACCGGCCGCCGCCGCGACCCCCGCGGCCGCCGACAGCCGCGTCCGCCGTCCGGGCTCCGGCACGAAGGCCCGCACCCGTCGATCGACGGCGTCGACGCGGTCGCACGTACGGTGCGCCGCGGCGACCGGGTCGTCCGTACCGGCCCGCAGCGCCGCGGCCTCCTGGACAAGGGGACGCCGCCCCAGCAAGGTCCTCACTCCGGCAGCGTACAACTGCCCACCGACAGCGGCCGGTTGACGACCGCGGCGCCCGGCGGGCGGCCTCACCCCCGCAGCCGGTCGCCCAGTTCCTCCGGGTCCGTCGTGGGGCGCTCGCAGGTGAAGTGGCGGCAGACGTACGCGGCCGGGCCACCGTCGACCAGGGGGCGGTCCTTGAGCAGCGGCACCTCGTCGGCGTCGTCGGAGCCCGGGGCGCCCAGCGCGACCACCGCTCCGGGGGCGGTGCCGAGCAGCGCGGCCTTGTGCAGCGCCGCGGTGGCCGGGTCGCCCTGCGGGCCGACGACCGCGATCTCCCACGGCCCGTCCAGCGCGGCCTCGGCGACGGCGAGCCCCCAGCCGATGAAGCGCGGGGCCCGGCCGCCGAGCGCGGTGACGATGCCCAGCGCCCGCTCCGCGGCGCCCCGGTGGAGGTCGCTCCCGGTCAGCGCCGCGTACGACAGCAGGGCACCGGCCGCCGCGGTCCAGCCCGAGGGCGTGGCGTTGTCGGTCGGGTCCTGGGGGCGGCGGATCAGCGTCTCGGCGTCGGCCGCAGTGTCGTACAGCGCGCCGTCCTCGGTGGTGAACTGCAGCAGCACGGTGTCCAGGAAGAAGCCCGCGAACTCCACCCAGACGCCCTCCCCGGTGACCGAGGCCAGGGTGAGGAAGCCCTCGGCGACGTCGGCGTAGTCCTCCAGCACACCGGAGTTGGCGCCGGGGACGCCGTCGCGGGAGGTGCGGTGCAGCCGGGCCTGCCAGTCCATGTGGACCCGGACCAGCAGGTCGGCGGCGTCGGTGGCGGCCTGGATCAGGTCCGGGCGGTCGAAGTAGGCGCCGGTCTCGGCGAGCGCGGCGATGGCCAGCCCGTTCCAGGCGGCGACGACCTTGTCGTCCCGCCCGGGGCGGGGCCGCTCGGCGCGCGCCGCCAGCAGCCGCTCCTTGACGGCGACCAGTCGCTCGGCGTCCACCAGGCCGTCGGTGTCGGGGAGCTGGAGCACCGAGGCGCCCTCCTCGAAGGTGCCCTCCTCGGTGACGCCGAAATAGGTGGCGGCGAACTCCGCGTCCTTCTCCCCCAGTACGGTGCGCAGCTGCTCCGGCGTCCATACGTAGTAGGCGCCCTCGACGTGCCGCCCCGTGCCGTCGTCGCTGTCCGCATCGAGGGCGGAGGCGAAGCCGCCCTGCTCGGTGCGCAGTTCACGGACCATGAAGTCGGCGGTCTCGACGGCGATCCGGCGGGCCAGGTCCGAGCCGGTCGAGCGCCACAAGTGGGCGTAGGTCCGGCACAGCAGCGCGTTGTCGTAGAGCATCTTCTCGAAGTGCGGCACGGTCCACGTGGCGTCCACCGCATAGCGCGCGAAACCGCCGCCGAGCTGGTCGTAGACACCGCCGCGGGCCATCGCCTCACAGGTCGCCCGCACCATGTCCAGGGCGCCCTCGGAACCGGTGCGGGCGTGGTGGCGGAGCAGGAACTCCAGCGCCATGGACGGCGGGAACTTGGGGGCGCCGCCGAACCCGCCGCGCACCGCGTCGAATTCACGGGTCAGGCCCATCAGGGCGGTGTGCAGCTCCTCGGGGCGCGGCGGCCGCCGGTCGGCGGGCAGCGCATCGGTCAGCGAGCGCCCGGCCAGGTCGGCGACGATCCGCCCGGCGACCTCGCCGACCTCGTCGCGGCGGTCGGCCCAGGCGGCGCGCACCCCCTCCAGGACCTGCCCGAAGGACGGCATCCCGTGCCGGGGCTCGGGCGGGAAGTACGTACCGAAGTAGAAGGGCTCGGCGTCGGGGGTGAGGAAGACGGTCATCGGCCAGCCGCCCTGGCCGGTGGCGGCCTGCACGGCCTCCATGTACACGGCGTCGACGTCCGGGCGCTCCTCGCGGTCGACCTTGACCGCCACGAAGTGCGCGTTGAGCTGCGCGGCGGTGGTCTGGTCCTCGAAGCTCTCGTGGGCCATGACATGGCACCAGTGGCAGGCCGAGTAGCCGACCGACAGCAGAACGGGCACATCGCGCCGCCGTGCTTCCTCGAAGGCATCCGGTCCCCAGGGCCACCAGTCGACCGGATTGTCAGCATGCTGAAGCAAGTAAGGCGAGGTCACGCCAGCCAACCGGTTCATACGGCCCAGCCTCTCACAGCGCTCCCTCCTGACGGCGAAACCCGCGCAGCCCTGCCTCGCTCGGCCGATCTGCACTTATACGGCCGGAAAGTCGGCTCAGCCCGGGTAGTCCGTGGCGGGGAGGGCACCCCGGATGTGGCGGTAGCCGGGCTCATCCCACCGCTCGAAAGGTGGCGCCGCCTCCCTTCGGGGTGGGCGAGGTGGCGGCGTGATCCAGACGCCCGATGGTTCGGCCAACGATCTGCTGAAGTGGCGGTTCCGCGCCCCTGCCGGCAAGCCACGCAGCACCCCGCCGCCGTTGTCCTGCGCGGTGCGGGTGCACCGCGGCACCGCCCAGGGCGCTGGGCGTCAGAAGGAGCCCATCACGGTCCCAGGGTCTTGGCGACCACCGCCACGGCGACAATCATTGCCATCGCCAGAATGGCCAGCCGCAAGCGCTCTTTGCGCCACGCCAAGATCGACAAGGCCGCAGACAGAGTAAAAGTGAGGGTGAGCGCGGAGAGTCCCGGATTCCGCCAACCTTCCTCCCGCACGAACACAACAATGAAGAATACCGCCATCGCGGACAGGGCGACAGCTATGCGACTGAGCTTCGACCGCTTGCCCACGTTTGATCGCTCAACGCTCACTGACGCGCACCCTTCCGAATCACGCCACTGCATTGTCATAGCTCTTCCCGGGAACGGGAAACTTTTTGACCTTCGCCTCCATGCCGGCCGATTCTCGACCACACTCCGCATAGCCGGCCTTGGAGAGCATCATAGCAACATCAATCGCCTTGACGATTTTCTCGTATTTCTCGACTGCTTGGAGAGCGTTTTTCGCCACCAGAGCCCATGCCGCCGCGGTTCCAATCAAGCCGACCCCCGTCTCTGCGGCAGCCAGCCCTGCCATGAATTCAATGAATGCCTCGATCGCCAAATCGGAGATAAACATCAGACCGGCCTTCACCGACTCCGCCATCCCGTAGGCAAGGTTCGCCACCGCGGCATAGTTCGCCTTCAGAGAATCAAATGAATCCGCAGCCGAGTCCAGTAGATTGGCAATTTCTTCAAAATAGACACAAGCCGCGTCTGCCGCATTACCCGTCCAGGTGATCGATATCGAACCGGTTCCATGGTTGATATTCGCGGCCACCAAACGACAGAACTCGCCCAAGTTCCCCCACAGTCCGGCACATTTCAGATACCCCTCCCAATCCCCGCCAACGAGGTTGGCTAGTTCACCGAAGGGGTCGAAATCGAAGAACAGCTTGCACCCTTCGGTGACAATAGCCGTCGGACTGAGCATATCAAGCGCCGTGCCGAAGGTCTTGAAAGCGCCATTGAACTGAAATTCTTCTGCGTGACCCTCTGCCCAGTTCTGGGCTTTCCCGATGACATCGAAAAATCCGGGATCCGCCTCCAGCGGCTTCAGCTTGCCCCGCGCATCATTGGCATCCCGAAAGTCCCCGGCACTCGCGGGAGCGTACTCACCATCCGGATTCCCACGCTTCGATTTTGGGTAAGTGGAATCAATTTGGACAGCTTGCTCATGGTCTGTGACCTGGTAGTACTTGGCTGATTTTTTGAGCTCCTCGGCCGAGACTTCCAAGAGGCCACCGACCTTGTGCAGAAACCTCTTGACTTCGTGAACGCGTTCCGTATGGTTCCCGTAGGCGTCTTTCCACCATTGACCGATCAGCCCTTCCTCTACATCGAAGCCATCTTCGTTCGCTTTGTTGTCGATATACGCGATACCTTCCTGCATATCTTCTGCTGCCCGGTCGATCAGCTTGGCGAAGCCCGCGATGTCCGCAGGGCGTACGCTGAAACTCACGCTTACTCTTTCCCCGATTATTCTCGCGGTGATGCCGCGACGTGTGTGCGCGTACGAAGATGCGCCACCAAGATGCTTCCCTCTTCGCTAATACAGCGACCAAGAGCTTCCGTCGTGACGCCCCTTGGCGCCGCGTCCGGTGGTATCGCGCTTTCCCCGCTCGGACTCTTCGAGCTCTCGGCGCTCGTCTTCGAGGAATCTCTCACCATCGGCCGCGAGCCGCTCCCGATCAATTTCGGAGAGCGAATCCCATTCCTGCTTGGAAGCCTGAAATTTGTCGATCATATGATTCGCATAGGCAGGAATGCTGACCGCTTCGCGCAGACCGACACGGCCAGAGAGGACCTCGTCCGCCATTTCCTTGAGAACATCTCCAGCTCCCCCCTTGGCGAGCTGTTCCAGACTCTTGCGCATGATGCTTGCTGCGGCCGGGTCCCTGGCAATCTCCAAAAATTCCGAATCGTCCACCTGCCTTGACTGACCGTCAGCCATGAAGCCTCCCCGTAAGAATTTGAATGACGCAAGGAACCCCGTGGGCGCAACTTCGACTCACGCCACTAGCCCACTCGAAATGAGCTGGCGAACCGGCTATAGACAAGTTATCCGGAAGTGAGGTGAGAGTTCCGACGCAGAGAAGCGAGCGACCGCCCGACGTACCAGGCATCGCCGCGGCGATTTTTCTGCAAATTCCCGAATCGGCACGCCAGAGAAATCTGTCGACTCGGAACTGCTTTCATGCCTTACGGCACGGAATTCCACATCACCCCCCGATAACGTATCCATTCATCACCCGAGCCGTGAAGTCCGGCCGAGAAAAATGCCCCGCGCCCCACCGTACATTACCGCCGATACCCTGTCCCGCCGCATACTCAAGGAGCACAAACGCGCCAAATTTCAGCCGACATCGATAACTCAGCCATATCTCTGGAACTAATAATGACGGCGATATCGCGATAGTGGCAATTTTGCACCATTTGAGCCAGGCCACGCAGGAATTCGCAAGGTGGCGCAGCGGGTCAGGAGCGGCAGGGGAGAGTGTCCGGCCGGGTCCGAGGTTATCCACAGGTCTGCCGGAATCCGTGCGGACGCGGAAGACTGTGCGTACGGCGAAGATCACCGCCCGGGCGCGGGACCGCCGACGACTGCGGGGACTGCTGGAGGGGGAGAGGCATGTCGGGCTCACCGGCCGCGCTGCGCGCGGATCATCGGGCGGCGGCGGAAGCTCTGTTGACCAGGGCCGTCGAGGAGGAGGTGCGGCGCTCGGACGGACGGCTGGACGCCGGCACGCTGCGCGGCAGAGCGCAGGCGGCGCTGGAGGATCTGGCGGGCAGCGCCGCCGAGGAGTACACCGCGTATGTCCGGGCCCTGGACGAAGCGGCCGCCGGTCAGCCGTCGCTGGCACAGCGGCTGTCCCGCAAGGAACTGGGCACCCCCGCGGTGGCGACGGCGGTCGCGGCGGTGGCGGCGTTCGCCACGGACCTCGCGTACGGCACGGGCGCGGGCGCGGCGCTGGGCGTGGGGGCCGCCGTGGTGGTGGCGGGCGCGGCGGCCACGATCGTGAAGCTGACCGCGGGGCACTGGCCGGCGGCGCACCGCCAGGCCGGGCTGCGCGGTCAGCCCGGCGGCCCGGAGCAGCTGCGGCTGCAGTGGCTGACGGCATTCGAGGTCCGGGGCGTCCGGCCGTTCCTGGACCAGCAGCGGATGCTGACGGCGGCGGCCGCGGCGGCCCAGCCGGCCACCGCGTCGAAGACCGCCCGGGGGCCGCAGCTGCGCGGCGTGGACCGCAGCGCGGCCGCCCGGCAGCGGTCCGTACTGGAGCACTCGTTCTCCCAACTCCCCCGCCCCGACGGCCCGTTCGCGGGGAGGAGGGAGGAACTGGCGCGGATCGCGCAGTGGGTGCACGCCGCCCGCGCGAGCACCGAGACCAAGCCGACGGTGGTGGTGCTGCACGGCGAGCCGGGCTCGGGGCGCACCGCGCTGGCGGTGCGGGCCGCGCACCAGCTGCGCGATCAGTTCCGCGGCGCCTGTGTGGTGGACCTGCGCGGGGACACCCCCGGTGAGGTGCCGCTGCCGACCCGGGACGCACTGCTGCATCTGCTCAACCGCCTTGGCGCACCGCGCGAGCAGCTGCTGTTCCGCGAGCGCCCGTCCCAGGAGCAGCACGTCAAGCGGCTCACGGAGCTCTACCACCAGCATCTGACGGGCCTTCCGGTGACGGTCCTGCTGGACGACGCCTCGGACCCCGAGCAGGTGCGCACGCTGGTCCCGGACCGCTCCGACAGCCTGGTGCTGGTCACGTCCAGGGCGCCGCTGGAGCTGCCCGGGGACCTGCCCGCGTGGGTGCACCAGCTGCCCGTGGGGCCACTGGACGCGGCGGGCACCGAAGAGCTGCTGCGCACCGCCGCGGCGGACGGTGCGCAGGCGCCGGACGAGGCGGCTGCGCCCGAGTCCGGGGCGATCGAGGAGATCTCCGCGCTGTGCGCGGGGCTGCCGCTGGCGCTGCGGGTGGCGGGCTCCTCGCTGGGATCGCGCACGGCCGCCGCGCTGGCCGCCGACCTGGCGGCCCACGACACGGCGTCCCCGGTGGAGCGGGCGCTGTCGCTGCGCTACGCCGACCAGTCCGAGACGGCCCGGCGGCTGCTGCGCCGACTGGCGCTGGTGGGCCGGGCGAGCCTGGGGGCGGCGGCCGCGGCGGCGCTGCTGGACGTCGACGGCACGGAGGCGGAGCGGCAGCTGACGACCCTGGCCCGGGCCGGGCTGATCGAGCACGTCCGCGGCGAGCGCTACCGCCTGCACGCCCTGGTGCACCGCTTCGCCCACGGCCGGCTGGTGGCCGAGGAGGACGCCGACGAGCGCGGTGTGGCCCAGGAGCGGCTGATCCGCGGCTATGCGGAGCTGGCCGACTCGGTCATCCGGCTGGTCGACGGCCGGACGTCGACCCGCGCCGACCGCTTCGGCTCGCACGGCTTCACGTCTCTGGACGCCGCCCTGCAGTGGCTGGACGACGAGACCAGCTTCATCACTGCCGCGCTGCGCCACGCCGACCAGGGCGTGGACCAGGCGGCGGTCTCCCATCTGCTGGGCGCGCTGGCCGACTACTGCCTGCTGCGCGGCGACCTCTACCGCCTGGGCGAGCTGAGCGAGCTGACCCGGGCGGTCGGCCAGGGGCTGCTGGTCCGCTCGGTGCAGTGGCGTACGGGTGTGGCGGCCCGCCAGCTCGGCGAGCTCGACAAGGCCCGCACGACCCTGTCGTCGGTGGTCGATCTCTACTTCGAGGCGCAGCATCCGGCGGGCGCCGCCCGCGCGCTGCGCGACCTGGGCATCACCCTCCAGCAGCAGGGCGACCTCACCGAGGCCGCGGCCAAGCTCCGCGAGGCCCTGGAGCTTCAGTCGGGCCCGGACCTGCGCGGCGACCGGGCCTGGACCCTGCACGCCCTGGCGGCGGTGGAGCGCGACCGGGCGCGGATCGCCGAGGCCATCGCCATGCTCCGCGAGGCGCTGGAGCTGCACGAGGAGAGCGAGAGCCTGCACGGCCAGGCGTGGGCGCACTTCCAGCTCGGCCAGGTGCATCTGCGGATGGGCGAGGTGCCGCGGGCCGAGAGCGCGCTGCACGCCGCACTGGAGCTGTACGGCCGGACGCACGACGAGCGGGGCGAGGCCTGGGCGATGACGCAGCTGGCCCGCGCCCGGCTGCTGGACGGCGAGCCCGGGCCCGCGGCGGACGGGCTGCGGCAGGCGCTGCCGCTGCACCATCGGCACGAGGACGCCCGCGGTGAGGCATGGACGATGTACTACCTGGGCCAGGCACTGGAGGAGCGCGGCGAGCACGACGCCGCGCTGCGGCAGCTGGAGCGCTCGCGGACGATGTTCAGCAGGATGCAGGACGGCTACGGCCTGGCCTGCGCCCGGCACCACTCGGGGCGGGTCACCCGCGATCTGCGGGCGGCGCAGACCGGTTCGCTGCGCAACAGCGGCTTCGCCCGCCAGCTGCTGCAGGACGCCCGCAGGGACTTCCAGCGGATCGGGGTGCCGCACGGCGAGGCGTGGTCATGCCTGGAGCTGGTGATCATCGACGCCGGCAACGGCCGGGCGGCGCAGGCGCTGGAGCTGGCCGACGAGGCGGCCCGGATATTCGACGGCTACGGCGACCGGCGCGGTGCGGACTGGGCGCGGTTCCTGCGCTGCACGCTGCTGCCGTTCGCCTCACCGGGCGGCAGCGTGGTGGGTACGGCCGTCGCCCAGGAGGAGCTGGCCCAGCTGGTGGGGGACGGGCATCCGCTGCGCGACGCGAAGCTGGAGGACTGCGCGGAGGCGTTCGCCCTGCTCCTGGACCGCGGAGTGGAGCCGGAATCGGGCTGGCAGGCTTGGCGCCTGGGCATGGTGCCCAACCGCCACGCACGCGAGGTCATGGGGGTGCTGGTCACACCGGGCGTCGCGGAGTGACCCGGGGCGCCGGTCCGGGGCCACGCCGGGCCCATGACGCCCGGCCCGACCGCGTCGGCGCCCGGCGGCCGCGGGCATGCGGCCCGGCTCGCTGACCGCGCGGGCCAGCGAGCCGCCGGGACGGCGGGCCGGCCTGAGCCATTCGGCCGGCCCTGGAGGCCGTATCCCGGTCTGCGGGGACCGGCGAGCCCGTGCGGCCGGTCGGCCGGGCCCTCGCCCGGCGGCCCTGCCGCACACCCGCCGATCCGCCCCCTCAGCCGGTCTTCGGTTCGGCGGCCGTCGCGGTGGCCGAGGCGCGGGTGCCCGCCTCGCCCTCCTCCGGCTGCTCGACGAAGTCCACCTTCTTCATGTGCTTGTTCATGGACTTCATCAGCAGCCACACGGCGCCGCCGATGACCGCGAAGACGATGAAGCCGAGGACGCCGGGGGTCACCTTGTTCTTGTCGAAGCTGTCGGCAAGGGTGACGAAGTGCGTCAGGGCGAGGGTGCTGGTCGCGCTCATCATGGGCTCAATTGTTGCGGATGCCCGCGAAGAGGTCGTCCTCGGGGAGGGAAGTGTCCACGAGCGACTTCGCGAGCTCGTACTCCTCCGTCGGCCAGACCTCGCGCTGGATGTCCATCGGCACCCGGAACCAGCCGCCGTCGGGGTCGATCTGGGTGGCGTGCGCGATCAGCGCCTTGTCCCGGATCTCGAAGAACTCGTCGCAGGGGACGTAGGTGGTCAGCGTGCGCTCACGCTGCTCGAACTGCTTCCAGCGCTCCAGCCACTCGCCGTAGGGCGAGTCCATACCGCGCGCCAGCAGCGCCTCGTGCAGCGCGATCGTGCGCGGCTTGTTGAAGCCCTGGTTGTAGTAGAGCTTCTGGGGCTGCCAGGGCTCGCCGGCCTCCGGGTACTTCTCCGGGTCGCCGGCCGCCTCGAAGGCCACCATCGTGATCTTGTGGGTCATGATGTGGTCCGGGTGCGGGTAGCCGCCGTTCTCGTCGTAGGTCGTGATGACCTGCGGCTTGAACTCCCGGATCAGCTTCACCAGCCGCCCGGCCGCCTCCTCGACGTCCTGCAGCGCGAAGCAGCCCTCCGGCAGCGGCGGCAGCGGGTCGCCCTCGGGCAGCCCGGAGTCGACGAAGCCCAGCCACTCCTGCTTCACGCCCAGGATCTCGCGGGCCTCGTCCATCTCCCGCTTGCGCACTTCGTGGATGTGCTCCTCGATGTACGGGTCGCCCTGGAGCTTGGGGTTGAGGATGGAGCCCCGCTCACCGCCTGTGCAGGTGGCGACCAGCACGTCCACCCCCTCGGACACGTACTTGGCCATGGTGGCCGCACCCTTGCTCGACTCGTCGTCGGGGTGGGCGTGGACCGCCATCAAACGCAGCTGCTCAGTCAAGACTCGATCCTCAGGTAAGCGCCGGAGAAGATGCCTCCTATAGTGACCGAAGCGAGGGGGCGCTGTATTCCCTGGGGCGGGGACCCCCCGGGGGTTTCCGACCGAGGTCCCCGTAGGCAGGAGGACTGATCATGGCCGCGGTGCGCGAAGGGCTCCCCGAGGGACGCTACGGCCGCTCCGCGGACCAGCGTGCGGACCGCAAGCTCAAGATCGTCGGCGCGGTGTTCGGCGTCGCGCTGCTGGGCGTGGTCGGCTGGTCGGGCGCCTCCTACATCGCGGGCCAGGACCTCAGCGGCCGCGTGATCACCTGGGACGCGGTGTCCGACCACGCCGTCAAGGTGCACCTCGAAGTCGTCAAGGACGCCGACGCCAAGGGTGTGTGCACCCTGCGCTCGCAGTCCGCGGACGGCGCCGAGGTCGGCCGCAAGGACGTCGCCGTCGATCAGCGCACGGAGCAGGTGGACACCGAGGTCACGCTGCGTACGACGAAGCGCGCGACCAACGCGGTACTGGTGGGCTGCACGGCGGCCGGCAAGGGCTGAGCACAGAGCCGCGCCCGGCGCCCGCAAGGGATGGCAGGCGACCGCGGCCGGCAAGGACTCGGCGCGCCCGGTGGGCCGTGACCGCACCGCGACGGCCCGGCGACCGCCCGCAACCACGCCGTCGGCCACGCCCGGCCGCCGCCGACCCGCAGGCGTGTCGTGACCGCCTCTGATCAGGGATGATGCGTTCCTGTGCGGCGACTGTGAATTTCCTCTTCCCCGTTTTGTGCCGGAATTGTTAGGCTCGTGGTTTCGCCCACCTGTGAAGGCGCAAACCTTCCTGGTAGGGCGTTTGATTTATCCCCAGTACCGACGAGGAGCACCTGTGACCCAGACCAGCGAGAACGTCACCTGGCTGACCCAGGAGGCGTATGACCAGCTCAAGGCCGAGCTGGAGCACCTGTCTGGTCCCGCACGCGCCGAGATCACCGAGAAGATCGCGGCGGCCCGCGAGGAAGGTGACCTGAAGGAGAACGCCGGGTACCACGCGGCCAAGGAAGAGCAGGGCAAGCAGGAGCTTCGCGTCCGCCAGCTGACCCAGCTGCTGCAGACCGCGAAGGTCGGCGAGGCCCCCGCCGCGACCGGCGTCGTCGCTCCCGGCATGGTCGTCACCATCGCGTTCGACGGGGACCCCGACGACACGCTGTCGTTCCTTCTGGCCTCGCGGGAGTACGCGAGCTCGGACATCGAGACCTACTCCCCGCAGTCGCCGCTGGGTACGGGCGTGAACGGCAAGAAGGTCGGCGCCGACGCGGAGTACGAGCTCCCCAACGGCAAGAAGGCGAGCGTGCGGATCCTCGACGCCAAGCCCTACAGCGGCTGAGTCCCGAGGCATCCCAGGCAGTGCCGAAGCGGCCCGGAGCATCGCGCTCCGGGCCGCTTCGCCGTGTCCGCGCGCTTCGCGCGCCCGGGCCCCTCAGGCCGTCGCCGACCGGTACTTGCGGACCGCCAGCGTCCGGAAGCCCGCAATGATCAAGACAGACCAGATCACCGAGGCCAGCACTGGGTGCTGCATCGGCCAGGCGTCCGGCACCGGGTAGTTCGGCGGCAGGTTCCCGAACAGGTCGCGGCAGGCCATGACCGTCGCGCTGAAGGGGTTCCAATCCGCGACGGTTTGAAGGAACGCGGGCATGTTCTCCGATGGTACGAACGCGTTGGAGATGAAGGTGAGCGGGAAGAGCCAGATCAGCCCGCCGGAGGTGGCCGCCTCGGGCGTACGCACCGAGAGGCCGATGAGCGCGCCGATCCAGGAGAAGGCGTAGCCGAGCAGGAGCAGCAGGGCGAAGCCGGCGAGCACCTCGGCGATGTTCTCGTGGGTGCGCCAACCGATCAGCAGCGCGACCACCGCCAGCACCACCAGCGTCAGCGCGGTCTGCACCAGGTCGGCCAGGGTCCGGCCGGTGAGCACCGCACCGCGCGCCATCGGCAAGGAGCGGAACCGGTCCACAAGCCCCTTGTGCATGTCGTCGGCGATGCCCGCGCCCGCGCCGGCCGTGGCGAACGTGACGGTCTGCGCGAAGATCCCGGCCATCAGGAACTCGCGGTATCCGTCGGGGCTGAGACCCGCACCTGGGACGTTGATGGAGCCGCCGAAGACGTAGCTGAACAGCACCACGAACATGATCGGCTGGATGAGCCCGAAAATGACCACTTCGGGAATCCGGGCCATGCGAATCACGTTCCGCCGGGCGATCACCAGCGAGTCCCGGATGGACCGGCCGACACCGCCGCGGGACTGCGGGGCGGGAGCGTGGGAGCCACCGGCCGCTTCGGTCACCGTCGTCACTTCACACCCTCCTTCCGGCGCCCGCCCGTTGCGGCGTCGGCGCCGTCCGCCCCTGCCGGGGCAGCGGCCTCGTCCGTCGTCTCGGCGGCGTGCCCGGTCAGCGAGATGAACACATCGTCGAGAGTGGGGCGGCGCAGCCCGATGTCGTCGATCTCCACGCCCCGCACGTCCAGTTCGCGGATGACCTCGGCGAGGAGCTTGGCGCCGCCGGTCACCGGGATCGTGAGCTTGCGGATATGCGGTTCGACCGTGCTCTCGCCCTTGGCGAAGCCGCGCAGGACCTCGTCGGCGACGGTGAGGTGCTCGGGCGCGTGCACCACGACCTCCACCCGCTCGCCGCCGGTGCGCGCCTTGAGCTGGTCGGCGGTGCCGCGGGCGATGACCTTGCCGTGGTCGACGACGCAGATGTCGTGCGCGAGGCGGTCGGCCTCCTCCAGGTACTGGGTGGTGAGCAGCAGCGTCGTGCCGCCCGCGACCAGCTCCTGTATGACGTCCCACAGCGCCTGGCGGTTGCGCGGGTCCAGGCCGGTGGTCGGCTCGTCCATGAACATCACGGGCGGGCTGACGACCAGCGCGGCCGCGAGGTCGAGGCGGCGGCGCATCCCGCCGGAGTAGGTCTTGGCGGTGCGCTCGGCGGCGTCGCCGAGGTGGAAGCGCTCCAGCAGCTCGGCGGCCCGGCGCTTGGCGTCGCGACCGCTCATCTGGTAGAGCTGACCGACCATCACCAGGTTCTCGCGACCGGTCAAGTACTCGTCCACGGCGGCGAATTGGCCCGAGAGGCCGATCGACCGGCGTACCTTGTCGGGGTGCGCGAGGACATCGATCCCGGCGACCTGCGCCCTGCCGCTGTCGGGCCGGAGAAGGGTCGTCAGAACCCGTACGGCGGTGGTTTTGCCGGCACCGTTCGGGCCGAGCATTCCGAGGACGGTTCCTTCGGGAACGTCGAGGTCGACGCCGTCCAGTGCCCTCACATCGCCGAAGGTCTTCACCAGACCTTCGGCGTAAATGGCGCCTGGCATAGGGGTACCCCCATAGCTTGGGTCAGTTCCAGATCGAATGTTACGTTCGGCGACCTATAGGCCCCCTGTACGCATTTGTCCGCAACGGAACGCCACGACCGACCGGCATCCCGCGACCGCGATGCTACTCCCCAACGCGATACATCGCGATACAAATTTCGAATCCCGTCGGCCCCCCGCGCCCGGCCCCCTCGGGTCACCGCGCGGCGCCGCCGCCGGTCACTCCGCCACCGCGTAGCCCGCCCCGCTCAGCGCCGCGCGCACCTCGGCGCAGTGCGCCGGGCCCTTGGTCTCCAGATGCAGCTCCACCTCGACCTCGGTCAGCCCGAGCCGCGGATCGGTACGCACATGACCGATGTCCAGGACGTTGGCGTCGACCACCGTCAGCACCCCGAGCATCGCCTCCAGCGCCCCCGGCCGGTCCGTCAGCCGCAGCCGCAGCGAGAGGTAGCGGCCGCCGGCCGCCATGCCGAACCGCAGGATGCGCTGCATCAGCAGCGGGTCGACGTTCCCGCCGGACAGCACCGCCACCACCGGCCCCTCGAAGGACGTCGGGTCCGCGAGCAGCGCCGCCACCGGACTCGCCCCGGCCGGCTCCACCACCAGCTTCGCCCGCTCCAGGCACAGCAGCAGCGCGCTGGACAGCTCGTCCTCGGAGACCGTGCGGACCTCGTCCACCAGCTCCCGGACGATCTCGAAGGTCACCTCGCCGGGCCGCCCGACCTTGATGCCGTCCGCCATCGTCGACAGCCCCTCGACCGCCACCGGACGCCCCGCCGCCAGCGACGGCGGATAGCAGGCCGCACCGGCCGCCTGCACCCCGATGACCTTCACATCCGGCCGCAGCGCCTTGACCGCGAGCGCGATCCCCGCCGCGAGCCCGCCGCCGCCGACCCCCACGACGATGCTGCGCACCTCCGGGCACTGCTCCAGGATCTCCAGACCGACCGTGCCCTGGCCGGCGATGACGTCGCGGTGGTCGAAGGGGTGGATGAAGACCGCGCCGGTCCGCCGCGCGTACTCCTCGGCGGCGGCCAGCGTCTCGTCGACCACCTGGCCCTCCAGCCGCACCTCGGCGCCGTAGTCGCGGGTCGCGGCGACCTTCGGCAGCGGCGCGCCGACCGGCATGAACACCGTCGAGCGCACCCCGAGCAGGGACGCCGCGAGCGCCACGCCCTGGGCGTGGTTGCCGGCGCTCGCGGCCACCACACCGGCCGCCCGCTCCTGCGCGCTCAGCCCGGCGATCCGTACATAGGCGCCGCGGATCTTGAACGAGCCGGTGCGCTGGAGGTTCTCGCACTTGAGGTGCACCGGCGCACCGACCAGCCCGGACAGATAGCGGCTGCCCTCCATCGCGGTGGCCCGGGAGACCCCGGAGAGGATCTTGTGCGCCTCGCGTACGTCATCGACCGTGATCGGACCGCCGGCGAGCCGGCCGGCGGCGGGGGGCTCGGATGCGCAGGGATGGTGCGGCGTACGCGGCGGAGGAGCGGCCATGCCGCCAGTCTCGCAGTTCGCCCGGCGCCCGGCCCGTCCGTCCAAAGGGCGGGCAGGGGTTACAGGGCGTTATCAAAATGGGCAGCACAGGTACGCTCCGCGCCGGGTCCGCGTACGCTGTCCTCCCACCCATACGCATATCCATCGAAGCGAGCTCCCGGCCATGCCCACCTCTTCGGACATGACGACCCACACCGATCCCGCTCTCCTCGACGCGCTGCAGCACCAAGTGGCCGTCTTCGCCCGCCGCGCGGAACAGAGCCGGCTCGGCGGCGTCGGTCAGGCGCGCAACTCCATGGACCGCGCCGCGTACCTGCTGCTCAACCGCCTCGACCAGGAAGGCCCGATGGGCGTCAAGGCCCTGGCCGCCGGCATGGGCATCGACTCCTCGACGGTCACCCGGCAGGTCGCCCCGCTGGTCGACTCCGGGCTGGTCAGCCGCGCCACCCACCCCGAGGACGGCCGGGCCGTGGTGCTCCAGCTGTCCGAGCGCGGGCACGCCCGGCTCGACGAGGTGCGCGCCTCGCGCCGGGCGCTGATGGAACTGGTGACGGAGGGCTGGTCCGAGGAGGAGCGCGCGGCCTTCACCACGCTCCTGACCCGCTTCAACGCCTCCCTCTCCGACATCACCGCGTCCCTGACGCCGACGGGCCCGGCCTCCTGACGCCGAAGGGGCCTGCCTTCTGAAACCGACGGGACCGGCCTCCGGACACCGCCGGGGCACGACGCCCCGCCGCGCCGATCCCCAGCGCCCGCCGCCGTCCGCCACCACCCCCCGTACACAAGGGCGGTGACGGACCGGCGCGGCACCGGCCCGTCGGACCGGTGCCCGGGTGATCAGCCCAGCGCCTGCGTCAGATCGGCCAGCAGGTCGTCGGCGGACTCGATGCCGACCGAGAGGCGCACGAGGTCACCGGGGACCTCCAGCGCCGAACCGGCCGTCGAGGCGTGGGTCATCCGCCCCGGGTGCTCGATGAGCGACTCCACACCGCCCAGCGACTCCCCGAGGATGAACAGCTCGGCGCGGTTGCAGACCTCCACCGCCGCCTGCTCGCCGCCCGCGACCTGGAACGACACCATGCCGCCGAAGGAGCGCATCTGCTTGGCGGCGACCTCGTGGCCCGGGTGCTCGGCCAGGCCCGGGTAGAAGACGCGGGTCACCTTCTTGTGGGAGGCCAGCATCTCGGCGACGCGCGCCGCGTTGGCGCTGTGCCGGTCCATGCGTACGGCCAGCGTCTTGATGCCGCGCATCACCAGCCAGGCGTCGAACGGGCCGGCGACCGCGCCCATCGCGTTCTGGTGGTAGGCGAGTTCCTCGCCGAGGGTGTCGTCGTTGACGACCAGGGCGCCGCCGACCACGTCCGAGTGGCCGCCCATGTACTTGGTGGTGGAGTAGACCACCACATCGGCACCGAGGGCGAGCGGCTGCTGGAGGTAGGGGCTGGCGAAGGTGTTGTCGACGACGAGCTTGGCGCCCGCGTCCCGCGCGATGCCGGCCAGCGCCGCGATGTCGGTGATGCCGAGCAGCGGGTTGCTGGGCGTCTCCACCCAGATCGCCTTCGTGCGGGGCCGCAGCGCCGCGCGGACGGACTGCGGGTCGGAGGTGTCGGCCACCGACCACTCCACGCCCCACCGCTCGACGACCTTCGCGAAGAGACGGAACGTTCCGCCGTAGGCGTCGTTGGGGATGACGACATGGTCGCCGGGGCTCAGCAGGGTCCGCAGCAGGCAGTCCTCGGCGGCGAGGCCGGAGGCGAAGGCCAGGCCGCGGCGGCCGCCGTCCAGGGCGGCGAGGTTCTCCTCCAGGGCGGTACGGGTCGGGTTGGCGCTGCGGCTGTACTCATAGCCGCCGCGCAGCCCGCCCACCCCGTCCTGCTTGTACGTGGACACCTGGTAGATGGGCGGCACCACCGCGCCGGTCGCCTGGTCGGGCTCTTGGCCTGCGTGGATGGCACGGGTCTCGAAATGCTGGTGGCGCTGGTCGCGCTGATCGCTCATGCCTGCCGAGGGTAGTCGGCTCCGCCCTTTCCGGAACTTTCTGGTTCGCTGGATAGTGGATACATACAAGGGAGCCGCACACCGGTTCCCACCGCGCCGCCTCAGCACCCGCCCCGCCGCACAGCTACAGGTACAGGACACCTCACATGGACGCTCTGCTGGTTCTCCTCGCCGCGCTCGCGCTCGGCGGCTTCGTCTTCCTGCCCTGGATGCGCCGCCGGCGGGCCGCCACCCACACCCAGCGGGGCCTGGTGGTGGCCGCCGACCCGATGGCGGGCTACGGCTTCGTGCCCCTGGAGGAGCTGGACGTACGGCTGCCGGGCCCCGACGAGGAGCTGGACGCCGCG
The DNA here is from genome assembly GCF_055567415.1 of Streptomyces sp. NPDC026575. Lineage (NCBI taxonomy): Bacteria > Bacillati > Actinomycetota > Actinomycetes > Kitasatosporales > Streptomycetaceae > Streptomyces > Streptomyces sp. NPDC026575. The sequence goes on from NZ_JBVHQM010000006.1 coordinate 259,918, forward strand.
CTGGCCGAGATGCGCCGGACGCACGACTGGCGCCCGGCGGCCGAGCTGCTGAAGTCCACCGGCGACGACTGGGAGCGCCGCTGGCAGCGGGTGCAGACGCTGGCCGGCGCGGCCGCGTTCGAGCTGGCCGGGGGCGATGGGGGTACCGCCCTGCTGCACAAGAGCTCGGGGGAGGAAGCGGACGGGCGGCGCCGGACGGGCGGCATCTGGCTGCGGACCTGGCGCTCGGAGGCGCCGAAGGACCCCGGCGGCGCCCAGACGCACGCCCAGTTCCTGGTCGTCCAGGCGCTGCGCGACCCGGGCTCGCAGGACTTCCGGATGATCCTGGAGGAGGCCCGTACGGTCTGCCGGGAGGCGGCGCTGCTGGCCCCCGGCAGCCCGATCCCGTACATCACGGAACTGGCCGTCGCCCGCGGCCTGGGCGACCGCCCCGCCGACTACGAGGAGCTGTGGGCCAAGGTCGCCCAGCGCGCCCCGCAGCACATGGGCGCCCATCTCGCCGCCCTCCCCTACTGGTCGCAGAAGTGGCACGGCTCCCGTAAGGAGGCCGAAGCCTTCGCCGAGCGCGCGGCGGCCGGCGCCCCCGCGGGGACCCTGCTCCCGGCGCTCCCCCTCTTCGCGGTCTACGAGCACCTCCCCGAGGCCAACATGGTCCGCAGCCTCTACCAGAGCGCGGTCGTCGAGCGCGCCATCGAGGGCGCCCACTTCGCACTCCGCGAGGCCCCCGCCGACCACCCCATGGCGCCGCACGTCCGCCATCTGCTGGTGTGGTTCCTGGTCCGCGCCGAGCGCTACGCCGAGGCCATGGAGCAGCTCCGCCTCGTCGACGGCCACGTCGGCGCCGTCCCCTGGTCCTACGGCCACAGCCCCGCCGCCGAATACGCCGCCTACCGCGCCCTGGCCATCGCCGGCTGGGAACAGCTCGGCGGAACGTCGGCGGGGTTCCCCCCGGCGGGCAACTAGGGGAAGCGCCCGCCTGCGCGCACGGCACGCCGGGGGGAGCGCAATGTGCTCCCGTCCCGGACGGAATGCCGTCCCGCCCCTGGACGTTGGTGTCATTGCACACCAGCCCGGCCCGCCTCCCCCACTCGCTCCGCCCGGTCCTCCACTCTCCGTCCTCCCAGGAGCCTGATCCCCATGCTGTTCTCCCGCTTCAAGACCCACCTGCCCACCCCCGAGGAAGCCCTTGAGGGCCGCCCCGAGCGGGCCTTCACCGTCCCCGACCGGCACACCGTCCTCGGCAACCCGCTGCTGGGCCCGTATCCGGACGGCCTGGAGACCGCCGACTTCGGCCTGGGCTGCTTCTGGGGCGCCGAGCGGAAGTTCTGGCAGACCGACGGCGTGTGGACCACCCTCGTCGGCTATCAGGGCGGGCACACCCCGAACCCCACCTACGAAGAGGTCTGCAGCGGCCACACCGGCCACACCGAGGCCGTCCGCGTCGTCTTCGACCCGGCGGTCGTCCCGTACACCGCCCTGCTGAAGCTCTTCTGGGAGTCCCACGACCCCACCCAGGGCTTCCGCCAGGGCAACGACACGGGCACCCAGTACCGCTCCGCGATCTACACCCACTCCCCCGCCCAACAGCAGGCCGCCGAATCCTCCCGCGACGCCTACCGCACCGTCCTGCGCACCTCCGGCTACGGCGACATCACCACGGAAATCCTCCCGGCCGACACCACCCGCCCGTTCTATCCGGCGGAGGGCTACCACCAGCAGTACCTCGACAAGAACCCGTCGGGTTACTGCGGGATCGGGGGGACGGGGGTCAAGCTAAGTGCCCCGTCCGAAACGAACTGGGGTCGGTCTTGCCCGACGGGGATCGCCCCTGCTCCCGGCGAGGAGTAGACGACGCTGGATCCCTCATCGCACTGGGGCGTGTGCCCGCAGTTCGACACATGGCCACAACTGAGCGACAGCAGGGAGAAGCTCCTGCCGTTCAGCGTGAAGAAGCCCGTGAACGTGCTGAGCACGCTCGGCGTCGTCGCCGAGCGTCGGCGATCAGTCGTCGGCAGAGGCGCGCCCAGGACGCCTCTGCCGACGCACAGAGGCCCCTCAAGCGTCCACTCAGCTGAGTGGGTCTGAGGAGCCTTCGGGCTCCCGTTGGGGCCCTAGTTCAGCTTGCGGATCACCCGGGCCGGATTCCCCACAGCCAGGGCGCCGGGCGGCAGATCCTTGGTGACCACTGCTCCCGCACCGACCACCGTGTTCTCGCCGATGTTCACGTCGGGGCAGACGATTACCCCGCCGGCCAGCCACACATTGTCGCCGATCGTGATCGGCCCCGCCTTCGACCACCCGGCCCGTCGCCGCTCCGCATCCAGCGCGTGGGTCGGGGGCAACAACTGCACATTCGGCCCGATCCGAACGTGCGCGCCGATGGTGATGGGGGCGACGTCCAGGAACACGGCTCCGAAGTTGACGAACGTACCGGCACCGATGTGGATGTTGTAGCCGTAGTCACATTGGAACGGTGCTCGGATCCGAACAAGGTCTCCGACCGAGCCCAGTAACTGTTTGAGAATCGCCTGCCGGTCGTCGACGTTCTGGGCCGTGTTGTACGCCGCGCAGAGCGCCTCCCGCCGAACCAGGCAGGGGTCTAGCTCGTCCAACTCGGGAGTGTCGGGCAGGTACCAGTCACCGCTTGACATGCGCAGTTCGTTTTCCAGGAGAGCTTGCCCCGAAGCGAAGCCCACGCACCACGGGGCTCAGGGCCTGCCCGAAGGCAACCATGGGCACCCCGCCAGAGCGGTCACATGATCGCCCGGACCATTCCTAGGCGTGTCGTCCCGGCAGGTTGGTGACAGGCCGGGCTTTCGATCATTCAGAGCGTGTGCGTCCTGCGGTTCCGGGCCCGTCAGGACCGGGTGTCCGCCGCCCGCTCGGCGGCCTCCAAGGCGAGGTGCCATGGATAGGCATGCGGGCGGCCCTTGCCCGGCTCGTTGGGTACGAAGCCACCCTCGCCGTACAGAACGTGCACCCCCATGGCGCGCAAGGTGTCGATGCTGCGCGCGAACTGGGTGTGCTGGACGTAGGCCACGTTGACGCACGGCATGGTGATCAGCGGGATCTTCTTGCCGATGCCCTCGGCGGCGAATCCCACGATGAACTTGTCGGTGATCCCGAGCGCCCATTGGTTGATCGTGTTGAAGGTGGCCGGCGCGACCACCGCGACGTCAGCTGGTGGCCATACGTCCGGCTCGGTGGGGAGCTTGTACTGACTGCGGACGGGATGGCCGGTGAGCCTCTCCAGGGCGGGCAGCTCGTCGGCGAGCCAGCGTGCGGCAGTGGGCGTCAGTCCGAGGCAGACGTCCCAGCCTTGTCGCTTCGCGCGCTCGATGACGTCGGCGATATGCAGCACGGGCGGAGCGGCGCTGCCCAGCAGGTAGAGCACTCGTTGCGTGGTCACGGTGGCAGTCCACAGCCTGTGGGCTGGCCGGTGCAAGTGCAGCTGCGCGGGGGCGGCCGCCAGATTCCTCGTCTGGCTCGTTGCAGGAGCGGTAGCGTTCTTATCAGCACGCCATGGATTGGAGCCCTGCATGCCCTTCTCCGGCGATGAGCACACGGGTACCCGAATCGCGTCTCAGCGCAAGCGCGCCGGCTTCACCCAACGCGGGCTCGCAGACAAGATCCCGTTCTCCTACAGCCTGCTGACTCAGGTGGAGTCAGGGCACAAGCCTGCGAGTCCAGATCTGGTGGCGGCGATCGCGAAGGTGCTGTGCATCGATGTCACGGCGCTGACGGGCCAGCCCTACGTCTCCGAGCTGCAACAAGACCGGCTGGCCGAGTTGATCCGGCCGATCAGGGAAGCGCTCGACCTCTACGACCTCGGGGCCGATCCGTCCATCAGCCCTCGACCGACTGATCAACTCATCGCTGCTGCCCAGAACTTGTGCCATCACGTGCGCGCCACCAAGCTGCATGACGCGGCACGCGGCCTCCCGGGAGTGATCGCGGAGATCACGACGGCGGCGCACCGCACTTCGTCGTCGGAACTGTGGGCGGCCCTGGCCAGCACCTACCGCACCGCCCACGACATCGCGGTGAAGCTGGGCTACTTCGATCTCTCGACCGTGGCGCTCGACCGTATGGACTGGGCGGCGCATCGCGCGTCTGATCCGCTTCTGAGTGCCGTGCGCCAGTACATGAGGGCTTTGGTCTACTTCCGCGAAGGTGAGTACACCATCGGGCAACGGCTGATCGGCTCCGGGCACGGTCTGACCGAACAGGCTCCGGAGTCGCGTGAGCGCTTTGCCGTCTCCGGCCAGCTACACCTGGGTGCAAGCGTCATCGCCGCGCGTGCGGAAGATGCGGACCTGGTGCGCGCCCACCTCGACAGGGCTCGCTCCTACGCGGAACGGACCGGCGAGGCGGCGGACGTGCACTGGCTCTCGTTCGGGCCGACGAACGTCACGGCACATGCCGTGTCCGCCAACGTCGAGCTTCGGCACTACGGGGAAGCTCTGCAGCATGCCGCCGGCATGCGTATCCCTGCCGATTGGGCCGTGTCCCGCGCCTCGCACTTCTACGTGGACATAGCGCGGGCTCAGATGGAAGGCGGGCGTTCGGAGGCGGCGTTGAAATCGCTGCTTACTGCACGGCGGTTGGCGCCGCAGCAGACGCGATATCACCCTGGGGCGCGTGAGGCCATCAGGGGCCTTGTCCACCAGCGTCGTCGCACCCCTGACACGCTCGACCACCTCGCGGCCTGGATAGGTCTGTAGGTCTTTCACCGCTCAGCCCCCGGCTTTCACCCAAGTGTGAAAGTTGGGGGCTTCTGCTGTCGCCAGCATGGAAGTTCAAACGATCTGAAGATGGCGGTAGCCGAGGGCAGGCGATGTGTGATGGCAAGAATGTCGGCGCTGCGGGTGCAACGCGGGGACTTGGTGAGCGTGCGCGGCCGGTGGCAGGAGGTCAAGGCCGTGCGGAGCGACCGGGTCGCGTCCGGCAGTCCGGTGATGATGATCGTCTTCAAGACGGGGCAGCCCCTGCGGGTGCACCCTGCCGATTCTCTGGACGTGGTGCGCTGATGGCCGCCGGGTCGGTGTGGCGGTTCGCGGACTGGGCCCTGACGGTCGACACCTCGGGAAGCGGACCGATCTACGTGCAGGAGTGCATGTCCTGCGGTGACACGTCGGGTGCTGCGGACGAATACGAGGGACCGGACGTGTGGTGCCTGCGGCACGCGGGCCGAACCGGGCACACCGGATTCCGGTGCGTGGTGACGACCTTCTTCAGGGCCACGCTCGTAGAGGGTCCGCGCTAACACTCGCAAGACAACCGAAGACCGAGACCGGGCCACCCCGTCAGCCGTGGAAAGCGAAGGGTGGCCCGGCAGGGGGCACGGCGGCCCCCGGTGCCTGATGGTACCGGGGCCGCTGTGTTGCCTATACGCCCCGGCCACAAAGAAGTTGATGAAGCGAAACCGCACCGGGACGGAGGCGGCGCACGTGATGCGCGATGACGGAGACGGGCTGATGGGTGACCTCAACGATGTGGGGCCTGACGCCTGGGTGTGGAGCCCCGACGTCGATTACCTCGCCGGCTGGCGGCAGGCCAGGGAGTCGGCGGATCGACTGAACGGCGCACTGGACGCTGCGGGCCTGGACTCGTCGGCCATCCGGGCAGTGCCCAACGTCGATGCTGATGGCCGCGGTGTCGTGCGGCTCACGGCTGCTTTGCCCGCCGCCGATGAGCTGGCGGAGCTGTTGAGGCCGCGCGGCACGAATTCTCGACGCCGGAGCGCGTGATGAAGAGACTGTCACGGCACCGCACGTTGCCACCCACAGCCCTCGGCCGGATTCAGGCGTCGCGGTCCACGTGGCGCTGGATGTAGTCGAGGAAGGCTGGGGATGCTGCGAGTAGGCAGCCTTTGTCATAGGGCCCTATTAGCCTGTAGATCATGGGACTTGGCGATGTGACGCGGTCGGGAGTTCTGGCTGCGGTGGGCGAGAGCCGACACCTGGGGCGTGAAGCCTTCCGGCGACGCTACGGTTTCGGTCAGGCTACGGCGTATGAGCTGGTGATAGACGGAGGTCGGTACGACTCCAAGGCCATAGCGGGCGTGGGACACATGTACGCCACCGACGTACTGCTGAGGTCGGACGACTTCAGCGGCGGCGCACACACTGTGGCGCACCGACTGCGTGCACTTGGCTTCACCGTGGCGGGGACCAGTGCCATGGAAGCGCCGGAGCCCTACGTGCCGCAGTTGGTCCTGCAGCCCCGAGGTGGAACCCGCGTCCAAGGCCCGAAGAACTTCCAGAAGTCGGTGAGGAACGGCATCTCGATCAAAGAGATCCAGACGGTGCTTGGAAAGCAGCAAGCCAGCGCCCTCAGCGACCTGTACCCGGACGGGATCGCCCGATTGTGGGGCGCTACCCCTGCCAGAAGGGTCAACGATGAGAAGGCAAAAGCACTGAAGAGTCGCCGTGTTGGCGATGATGTTCTCTTCTACGCCGAGAAGGGCTTCATTGCTCGCGCCCGGATCCTCCACCTGTTCCACAGCCTCGCCACGGCCCGTGCGGTTTGGGGCGTCGACAAAGACGGCTGCACCTGGGAACACATCATGGCGTTGGGCTCCATCGAGGAGTTCTCTGAAGTGGTGCCGGCCGCGCCGATCCTCCAGAACCTGAATGTTCCAACACCGCTGCGCGGTCTTACCCTGCGGTCGGCTGGGGACTACCGCCGCGTTGCCCACCTGCTCCCGGGGAGGCGCTCATCGTCGCCTCTCCGGCCATCATCTGAACCATTGTTCGTTTCCAGACCGATAGGCGCGGTCGAGATGCTGGAGCGCGTCGGATCTCTCAATACGCACCGCAACCCCGCGGAAAGAACTCCCAGCCGTCACCAACCGCTGGCCCTGCTGTGGACGATTTCGCGAGTCGCTGCAGGTAAGCCGCGCCTGGCTCACTGGTCACGCTTTCGTGCTGAGGTAGGGCCGCTCTTGGCCGAGTTCGGGCTGCCCAGCTCTAAGGTCACGCCCGAGTACCCCTTCTGGCATCTGCAGGGCAGCGGCCTGTGGGAAGTCCACGGCATCCCCGACGATGCCGGCGCCATGCCTCGGACCGGAGTCTTCGAAACGCTTCAGCCGGTTGCTGGCCTGACCTGCGAGGCGGCCGAGATCGTTAAAGACCCGGTCGCCCGCCTGGACGTTATCGCCAAGCTGTGCCAAACCTACCTAGAAGGCATCGATCGGCACGCGCTGTTCGACCGAGTGGGGCTGTCCGGATATGAGACCGCCGACGGCACGCTCAACGACAGTGCGGAGAATACGGACCAGGCCGTCGATGTAAAACGGGCATCTGGTCCGACGGAGCGGCGCGAGTCGACGTCTTCTCGTCCGGTTCGTGATCCAGCGTTGGCGCGAAGGGTGAAGGAACTACACAGCAACACGTGTCAGGTATGCGGAGTTCGCCTGCGGTACAAGCGCAGCCCCTACAGCGAGGCTTGCCACATCCATGGGCTTGGATCTCCGCATCATGGGCCAGACGAGCTGCCCAATCTGCTGTGCCTGTGCCCCAATCACCACAAGCTCTTTGACGGCTTGGAGATCTACATCGACGTGGACGGCATCGTGCAGCGGACTCATGGCGGTGAACCCATTGGCCCACTTCGTCGGCACCCAAGCCATCCGATCGATGAAGAACATCTCCGCTACCACCGGATGCTGTGCACGCTGAGCATCTGAACACGCGCTAGCGCTCCACTCGACGAGCTGACGCATCCCACCACAGCTACCTGCCATGACATCTCGACGCCTTCTTGGAGGTTGCCCGTGCCCCTCGTTCGTATGTCCGCACGTGCGCTGCACGAGTGCAGCCGAGCAGACCTGGTCGCACGACTCACAGAGCAGTATCGCTGCGTACTCTTTCAGGAGCCGCCGTCCGGCGAGCGCGGTGCATGGCAGAACAGCCTCCCAGCCCTGGCAGAGGTCCTTTGCGACGCCGGGCTCGATGAGGTCGAAGTGCTGGTTGAGCAGAAGTTGCCTCTCACCAGCCTGCGTGCCGACGTGGTCCTGGCCGGCTCACACCCCGAGACCGGTCTGCCGTCCTACGTCATCGTGGAGCTCAAGCAGTGGAGCGAAGCACGTCTTGTCCCGGACTCCGAAGACCTTTGCCTGGTCCGCAGAATGGGAAACCATGCAGCCCTGCACCCTGTTGCGCAGGTGCGGCGTTACTGTGACTACCTGCAGGATTTCACCAATCTGCTGAACGACCGCCAGGACGGTGTAACCGGTGTCGCCTACCTGCATAACGCAGATGATTCGGACGTCGACCAGCTGTTCAGACTTCCCGATGCGAAGGCGCAGCTCTTCACCAAAACGACCCGTGGCGAACTCATACGCTATCTGCAGACCCGCCTGTCCCCGCTCAACGGCGCTCTTGAAGCAGACGCTCTCCTGGAGAGCCCCATTTCCCCTGGTCGGCAGCTCATGCGCGCTGCCGCCGAGGAGATCACGCGCGGCGGAAAGTTCCTTCTGATTGATGAGCAACAGGTGGCAGCGTCCTTGGTGAAACGTGCAGCTTCCGCAGCGCGTCGCGCAGACCAAAAAGAAGTCATTGTGGTCTCGGGAGGCCCGGGATCGGGGAAGAGTTTGATTGCCCTTCACCTTATGAGTCACTTCAGCATGCACGGAAGATCTGTCGTCCATGCCACCGGCTCCAGGTCATTCACTACGACACTCCGTCACGTAGTCGGCGAGAAGGACAACAAGCTTCCGAAGCTTTTCCGCTACTTCTTCGACTTCACGAATGCTGAACAGAACGGACTTGATGTCTTAATTTGCGACGAGGCACACCGAATCCGCCGCCATTCGGGGAGAGAGCGCACACCGGACACATTCCGCAGCAGTCGCAGTCAGGTTGCAGAACTGATCGACGCGGCCAGGGTCCCGGTCTTCCTGCTCGATGAGCACCAAGTGGTGCGCCCGGGAGAGATGGGGAGCGTCGAAACGATTGACCAAGCCGCACATGCCCGAGGCTGCATCGTCCGACACGTCAATCTCAACGACCAGTTCCGGTGCGGTGGCAGTCGCGCCTACGAGAACTGGGTGCTTCGCCTTCTGGGACTGGAGCCCGGAGGTCCAGTCCCATGGCATCCGGAGAAGGACTTCGAGCTGCTCGTCGCCGACACCCCCCAGGAGATGGAGACCTATCTTCGCTCCCAGCAAGAGGCCGGTTACACCGCCCGCATGACTGCCGGCTTCTGTTGGCCGTGGAGCAGCCCGCGGGACGACGGCAGCCTCGTCGATGACGTGGTCATCGGAGAGTGGCGCAGGCCCTGGAATCTCAAGAGTGAGCGCTCCGTTGGCGAGGTCCCCGCATCCTCGCTGTGGGCCACGGAGCCGGGGGGAATCGGACAGATTGGCTGCATCTACACGGCTCAGGGGTTCGAGTACGCCTGGAACGGCACCATCCTCGGCGCCGACCTGGTGTGGCGTGACAATAGCTGGCGTGCCCGCAAGGCAGCGAGCAGAGACGGCAGCTTCAAGGAGGCTGAACCGGAGGAGTTCGACCTCCTGGCGCGTAACAGCTACAAGGTGCTGCTGACCAGGGGGCTGGCTGGCACCGTCCTGTACTCCACCGACCCAGAGACGCAGGCCATGCTGCGTGAACTCGTCCCTGGCCGGGCCACTCAGGGGGCCTGAGCGCAGCAGCCGCAGCCGATGCCACGCGCCGCCCTGATAGGGAATTGTGCGTTCCTGAGTGGATCACTGGAGCAACGTCGGACGAAACCGCCTGAGTCCACCCTGCTCAATCAGCTTCTTCCCATAGACAATCAAAGCCTGGCCAATGCAGAAGAAGTGCATGTGATCACCGCTTTAGGAGTTCGATCAGCTGTCCCGCATGACGGTTCCACAGAGAACCCGCGGCACCGTCCTCGACCACCTAGAACCGTCGAAGTTCGTCGCCGTTGATGTCAGCCATGGATGTCAGTTCCCCCCGAACGGCGCGCTCAAGGACGATGGTAGGCGGAGTGGTCAACGCCGGGAGCAGGCTCACTGGTCAACGTCACGTAGCGGGGATCGGCGGGGTCGCCAACTTCCATGAGAGTGAACAAATCCACGTCGTGTCGTGCGAAGCGGTGAAGGTACTGGAGGAACAACTCCAGCTCCTCACCGGACAGCGGCTCGTCGTGTCTCTCGTTGCGCACGGGCTCACGGTAGCGCCCCCGCAACCTCCGCTGCGGATCGAGCGAGGGTCCTGCAACCTGCAGAGCAAGCCAGGTGGACTCTGCCGGGAGCAGGTAGCGAGCGACGAGACTGGATAACGGTCGGTCACTGCAGCGGAATCCCTTCCGGCAACGTCATGCCACGGCGTCACCGAGGGCTGACCAGCCCGGGCACCTCTCAGGAACCGTCGACTCCTGCGGCGCCGTCCATGTCGGGAGGAGTCGATTGCACCGATTCAAGATCTATCTGGACAGGCGGTGCACCGCCAACGGGACAAGGAAGTGGAGCATGGGACCGGTGCAGTGGGGCGATGTCCCGACGTGGGTCGCGGCGATATTCGCGGGCGGGGCGGCCTGGTTCTCGTACCAAACCATTAAGAGTCAGCGACAGCAGATCTCCGAGCAACAACAGTTCATTGCCGAGCAGTCGATCAATCTGGCGTTGGAGCGCTCCGAACTGCGCGCTGCCGCGGAGGATCGGAAGTGGTCACAGGCCCGCCAGATCCATATGCACCATCGCGGAGCTGTGGCCGCAACCAGTCAGGGCATCGCTGGCGACCCAGATCACTGGATCGTCACCGTACAGAACTCCAGCGAAGCACCCGTGCATGAAGTGGATGTCCGTTTTGGGACGGCATATCTCGCAGCCGAGGTTTACGAGGTCCCACCGTCTGCCTCCCATGGCCCTAACCCGGGGGAGCGCACAGTGCGGCCGGTACATCTGCTGGGGGCTGGCCGAGTGGCCCGGTTCCTGTCGCAGCACTGGACTGCGGCCACAGTGCACAACAATCGGCCGCAATTGCTCTTCACCGACGACAACGGTGTCCGGTGGACACTTGACTCGCACGGGAAGCTGGAGGAGGCGGCTGCCGACTGCTCTTCATGACGGCGAACGCAGCCAAGACCACCGACGATCTTGAAAACTGTCGTGGCGGCAACGTCACCGTGGGTTCAAATCCCACAGCCTCCGCAGCTCAGTGCAGCGAAAGGGCCCCTGACCAGGAAGATTGGTCAGGGGCCTTCGCCTTGCCCGCGCACCGCGACCGCCCGGCGTTCCCCGCGGTTCCCCGGTGGGACGGGCACGGGAGGGGCACGGAGACCTTCTGATCCGTAGCTCTATCTGGATCGGTTGCTGAGGGCCGTACTCGCCTCTGACCTGCTTCCGGGGTGGGCTTTGGGTCAGGAGCGGTTGCTGCGGTTGCGGTACTTCGCTGCTGTACTGCAGCCGGCGCCAATCAGCGTGGCCACGGCCAAAGCATCGGCGTAAGCGTTAGCAACCTGGGCGACCGGACTCCAAAGGATCACCAAGATCGTGATCACTATGACAGTCCAAGGCTGAGAGCCGAGGTTTGACAGACTGCCCGATGCACAGGGCACACTCAACATTGAGCCTCCAGGGGCTTCATGCCCACTGTGTCGCACCGGCTTTCCAGGGCGAGGCGCGACACGGTGGGCGATTCGTTGTTGAGGCAATGGTGACTGAGGCGCTCCCCCTGCTGGACGACATTCGGATATGGAACGCCGCCTCTCGGCGGGCCTTTTCCGTGACATGAATCGAGTGCAATAGCAATAGATTCGAGCCACGGCGCTCGGCGTCTCTAGCTGCGCATAGCCCCCTGCGCTGCACCATCGGCGCACTCGATCACCCCTCCCGCCTGGCATGACGCCCACTGCGAATCACGCAGCATCGCGCATTTGCTTGCAACTACCTGCCGTACGAAATGGCTGAAACTCGCACATTGAGCCAGCATGGGATGACGGGATCTTGACCCGACGATATGGGGTACTGAGCGGAGCGCCCACGACGGGCTGAGCCACATCGCGGCAGCAGATAGCTCCCCCTCGGCCACCGATTGCGGTCCCGGTCCGCTCACGCTCCTGCATCCGTGACGGTGGCGGTACGGCGGCCCGCCCCTTGCCGGCCTGAATGCCCGGAGCGTTCACGCTGCCACACCCCCACTCCTCCCGTAGCCAGCCCTTATCGACAGAACCAAGGCTTATGGGCCGCTCGGCAGCGCACCCGTCACGTAAACCGCTCACCGCTTCCGCCCCACCCGCACTACCAACCTCCCCGCACCTCTTCGCCGCCCTCGGGACTCCCGCCTCGCCCTGCCGGTGAGCCACGGGCGCCTGGGTGACTGCTCCGCTCGTCCTGATGGTGAGTGACTGCGGCTGACCCGCCTGGGGGTGTCGGTGATGGTGCTGGCTGGTGGGGCGCCTGCTCGGTCCGGCGCTGCGTTTGGGCGGGACAAAGCGTCTAACGGATCACCCTGCGGCAACTTCGGTGGCGCGGGGCCGGGGGCGGGGGCGGAGCGGGCCGGAGGCAGGAGCGTCGCCCCCAGTCCCCGAGCCCGCGCCGGCCCGCGTGGCGGGCCGGTGGGGTGTGATTCGTAGCGGCGGCTGTCAAAGCCGTTGGCCTGCGCGCCGGATGCCGAAGGCAAGAGCACCCACAAGACCAGGGCCACAAACCGCAAGCCCCCCCGCGCAGGCCGGGCCGCGAGACATTGACCAACGAGGTCCATGACGGTGGCTGGCCTCGATCGGCTGTCCACGGGTTCAACGAGCGGATGCCATGCGATCGGTACCCGGAGTTCCGGCAAGGGAACGGCACCCCGCGAGAACCCCCAGAGTGTTTCCCTCTCCCACTCCTCCGCCCCTCTCCCGGCCGAAGGGCGGGGCTTGAGTAAGTGAAGACAGGTTTCGACAGTCGCCGGACGGTGGGCTCAGACGGCGTGGAGGGCGCGGGGGCTGTCGGCGGTGAGCTGGTAGGCGAGTTGGGCGCGGTCGGCACCAGTGCGCAGCTCTTCGAAGAGCAAGGGGCGGCGGTCGTTTCCGAGGGTCACGCGAGAGGCGAGCAGGATCGGAGTCGCGTCGGGGACGTGCAGCGCTTCGCGCTCGTCGGGCAGGGGCATGCGAGCGCTTACGGTCTCGTCCCAGGTGAGCTTGTGTCCCGCCGCGGCGAGAAGGGCATAGATCTGCTCCGGTTCGGTGTCCGGGGCTTCGCCGAGCTGGCCGGCCTCGTCGGCGGCCGTGGCGAAAGGGATCAGCACGCGGTGCAGGGCGCGCGCTTCGGTGCGCGAGTCGGACAGCAGCCGGTCGACGGCGAACAGCTCTTCCCCTTCAGCGAGTTTGAGCAGCGGGCCCGTGGTCGCCGTGGTCGTGGTCCGGTAGACGGTGGGGCCCTCGATCTGCTGCCAGTCGTGGTGGCCAGTGCGGAAGGACTTGCCGCTGCGGGTGATGGTCCGATCGATGCTCACCGCCGGGGCTGGGATTGCCCGGACGTAGCTGCCCTTGCCGTGGATCACCTCGATCAGCCCTTCGGCGCGAAGCGCGGCGATGGCCTTGCGCACTGTCGGGCGGCTGACCCCGTACCGCTCGATGAGCTGGGCTTCGGAGGGGAGAGGGGCGCCGGGCTTGTACTCGCCTTCGACGATGCCGTTGCGGATCTCGGCGGCAACTTGCTGATACAGCGCGCCGGGTCGCTGGATCTCTCCCATGGCGGGGTCTCCTCATCACCTGTTGTCGGCTGCCATGACGTTATCTGACGTCACTCGTAAGCATAAGTTCTTGCCCCGCCGGGTCAAGGTGTGCATAGTGGAGGCAACTCATAAGCACGAGTGACGTCACATGACGTCTTGTCTCTGAGTGCCCAAGGAGGCCCAGACTCATGCAGTCCATTCCCGTGGACACCTCTCGACTCGGCGTACTGCGGTGCGCGGTCGAACCCGAACCGAAGATCGCGGACTTCGAGACCAAGCAGGTCAAGAAGGACCGCGACGGAAACACCATCTACACCGTCGGCGTGACGGTCCGTCAGGACAGGCGGCGGGTCTCGGTGATCGAGATCGCCGTTCCCAGCGAGCCCAAGGGGGTCGTGGAAGGCACCGAAGTGCGCGTGACCGGCATGGAAGCCTTCGCATGGGCCATGGGCGACCGGCACGGCATCAGCTTCCGGGCGTCCGCCATCACCCCCGTGCCCGCTGCGTCTGCTGCGACTGTCGGTTCCGCCGGGAAGGGCGGGGGCGCCTGATGGGCATGCTCCTGTTCACCTGCGTGCTCGCGCTGCTGATCTGGGTGCTGGTCTTCGGCAACGAACTGCAACGACGGCAGCCGCAGTGGCACTGGTACCTCATGGGCTACCCCCTCACCGCGCTGCGCGTGGTGTTCACCTGGCGTCGGGTCGCCTACCTCAACGGACTGACCGTCTCTCACAAACCGAACAGGCGCGTCCTGGGTGACCAGGCGGTCAAGGGCGAGCCGCTGCGCACACGCACCCCGCTCCTGTCGTTCCCTCGTGCCACACCGTACGGTCTGGAAGTGCGTGTGCGGCTGCATGCGGGGCAGACTCCGGCGCCGTTCCTCGCGTCGTCCGACGCCTTCGCGCACGCTTGGCGCGTCCACGCGGTGCGCGTCGTCTCTCCGGAACGTGGCGTCGTGCTGATCACGGCAACGGCCCGTGACCCGCTGGAGCACACGCACCACCCCGCAACGGGGGCGGCGGAGCTGCTGTCGGCGATCGTCGGCACGCTGGAGAGCGGCCGTGCCTGGGGGATGGACTTCAGGCGTGTGCCGCACTGGCTGATCGTCGGCGCCACGCAATCGGGCAAGTCCACGCTGCTGGCACGGCTGGTCACCGAGCTTGCTCCGCAACCGGTCGCCTTGGTCGGGATCGACTGCAAGGGCGGCATGGAACTGGGGCTGCTCGAAATGCGGCTCTCGGCTCTGGCTACCTGCCGCAGCGAAGCGGTCACCGTGCTGGCCGCGCTCGTCACCGAAATGCAGGACCGCATGAGGACCTGCCGCTTCGCAGGGGCCCGCTCGATCTGGGAACTGCCCGAGAAGGCGCGGCCTGTCCCCGTCGTCGTGATCGTCGACGAGCTGGCGGAGCTGTACCTAACCAACGGCAGCAAGGAACAGCGCGCCGAAGCCGAGGAGTGCACGACCTACCTCCTGCGCATCGCTCAACTCGGCGCGGCACTCGGTCTCCACCTGGTCGTCGCCGGCCAACGAGTCGGCTCCGATCTCGGTCCCGGCGTCACCGCACTGCGGGCTCAGCTCAGCGGCCGGATCTGCCACCGGGTCAACGATCCCGGCACAGCGGAGATGGCACTCGGGGACCTCAACAAGGACGCAGTGGTGGTCGCGCAGTCCATCGGTGAGGCCGAACGCGGCGTCGCCGTTACCACCGGCGATATGGGCGGCTGGATGCGTGGTCGGTCTCATCTGACCACGCCAGCCGAAGCGCGAGCTGCGGCGGCGGAGTTCGCCAGGATGACGCCTCGCCCGCCGTTCCTGGCCCACACACCTGGAGGGGGGACGGTCGTATGAGTGAGCAATCAGCCGTACTGCTGGCCGTGGTCTTCGGGATCATCACCGTGCTCCTCGTCCGCTCCCGTGACGTCAAGTGGTGGGAGGCGGCCCTGATCGCCCTGTTCGGCATGTACATCGGACAGACCCCCTTGATCTTCGCCGCAGACGGCCTCGTGCACTGGTTCATCTCCATCGTCACCCGCACCTGACAACCAGGGAGACGCCAAGCAATGCCCATGCGCCGCGTCCGCTGCCCCGTCTGCAAAGGGCAGCGCTACCGCAAAACCCCCACCGGACACCGGCGGCGCTGCCGCTGCTGCCGGGGCACCGGAACCATCCGCTGACCACTAGCCCGACCCAGCACCAGGAGTGATCGCTATGGACCCATCCCACCCAACCGCCGCCATCCGTGCCGCTTCGGCGGCCCACCCCGGGAGGTCCCCACCATCACCGCCGAGATGACCTCGGCTGACCGGCGCGCCGCACTCGACCGCGCGGCGCGCCTCCGTCAGCTCTCAGATGTCGACCAAGACCTGATTCGCCTCGTCCAAGACCCTCACTTCGACCGCTGGATCGCACAGATCACCGCTACTGGCGGCTGTGCCCACCCGATCCACCTCAAAGGTGCAACCACCACTCGCGACGGCGTAACCGGCGAGATCCTGCACCACTACGACACCGCGAACGAACCCCATGAGCGGCTGCTGATCCGCTGCCGCAACCGCCGAGCAACCGTCTGCGCCCCCTGCTCCCGACTCCACGCCGGCGATACCTTCCACCTCGTCCGCGCGGGTCTCATCGGCGGCAAGGCCGTACCGGCGGACGTACGGGAACGGCCACGGCTGTTCATGACCCTCACCGCCCCCTCGTTCGGGCCCGTCCACCGCACTACCACTGGCAGCGAGCGTTGCCGCCCCCGCCGTAAGGCCAGCCACTGCGAACACGGTCGGCCGGTCGGCTGCCCGGCCACCCACGACGCCAACGATCCGCTCGCCGGACAGCCCCTGTGCCCCGACTGCTACGGCTACCCGGCACACGTCCTCTGGCACGCCCACGTCGGACGGCTGTGGAAGGCATTCACGGACAACCTCTACAACCACCTCGCCGCACGCACCGGACGAACCCGTAGCGGTCTTCGCCGTACGGTGCGCATCTCCTACGCCAAGGTCGCCGAATACCAGAAGCGTGCCGCCGTCCATGTGCATGCCGTGATCCGCCTCGATGGCGTGCGCGGTCCTGATGATCCACCCCCGACCTGGGCGAGCGCTGGCGCCCTTGCCGCTGTCGTACGCACCGCTGCGGCGGCCGTACGCCTTCGCCCTCTGTACAGCCGGGCCCTGGGGGAACACGAACTGCGCTGGGGCGTGCAGCTCGACGTTCGTCCGCTTCGGGCCTTCGGCGGTCGCGAGGGCTTGGCCGACGACGCAGTAGCCGCGTACGTCGCGAAGTACGTCACCAAAGGTGCGGCCGACGCCTATGCCGGCCTCGACCATCCCGTCACCGACCTGAACGACATCACCGCAGCCAGACTGCCGCCCCACGTACAGGCTCTCGTGCGCACTTGCTGGCGGCTCGGCGACCTCCCGGAACTGGAGCCGCTACGCCTGCGTGCCTGGGCCCACACCCTGGGATACCGGGGGCACGCCCTGACCAAGTCACGTGTCTACTCGACCACTTACGCGGCTCTGCGGGCGGAACGCGCTGACCACGAACGAGGGGTGCCGGCCCTCGACGGCGAGCCGGACGCGATCACGGAAGCCCACTGGCGATACGTCGGCTCCGGCCACTCCCCCGGTGCCGCGCTCATCGCCGCCGGCATTGCCGAGGACCACGCCCAGAACAGAGAGATCGCGCGCGGGGAACTGGTGCCCCTCCCCGGAGGTGCTGTTGGCCCCGGATGAGCTGCGCTGTCGTGTCGCCGCCTCTCGCGCTCGGCAGGGGCTTCCCCCCACGATTGAAGATCTGACCGTGATCGAACGGGCGGTGAAGGTGTTCGCACTGGTACAGCCGAACGCCGACACCGCCCGTATGCGAACTAAGCGATCCAGTCGATGACGAAGCGGTCCGGGTCCCACCTCTTGCGGGGGTCGGCAGGACGCACTTCGATAGCCCGTACTGCCGCGGAAACCACAGCACGGCGCTGTGAGTCGTTCATCTCCTCCCAGCGGCTCTGCATGTCCTCAAAGCTCCCAACGAAGCCAAGGAGGACGGCCTTGCGGGAGACCTTTGCGAGCTTGGCGCGGTTCCGCTCGACCCGTTCCTGAACAGGCGCTCGCGCGATCATCCATTCCTTGCGCGTGATCCTCTTCTGGCCGAAGTCCTCCGCGAGTTCCTCCAGCTCCTCCTCGTCAGCCCGGATGGCTTCGTACATGGCACCCCCGTCGTCGCCCGGCTCCCTGAGACGCTCCATGAACGTGGGCGACTCGAACGCAGCCAGCACCATGTCACGGACGTGCTCATCCGTACGCCGGGCGTTCGTCGCCGTGCCTCCGCAGGCTTCGGTACCCGGCGTGTTCGGACAGACATAGCGCGGCACTCCGGACCGAGGCCGGCCGACCATACCCCACCCGCAGGTCTTGCCAGAATCCGCCGACGGTTTGCCGCACCGCAGAATGCCGGACAGCAGGTAGCTGCGAGGACCTCCGCCACCGTTGCGTGCCCGGTTCGCATCGCTGAGGAGCGCTCGCAGCCGGTCCGAGTCCTCGTGGCTGATGATGCCGGGCCATACGGCATCGCTGACGATCTCTCCCAAGAGCGGGCGCGTTCCCTCCCACGAGCTACGTGGCGTGTGCTCTCGGCGCCCACTGATCCTGGCCGATGCCAGCATGCGGCGCAGTGCGCTGGGCTTCCAGGGGATGCCAGCCACTGTGAGGATCTTCCGTGCCTGCCAATCGCGGCAGATGCTGGACAAGCTCTCACCTGCGAGGGCCCTGCGGGCGCCCTCCCTGACGGCCTCGGCTTCGCTCTCCTTGATGGTGATCCGGTCGCCCTCATACCCGAAAGGTCGTTTGCCCCCTCCGGCTACCTTCCCCGCCTCTGCCGCCTGGCGGCGCTGCCTCTGCTGGCGCTCGGACTTGTGCTCTGCCTCGTGGCGTGCGGCTGCGCCCAGCATGCGAGCGATCATGCGACCGGTCGGCGTGGCCAGATCGATTTCGCCACTGACGGTAGCCAGCTCCAGTCCGTGCCGGTCGGCCAGGTCGATCACGTCTTCCAACTCGCGCGGGGAACGGGTAAGACGGTCCACGTGCCAGCACACGACCGCGTTGACGGTCCCCTCGTTGATGTCCGCCAGCAGTTCCTGCCATTTGGGCCGCGGGGCGCCCGAGTAGGCGCTGACGTCGTTGTCCGGGTAAACGTCGACGACGTCCCATCCCTTGTGGGCACACAGCGCACGGCAGTCTTCTTCCTGGCGCGCGATGCCCAGTCCCGCACCGCCCCTGTCCTGACTGATCCGGACGTAGATCGCAGCTCGTGTGGTCATGGGTCACATTGCTACACCCTCGTAGGGACGGGGGTGAGCTGCCCCGTCGGAGTCGCGCCCGCCCCGGAGGCAACGGACAAGTAGCTTGCGGGACTTCTCAAGCAACGACCGTAGGTGAGGGCTGCCACCAACGTCGCCGTATGGATGCATCGGGCGCGTCCATGCGTGCTGCCGCAGGCTTTCGCTCGGCCGCGGCTCAGATTGCGGGCTGGCCACCGACGCAGCAGGCGTCACCTGCTGGGGCAGGGCCCTTGCCCATCTGATCGGCGTCAGCCTTCACGACGTAGACCTCCCAGGGCTCCTTGCCAGGGCCGTGCGCCCAGACCTTGTCCTGGAGGGCGTAGCAGCAGGAGGTGTCGTTCTCCTCGAAGGTCGCAAGCCCTGCTTCCTTGAGGCGGTCGGTGGCGGCGGTGACCTGCTCGGTGGTGTCGACTTCGACGCCGAGGTGGTCCAGGCGGGTTTCCTGCCCGGCTTCGCCTTCGATCAGGACCAGCTTCAGTGGCGGTTCGGCGATGGCGAAGTTGGCGTATCCCGGACGGCGCTTGGCCGGCTCGACGCCGAAGAGCTTGGCGTAGAACTCCACCGACGCGTCGAGATCGGGGACGTTGAGGGCGAGCTGTACGCGGGACATGACGGCCTCCCCATCACATTGCATTGAAGTCCTTCAATGCAAGGTTGCGCCCTGAATCGAAGTTCGTCAACATAGACATATGTCGAATCAAGAGCGTGAGGTCCTGGATCGGACCCAGGAGTGCTGCCCGGGGCTGCTGACCGCCCCGCTGGACGAGGACCAGGCAACGGAGCTGGCCAAGGTCTTCAAGGCCCTCGGGGATCCGGTGCGGCTGCGCCTGCTGTCGCTGATCGCCTCCCGGGCCGGCGGCGAGGTATGCGTATGCGATCTGACGCCCGCCTTCGACCTGTCCCAGCCGACGATCTCCCACCACCTCAAGCTCTTGAAGCAGGCCGGCCTGATCGACTCCGAACGCCGCGGGACATGGGTGTATTACCGGCTGCTGCCCGAGATGACCGACCGGCTGGCCGGCATCCTTACCCGCCCCGCCGGCCGGCCCCTTCCCCAGACCGACCGGTCGCCCGCCGGGACTGCCTCATGACCACGCGCAACGCTGAGACCGCGGGGCCGGTCGCGGCCCGCCTGTCTTTCCTGGACCGCTTCCTGGCCGTGTGGATCCTGCTGGCCATGGCCGCCGGTCTGGGCCTGGGCCGCGCGGTGCCGGGGCTGGGGGGCGCACTGGCGAGCGTGACCGTCACCGGCGTCTCCCTGCCCATCGCGCTCGGGCTGCTGGTGATGATGTACCCGGTGCTCGCCAAGGTCCGCTACGACCGCTTGGACACCGTCACCCGCGACCGCCGTCTGCTGATCCCCTCCCTGGTGATCAACTGGATCGTCGGCCCCGCTGTGATGTTCGCGCTCGCCTGGCTCCTCCTGCCCGACCTGCCGGAGTACCGGACCGGGTTGATCATCGTCGGGCTGGCCCGCTGCATCGCCATGGTCATCATCTGGAACGACCTGGCCTGCGGCGACCGCGAAGCCGCCGCCGTCCTGGTGGCCCTCAACTCCGTCTTCCAGGTCCTGGCCTTCAGTCTGCTGGGCTGGTTCTACCTCTCCGTCCTGCCCGGCTGGCTCGGCCTGCAACAGACCGGACTGAACACCAGCGTGTGGGAGATCGCCCGCAGCGTGCTGATCTTCCTCGGCATCCCCCTCGCCGCCGGCTTCCTCACCCGCCGCCTGGGCGAGAAGGCCAAGGGCCGCACCTGGTACGAGACGAAGCTCATCCCCCGCATCGGCCCCTTCGCCCTCTACGGGCTGCTGTTCACCATCGTCGTGCTCTTCGCCCTCCAAGGGGAAACGATCACCTCCCGTCCGCTGGACGTCGCCCGGATCGCGCTGCCGCTACTGGTGTACTTCGCGCTCATGTGGGCCGGGTCCATGGCCCTGGGCAAGGCCGTCGGCCTGGACTACCCGCGGGCAACGACGCTGGCGTTCACCGCGGCCGGAAACAACTTCGAACTCGCCATCGCCGTAGCCATCGCCACCTTCGGCGCGACCTCAGGCCAGGCCCTGGCCGGGGTCGTCGGACCCCTCATCGAGGTGCCGGTGCTGATCGGCTTGGTCCATGTCGCCCTCGCCGCCCGCCGACGCTTCCCCCGCACCCCCGCCCCAGCCGTCGCCGAGCCGTCCAGCTTCCAGGAGCCCGCCCGTGACTGACCCCCGCAAGCCATCCGTGCTGTTCGTCTGCGTCCACAACGCCGGACGCTCCCAGATGGCCGCCGCCTACCTCACCCACCTCTCCCGCGGCACGGTCGAGGTCCGCTCGGCGGGCTCCGCCCCCGCCGACACCGTCAACCCGGCCGTCGTCCAAGCGATGACCGAAGTCGGCATCGATCTCTCCGACGAGACACCGAAGGTCCTGACCGAACAGGCGGTGCGGGCCTCCGACGTGGTGATCACCATGGGCTGCGGCGACGCCTGCCCGATCTTCCCCGGCAAGAGGTACCTCGACTGGAAGCTGGACGACCCGGCAGGCCAAGGCGTGGAAGCCGTCCGCCCGATCCGCGACGAGATCCAGTCCCGCGTCCGGGAGTTGCTGGCCGAACTCACCGAATGAGCAACACCACCAGCAGTACCTCGACAAGAACCCGTCGGGGTACTGACACGGGACGCCCTGACCGAGACCATCCACGAAATCGAGCGCCTCGTCCGCCCGGGCTGCGCGCCCCTCAACGTGAGGCAACGGGCAAGTAGTTTGCGGGCCCGCTTTAGCCGGCTGCGGTTGAGAGCAGCCACCAACGTTGCCGGTCGATCACGCGTACAACGGCGTGAAGAGCATCAGCCTGAACGCAGCGGCTGCTGATGACGCCGAGGCGAAGGTCTCTGTACCGGCTGCTGCCCAGGCTGAGTTCTGTCCTGCGAATGCGCCCCGGCCTTTGAGGTCAGGGCGCATTCGTGGATGTCCTACTGAGGTCTTCGGTGTGCCCCGGCGGCTACCCGGCCGCGTGGCCGTTCTGGCCGTTGTTGTGGGGGGCGTTCTCTCCGTAGGCCCCGCCGTTGGCGCCGCGAGGCGCCAAGGGGCCTCTTGCCACCCACGACGCGCTCAGCCAGAGCGCGGCAGCTGCTCGTCAAGAGGCGCGATGGTCGCGTCCGTGCCTCGGGGTGGCTTTGTGACTCTGTGATGCCAGCTTCAGCGATGCGAACGCTCCGACTAAGCCCGCAAGCGAGGTCACGAGTGCGGCGCAGGCAAAGAGAACGCTGGACACTGTAGAGGTCGCTTGCGGAGGGGGCTGCGTCTCTCCCTCATGGGACTGTAGTTCTCCCTCACTGGACTGTGTCTCGTGAGGGGGTGTCGCTTGTGGTGGCTCCGTTTCGTGATTGCTGGGCGTCGCCTCCGGCCTGGACGCTGTGGGTGTCGTGCCGTGGGTCGGCCGTCCGGACTCACTGGGCGTCACTACGGGCCCGGACACAGTGAATGGCGGTCTTGAGGCGGGCAATCGAATGGGCTCGACCTCACTTGGTCGTGAGAGCCACAAAATCGTTATGGCCAACCCTGTGGTCAAGAGCGCTGCGCTGACCACAGCAACGACTGGCCAGTGACGTGCCTGAATCCAGCCCATAACAAAATGTTGCCTGGCGCATATGTCGAGAACAGAGCCGACATGCGGAAATTGGGCCGATCGGGCCCGGAGCGCCCGTGGCGTCACGCGCGGACGACTGGCTCGAACGCAGAGGAAGGCGTCTCTGGACCGTAGTGCTGGCCAGTGATGGCCGGCTTGCTACCGGCGCTTTCGCCCTAGGCGGCGTTTACCTCTCTTCTGTTGCGCCAGGAGCCTCTGTGCTGCGAATCGCTTGCCCATGTTGGACCACGTGTCGGCCAGGATTTTGATGGTCAACAAGGTATCGGCGTGGTCATTGCCCAGCGTGCGCCGCTGGCGGTCAAGCACATCCTCAAGTAGCTGAGCCGCGTCTGCGTAGCGGCGGAGTCGACGAAGTGTGAGGGCGAGGCTGTAGGCGGAGTCCAGGACGTCGGGATGGTCGTCGCCGAGGATGCGTTGCTGTCGTTGGAGTGCGTCCTCGGACATCCGAAGGGCCCTCTCAAGTTCGCCGAGACTTCGCAGCGTAATGGCGAGGCTTTGGGCGGAGTCCAGGGTCCTGGGATGGTCCTCGCCGAGCATGCGTTGCCGCCGTTGGAGTGTGTCCTCGCACATCCGGAGGGCTGCGCCATACTCGCCGGCGGTATGCAGTGTGTGGGCGAGGCTTTGGGCGGAGTCCAGGGTGCTGGGATGATCCTCACCGAGGGTGCGTTGCTTTCGTTGGAGTGTGTCCTCGGACATGCGGCGGGCCCTTTTCAGTTCGCCGAGGCTTCGTAGCGTAATGGCGAGGCTGTGGGCGGACTCCAGGGTGCTGGGATGGTCCTCGCCGAGGATGCGTCGCCGCCGTTGGAGTGCGTCCTCGGACATCCGGAGGGCCCTTTTGAGCTCGCCGAGGTTTTGCAGTGTGTGGGCGAGGCTTTGGGCGGAGTCCAGGGTGCTGGGATGGTCGTCGCCGAGGGTGCGCCGCCGCCGTTGGAGTGTCTCCTCGGACATGCGGCGGGCTTCCCCATGCTCCCTGAAGTGATTCAGGGCCATGGCGACATTTTGGGCGGACTGAAGGGTTTCAGGATGGTCGTCGCCGAGGATGCGCCGCCGCCGTTGGAGTGTGTCCTCGGACATGCGCCGGCCCTCTGAATGGTCGCCCAAACGCCCCAAAGTGACGGCTAGGTCGTTGGCGGAGTGCAGAGTGGCTGGGTGATCGTCGCCGAGGATGCGTCGCCGACGGGCATGCGTGTCGCTGACTACGGCCAGGGCTCCGCCAATATCGCCGACATCTATGCTTGCGTGCCCGAAGTACTGCATGCAGCTGAGAGTGTCTGGATGGTCCTTCCCCAATCTGTTCACCCACAACTCGCCCAGAGACTTGGTGAAGCTGTATGCGGTGTGTGGCTGGCCGCTCCGAATAAGGAAGATCGCGGCCTTGAGCAGAATGATCCGGAGCTCGGGGCGCTCGTCCAGAACGGCATTCCGGGCGGTGAGATGAGAGGCGAGGGTGGCCCAAGCGGGCCACGTGTCCGGCCTTTCCGGGTCGCCTGGGTCAGTGCCGCTGAGGATGGTGGCGACGTCGCCCTTGACCTTTGATGCCTGCTCCAAGCTGGTCAGGTCACGGAGAACAGCCTGGGTGAGACGGTGGATCTGGAATGTTTCGTGGTCCACGCGGGCGAGCCCGAAGCGGCTGAGATACCGGAGGGCGGCGTGCGGCCACATGGCATCGTCTGGATCGCCGGGAATAGTGCTCAGCTCCGGGCGAGCGCTCTCCAGCCAGCTGGTGGGAATGGGGTCGGGTCCGAAAAAGGCACCGAGCCGAAGCAGAGCCGGGGCGTCGCTGTGGTCGTCGTGAAGACGGGTGGTGGCGATACCGACCGCTGCGGCCAGCGACGCCGGGTAACCGGGGGCGTGCCCCTCTTCCAAGATTCGTGCAGTACTGGTGGTGAGGAGTTGACGGTAGCGGACGAGGGTCATACCGCTGCCGATGACGCCTGCGGCTTGGGCCAGGGCCAGCGGAAGGTCGCCAAGGTCCGTCGCCAGGGCATCTACCTGCTCGGCGGTAATGCCTGGGATACGCGCTGTGAGATAGGCGAAGGAGTCGGAGCGGGTGAAGACGTCCAAGCCGGTTTGTTGTGCGATGCCTCGCCAATCAGGATTGCGTGAGGTGATCAGGACGTGGCCGGGGCCGTCGGGGAGCCAAGGCTCGATCTGAGCCGGATTTTCGGCGTTGTCGAGGATGATGAGCCAGCGCTGCTGGGTTCGCAGGTGCTGTAAGAGAGTGCGGGCGATATGTTCGGACCCTGCGTCAGGTTTGGCGATACCGAGGCGGGCGGCCAGCTCGGTGTAGTGGACGGGTAGCTGGTCGGCCTGTTCTGCATCGATCCACCACACCAGGTCGTACTGGCCGGCGAAGCGGTGCGCGTACTCCAGAGCGATCTGGGTCTTGCCGATGCCGCCCAGGCCGTGCAGCGCCTGAACCACGGCCTGCCGCCCATTGAGCAGCCCATCACGGAGCCGGGCGATCTCAGTCTCGCGACCAGAGAAGTCGGGATTGCGTCGGCGCACGTTCCACACGTCGGGTTGAGCGACGCTACTTGGCAGCCGGGGCTTCGGGATGCTTGAGACCGTGGCCGATCCGGGGTCCCCCGCGATGCCGGGAAAAGCGGGGGGAGCGAGAGGGCGAGCCCCGCCGTTGATGGCCTCCCGCAGGGCCGCCAGGGCGGCGGCCTCGTCCAGCCCGTGGAGGTCCTTGCGGATCTTCGCGGCTAGCAGAGGAGGGACATCCACGGTGGAGATCGGTTCGAGAGCGAGGGGAACGATGCGGTCCCTGCGGGCAACGGTGGCAGTCCACTCCTCCTGCGTCCACCGCTCGGGATCGAAGTACGACTTGGAGAACAGGGCGACAACTGCGTCAGCCGTTTCGAGGGCGTGGTCCATGTGGTGCACGAAGTTGTCGCCGGTACGCCAGTCCCACACGTCGAGGGTGACCTGCTGTCCGGCCTGTTCCAGATGCCAGCCCACCCATTCGGCCCATGGGCGGTCCGGTCCTGCGTAGCTGATGAAGAACCGCTGCGTGCTGTTGGCCATCGTGGCCCCCCGAGTGACCATGTGCTTGCCATGTCGTATCGCCGCAATGATCGCGCGTATGGCGTTGACGAGGTGGGAGAACGTCAAGGTTGCCACTGGCGCGCGGAGAGGGGGTCGGGATGGGGCCCGGCCGACCAGGCACGGCAGGCTGCCGCCGAGATCGGCCGCATCCTTGACGAAGCTCATGCCGCCGTCGGCCTCCCGGCCCGGTGAGCGCCGACCGGCGCTGGGAGGACAGCGGGAAACCAGGGATCGGGAGATCGAGGGATCGAGGGATCGAGGGATCGGCGGTAAGCGTCACGGCCGGATCGCGCGGAAGCGGAAGTGGTCCTTGGTGAGGGTGACGGTGATTCCGGAGGCCGCGAAGCCTGCTGCGCGGAGGCGGGACGGGAGGGTCTCGGGCGGGACGGGGACGTAGGTGTCGCGGAGGTGGACGAGGCGGAAGCCGCGGCTTGCGCGGCCGTCGCAGCCTGCGAAGACGCCGCCGGGGCGCAGTACCCGCAGCGCCTCGGCGAAGAGTTGGTCCTGCTGCCGCGGCGTGGGCACGTGGTGCAGCATCGTGAAGCAGACGACGGTGTCGAAGGCGGCGTCCGGGAGCGGCATCGCGGTGCCGTCGCCGTGGACGACCGCGATCCGCTCGCCGTACTGCGCGCGCAGCCGCTCCGCCGCGTCCCGGTCGACTTCCAGGACGCTCAGCCGACCGCCGGTCCGGCGCTCCAGCACCCGTGTCGTGGCGCCGTATCCGGGGCCGATCTCCAAGGTGTCGGCGCCCAGTTGGACCTCGTCGAGGGCCCAGGGCAGCAGGTCCTTCTCCACCGCGCGGGCCCACATCCGGGAGCTGCACAGCCACTGGTGATATCGGTTCATGGAAGGCATGCGCCGAGGGTAGGGAGCGGCTCGGGCCGACCACCACGCGACAGGGGGACATGTTGTATCGCAGGACGGACAGCGGTGCGCAGCCGAACGGGCACGAGGGGCCGGCCGGGCGGGTGGCGCCGGCGGGGCCGCCCTCCGGCGCGGCCGTCGTCGTGGGGAGCTTCGCGATGGACGGCGGGCAGTGGTTCGAGCGCCACCGCCACGAGCACCATCAACTCGCCTGGGCGGGCAGGGGCGTACTGGCCGTACGGGCCGTCGGCAGCACCTGGGTGCTCCCGCCGTCGATGGCGCTGTGGATCCCGGCCGGGACCCAGCACGCCACCGGCGCCGCCGGTCCGGCGCTCTTCCGCAGCCTGTACTTCCTGCCCGGGCGCTGCCCCGTCGGCTGGTCGGCGCCCACCGTCGTCGGTGTCTCACCGCTGCTGCGCGAGCTGATCTGCTACCTGGCGGACGACACCCTGGCCGCGGCCGCCCGCGAACGGGCCGAGGCCGTCGTCCTGGACCAGCTGCGCCCGGTGTCGGTGGCGACGGTGCAGGCCCCGATGCCCCGCGACCCGCGGGCGCGCCGGGTCGCGGAGGCGCTGCGCGCCGATCCGGCGGACGGGCGGACACTGGCGGAGTGGGGCGCCCGGGTGGGCGCGAGCGGCCGGACGCTGGCCCGCGCGTTCGTGGCGGACACCGGTATGCCGTACGGGCAGTGGCGCACCCGGGTGCGGTTGCAGGCCGCGATGCCGCTGCTGGCCGGCGGCGCGACCGTCGCGGCCGTGGCGGCGCGGGTGGGGTACGCCTCCCCGAGCGCGTTCGTCGCGGCCTTCCGGCGGGCGGTGGGGGTGCCGCCGGGGGTGTACTTCGCGCCGTAGGCCGGTCGTTGCCGGGCCGGGAGTGCGGGGGCCGGGCCGGGAGCGCGAAAACCGGGCGCGGGAGGGCAGGGACCGGGTGCGGTTCAGCCGTCGCCGAGGCGGGCGCGGTCCGCGGCGGCCCTGCCCTGGTGCCAGCCGGCCGCGTCGTTGACGCCGCGCAGGCGGACCGGGGCGGTGTCCGGGAAGAGGGCGCCGGTGGTCTCCTCGACGGCGAGTTCGCGGGCGGCGAGGACCGGGAGGAGGTCGGGGGCCGCCCCGGCGGACTCAGCGGTGGCGGCGGCCGTGGCGGCCGCGGTGGCCGCCGTCAGCCGGTCGCGGATGCGGTCGGCGTACGCCACGAGGAAGGTCTGGCGGAAGTCCCGGGTACGGCGGGAGCGGCCGCCGGCGACGGGGGTGCCGCCCCGCTCCTTGAGCGCGCGGCCGTGGTCGTCGCCCGCGCGGTTCATGGCCGTGGTGGCCTGCAGCAGCAGGGAGGTGTAGAGCATCTCGGCCGCCTCCAGGTCGGCCGGGAAGCCGACGACCGTGGAGAAGCCGACGTCGGCGGCCCAGACGGCCTGGCAGCGGTTGGCGGTCGCGACGGCGTCCAGGAGCAGCGCCTTGGCCTGCTCGTACGGTCCCTCGATGCCGATGCGGACCGCCGACGGGCCGGCCACCCCGCCCGGCGAGCCGTCCGCGGTGTCGAGGAGCGCCTCGTCGATGCTGTGCCGGGCCATCAGCTCCTGCGCCTTCGCCGACAGCGCCTCCGCCTCCTGCGCGTAGTTCGTCGCCTCGGCCTTGGCGAGCAGACCGCGGATGCGCCCCAGGGCGCGCGAGGCGGCGTCCCCGGAGCGGCGCCCCGCCGCGGCCCCCGCCCCGGTCTCGGGCGGGGTCGGCAGCGGGGTGATGCGGGGCAGCCGGGCGAGGACGCGCAGCGCCGCCAGCACGTCGTAGGCGGTCTCGAAGCGGGAGCTGCGGCGGCGCGCGGCCACCGCGTCGAGGTAGCCGCGGTCGGACTCCCACCACACCTCGGCGCCCAGCCGCCGCAGCTGCTCGGACCAGCGCGTGCCGGGCCGGGAGCGGGTCGCGGCGGGCCGGGCGTGCTCCGCGGCGACGGCGTCGACGACCAGCGCCACCAGCGTCGCGTCCGATGCCTCACGCCGCACGATCCGCTCCAGGTCGGCCGGGTGCCAGCCGCCCGCCCAGCACTGCCGCACCGCCCCAACGGCGGCCTCGACCACCGCCGTGCTCACCGCCTCCCAGCCGGGCTCGGCGGCGGCCAGCATCGAGGCACCCGCCTCTATGGCGTCCTCGGCCCCGGCGCCGTCGGGTGCGTAACGGACCATGCCGAGCACCTTCGCGACCAGCTCGTCGGCCGCCGACGACCGGGCCCCGCCGCGCCCTTTTCCTCCGCGTTCGCTCACCCGGTCACTCTACGGCCGCGCGCGGTACGGCCCGCCGGCCGGCGCCGCGGGGCCCGGTACGGCGCTGCCCGCCGCCGCCTCCCGCGGTCGGCCGGCGGCGGCGCCCCAGTCCCAGAGTGCCTGCATTACGGGCCCCAACTCCCGCCCGTGCGGGGTGAGTTCGTAGCGGACGGTGGACGGCCAGCCGGGAATGCGGTCGCGCCGGGCCACGCCCTCGGCGACGAGCTGGGCGAGCCGGTCGCTGAGCACCTTGTCGGAGAGCGCGGGGAGGGCGGCGGCCAGTTCGCCGTAGGTGTGCGGGCCGCGGAGCAGCTCGCGGAGGACGAGGGTGGTCCAGCGGCCGCGGAGCGCGCCGAGCGCGATCTCCACGGGGCAGTCGGGGGACGGTTCGCGCACCGAGGCCCGGGCGTCGTCGGGCAGGCCGGGAGCGCCCCGAACCGTTCGGTGAGTCACGAGGGGGCCTCCTAGGGTTGCGCCGCACCGGCGGCCACCCACTGAAACACGCCCCGGCCGCGCACCGGCACCCAGGAGGCAACGACCGTGACGCCCGTTTCCGCCCAGCCCGATCCCGAGCCCGACGCCGCCCCCGAACCCGATCCCTATCCCGAGCCCGAACCCGGCCCCGGCCCCGGCCCCGAGCCCCATCCCGGTCCCCATCCCCGTCCCGATCCCCGTCCCGATCCCCGTCCCGATCCCGTCTCCGGCCCTGTGCCCGTCCCGGCGGCCCGTCCCGCCGAGTTGCCGCGTGAGGCGCGGGACGTGCCCGCCGCCTTCGCGCAGCGCTTCAACTCGGGCGATGCCGACGCGGTACAGGAGATGTACGCGCCCGACGCGGTGTTCGTGCCGCGCGGCGGGGCACCGGCCACCACACCGGAGGCGATCCGGCGCGCCAACGCCGGCTTCCTCGGCCTCGGGCTGCCGATCACCGTACGGCCGCGGCAGGTCCAGGTCGCGGGTGACACGGCGCTGCTGGTCGTCGACTGGGAGCTGGACGGGGAGGTCGGCGGGGCGCGGGTCCGGGGCACCGCGACCGATGTCGCCCGGCGGGGCGGGGACGGCCGCTGGCGGTATGTGATCGACAGCCCGTTCGGGGGCGATGGTCCGGCGCCCGGGGGCGGGCACCGGCCGTAACCGCGACGACGCCCGGCGCGCCGTGTGTACGGCACCGCCGGGCGTCGGTCGGTCGGTCAGGTCGTGCGGCGCGGGGCGATCGCCCGCCCGTCACTGATCACTGCAGGCACTGCCCGCGGATCACTGCAGGCACTGCGCGCGGATCACTACAGGCACTGCCCGCGGATCACTGCAGGGCGCTGCCCGCGACCCACTGCGACCAGGCCATGTTCCAGCCGTTGAGGCCGTTGTCGGGCTTGATGGTGCGGTCCGGGGAGTTGACCACCTTCACCACGTCGCCGGTCCGCGAGTGGTTGAAGAACCAGGCGCCGTCCGTCTTGGGGTCGTCGGCGCCCTTGACGTCCTTCAGGCCGATGCAGCCGTGGCTGGTGTTGGCGGTGCCGAAGATGCCCTTGCCCCAGTAGTTGCCGTGGATGAAGGTGCCGGAGGCCGACAGGCGCATGGCGTGCGGCACGTCGGGGATGTCGTACTCGCCCTTGCCGTTCTTCTTCTTGAAGCCGACCGTCGAGCCGTCCATCCGGGTCTGCTTGAACCGCTCGGAGATGACCATGTCGCCGTTGTAGGTCGGGTTCTCCTGGCCGCCGGCCGAGATCGGGATGGTCTTCACGACCCGGCCGTCGCGCACCACGGTCATCTGGTGCGTCTTGGTGTCGACGGTGCTGACCTGCGAGCGGCCGACGTGGAAGCTGACGGTCTTGTTCTGGATGCCCCGGACGCCCGGCGATGCCTCGACGCCGCTCAGGCCGAGGTCCATGGTGACCTCGGAGTTCGCCTGCCAGTACTCCTGGGGGCGGAAGTCCAGCCGGGTGTCGCTGAACCAGTGGCCGATGACGCGCTGGTTGCTGCTCGCCGAGACCCTGATCGCGGACTCCACGTCGGCCTTGTTCTTGATCGGCTTGTCGAAGTTGATCGACACCGGCATGCCGACGCCGACGGTCGAGCCGTCCTCGGGCGTGAAGTTCCCGATGAAGCTGCTGGACGGGGTGAGCGTGGTGAAGCTGGAGTTCTCCACCGCCTTGCGGCCCTGGGAGTCCACCGCGCGCGCGGTGACCTTGTACTTCGTCGAGCGGCTCAGCGGCTGGTCCGGCTGCCAGGAGGTGCCGTCGGCCGACAGCGTGCCGTCGATCGTCCGGCCGGACTCGACGGAGGTCATCGTGACGTCGGTGAGCCGTCCGCCACTGACCGTGACCTTGGCGGGCTTGCTGAGGCTCGCGTGGGTGTCGCCGTTCTTCGGCGAGATGGTGATCTCGGCGTCGGAGACGTCCTTCGCGGCCGCCTCGTCGACCTGCTGGGCGTTCACGTGACGGGTGGCGTCGGCGCCGACACCGCCTCCGTCAGCCGCGCTGCTGGCGCCACACGCCGTCAGCGTGATTACGCCCCCGAGCAGCGCGGCGCTGGCTATGAGGCTCTTGCGGCGCTTGCTGTCCGTCATCACACGCATCTCCATTGCTACCGAATTCGCATCTTTCCCCGAGCCGACTGCCAACTGAGCGAAGGCATATCTGGACGCAGCCATTCCGGCCGACTCCATTTGAACGCCTTTTCCGTTTCGCCCGTTCCATTCGCCCGAAAAGTGTGGGGTAGGCCACTATGGGGACCCGCCTGCACCGGGACGTACGGCGGGCCAGGGGCAGGGGCTGCGGAATGCGCTCCGGCCGATCACGCAGAGTGCCTTTGTCCGAGGCGTACGGGCCCGCCGACGGCCGCTGCACGCAATCGACCCCGGCCCGCTGGACGTAATCGGCCCCCGTACGGGCGGGACGCCGCGCGGGGGCCGTGGCCGGTGGGGGTGCGGGAGCGGTGCCCGGTGTCAGCCCTCCCCGTCCGCATCGTCCGCCAGATCCCACTCCGCCGCGTCCCACTCGGCTTCGGGGTCGTAGTCGGTCAGCTCCTCGCTGCTCCACGATGCCTGGGCGAGCTCCGTGCCCGGCACCGCGGTGACGAGGTCGAACGGGTCGACCAGGTGGGCCAGCGCCTCCGCCGGGTCCTCCTTGACGGTCTCCCGGGACTGCCTGCGCTCCTCGTCCGGCAGCGACGGGTCGCCGTCGATGCGCTCCAGGGCCGCGCCGGTCAGCTGCCCGGCGTCGGTGACCTCCATGACCAGTTCGACATGAAGCCGCACAAAACGTGATGTCTCACCATTGCTCATAGCACGGAGGTTAGGCACGGACGGGTCCCGACTTCCCCGCGACCCGCGGCGGTCACTAACATCTGCGCTCAACGGCCAATTCGCCGAACCCACAAGGGGGATCGCTTTCGTGACCGCTCGACGACCACTGCTGACCGCCACCGCCGCGGGATCGGTACTGTTCGCCTTGTGGTTCGTACCGTCCGCCAACGCGATCGTGGGCACTGACGGAGCGACAGACTCCGGCCTGCGGACGGCTTCCGCGCCGGCCGAACCGGGACTGGCGGACGAATCGGGACCGACGGACCAGTCGGGTCCGGCGGACGGGACGGACCGGGTGAGCCGCGCGGGGAGCGACGCCAAGGCCCCCGGCCCCACCGCCCCCCAGCACTTCCTCGCCGACACCGGCAGCCCGGACACCACCCCGTACGTGATCGGCGGCGCCGGCTTCCTCGCGCTCGGCGCCGCGCTGGTCGCCTACTCGGTACGCCGTACCCCCGGCGAGACGGCCTGACGGCCACGCCCGGCCCTGCGCCCACGGGCAAGGCCCCGGGGGCGGTCCCGGGGCCTTAGGGGTGGGGGGAACAGATCCCGTAGGGGTTGCGAACGCCCCCTGCGGGGCCACAACGCGGCGGTTGCGGAGGGTATTCCGACGGCGAGGGGCGCACCTCGGCCGACTTGGCCCGGCTCGGCCGACTTGGCCCGGCCCACGTGACCCCCCTCAGCCGACTCGGCCCGGCCCACGTGGCCCGGCCAACCCGGGCGCCTCCTAAGCCAACTCCCCCGTGACCGACTCCGCCGCCGTCACCAGCTTTCCGGCACGTACGAACGCGTACGCGGCCTCCAGGTCCGGCGCCAGGAAGCGGTCCTCGCCCGGGCCCTGGATGCCCGCGGCGCGTACCGCGTCCAGTACCGCGCGGGTGGCGGGCGCCGGCGTCAGGCCCTCGCGCATCTCGATGGCGCGGGTCGCCGCGTACAGCTCGACGGCCACGATCCGGGTCAGGTTGTCGACGGCGGTGCGCAGCTTGCGCGCCGCCGACCAGCCCATCGAGACATGGTCCTCCTGCATGGCGGAGGACGGGATGGAGTCCACCGAAGCGGGCGCGGCCAGCCGCTTCAACTCGCTGACCAGCGCGGCCTGGGTGTACTGGGCGATCATCAGGCCGGAGTCGACGCCCGGGTCGCCGGCCAGGAAGGCGGGCAGCCCGTGGGAGCGGTTCTTGTCCAGCAGCCGGTCGGTGCGGCGCTCGGCGATCGAGCCGAGGTCGGCGGCGGCGATGGCCAGGAAGTCCAGGACGTAGGCGACCGGGGCGCCGTGGAAGTTGCCGTTGGACTCCACCCGGCCGTCGGGGAGCACCACCGGGTTGTCGACCGCCGACGCCAGCTCGCGGTCGGCGACCAGGCGGGCGTGGTCCAGAGTGTCCCGGCCGGCGCCGGCGACCTGCGGGGCGCAGCGGATGGAGTAGGCGTCCTGGACGCGCGGGGCGTCGTCCTGGTGGTGACCGGTGAAGCCCGAACCCTCCAGCACCTTCAGCATGTTGGCGGCCGAGGCGGCCTGCCCGGGGTGCGGGCGGATGGCGTGCAGCTCGGGCGCGAGGACCTTGTCCGTGCCGAGCAGCGCCTCCAGGGAGAGGGCCGCGGTGATGTCGGCGGAGGTGAAGAGCCGCGCGAGGTCGGCGCAGGCCATCACGAGCATGCCGAGCATGCCGTCGGTGCCGTTGAGAAGGGCCAGGCCCTCCTTCTCGCGCAGTTCGACGGGCGCGATGCCGTGCGCGGCCAGCAGCTCCCCGGCCGGGCGTACGACGCCGTCGGGGCCCTCCGCCTCGCCCTCGCCCATCAGCGTCAGCGCGCAGTGCGAGAGCGGTGCGAGGTCGCCGGAGCAGCCGAGGGATCCGTACTCGTGGACGACGGGGGTGATGCCGGCGTTGAGTATCGCGGCCATGGTCTCGACGACCAGCGGGCGGACGCCGGTGTGCCCGGAGGCGAGGGTCTTCAGCCGCAGGAACATCAGCGCGCGGACCACCTCGCGCTCGACCCGCGGGCCCATGCCGGCCGCGTGCGAGCGCACGATGTTGCGCTGGAGCTGGGCCCGCAGCTCGGGGCTGATGTGCCGTACGGCCAGGGCACCGAAGCCGGTGGAGACGCCGTAGACGGGGTCGGGCTTGGCGGCGAGTTCGTCGATGAAGGCGCGGGAGACGGCGACGGCCGCGAGGGCCTCCTCGGACAGCTCGATCCGGGCCGCGCCGCGGGCCACCGCGATGACGTCCTGTGCGGTCGTGCCGGACGTCCCCAGCACCACAGTGTGCATATCCATATTCAGGCACCCTAGAGACTGAATCGCCGGATGTCACCACCGGATTTCCGGATCACCCCTTACCAAGTGTGACCGCGGGCGGCCGGCGGCACCGCCCGAGGATCTCCCACCGCACCGACCTCACCTCCTGAAGCGCCGGCGCTCCGGCCCCGGCCGCCGGTCCGGAGCGTCGGCGAGCCGTACGACCGGGTCGTCCCGGCCGCCGTGCCGGCCGGCGACCACCGGCTCGCCCGAGCCCGCCGCCTTGGCCTTGTACTGCGCGGCGTCCGCGAGCCGGAAGAGGCGGCGGCCGCTGCGCACCTGGCCGATCGGATCACCGGTCGAGGCGACCCCCACCGCGACGCCCTCACCGAGGTCCAGCTCCCCGGCCCGGCGGCACAGCTCGGCGGCCACCTTGACCACCTCGTCGGCCGGCGGCCCCAGCGCGAGCAGGCAGAACTCGTCGCCGCCGAGCCGGGCGGCGAGCGTGCCGGGCAGCATCGCACCGCACAGCGAGAGCACCGACCCGAACCGCTCCAGCAGCCGGTCGCCCACCGCGTGGCCGCGCGAGTCGTTCACCCGCTTGAGCCCGTTGAGATCGCACACCACCAGGCTGACCACCGCGCCCTCGCCTCGGTGCAGCTCCAGCGCCTCGTCCAGCCGCATATCGACGGCCCGGCGGTTGGCGAGGCCGGTCAGCGCGTCGGTGAAGGCCAGTCGTCGGGCCTCGGCCAGCCGCTCGGTCTGGGCGATCCCGGCGGCCGTCACGGCGGCGAGCACGCTGGCGAAGTCGGCGTCCGCCCGGCCGAAGACGGGCTCCGCGGTGCGCCGGGCGACATACAGCTCACCCCACGCCCGCCCGTGCAGCACGATCGGGGCGACCACACAGCAGCCCCGGCCGCGGCGGCGCAGCGCGGCCACCCGCTGGTGGTTGTAGGGGCCGTCCCGGCCGCCCGCCGACCCGCCGGGCCCGGGGCCCCCGGGAGGCGGGTCCGCCTCGGCCGTCTCCACCCAGGCGCTGGGCTCGCCGCCGCCGGCCCACTGCTCGTGCAGGAACCCGACGATCTCCGGGAACTCGTGCACCGGGTAGCTCTCGTCCTCCGGGAACTCCTCCTCGCCCTCGGCGAGTTCGCCGACGTTGACCAGCACCCGGAGCTTGCCCAGCTCGCGCTCCCACTTCGAGATCGCCGCGAAGGAGCCGCCCAGGGCCAGGCGTACGCCCTGGGCCGCCGCGTGCGCCGATTCGCGCGGTGTGTGCGCGGCCGCCATCGCCTGCGCCAGCTCCACCACTGCCCGCAGCCTCGCATCGCCCTCACCCGTCACCGGATCCTCACATTCCGTCACCGTGAGCACGCTCTGTATTACAGCGTAGGAATGTTTAGCCCCTTTCGCCCCTTTGAGTGCGGGAATGACACCGGGGCGTTATCCACGTCGTGGCTGGTGGGGGCCGAAAAGGGGGTGGGAGAGGGGTTGATTACGTTGCGTCACCTGCGCGCCGGGCCGCCCGGGGCAGGCCGCCCGCAGCAGGCCATCCGTAGCGGGCCACCCGCAGCGGGCCATCCGTAGCGGCCCGGCGGCTCATACACCGGGCCTTACGTGGCCGGGTCGAGCCTCGTTCGCCGGGCCTCACGCACCGGGCCCCGGGCTTCGTTCACCGGCCCTCACTCACCGGGCCACTGCGGGTCCCGCTTCTCGTTGAAGGCCGCCACGCCCTCCGCGCGGTCCCCGGAGAAGGCCACGCTGCGCCAGGCGCCGTCCTCCAGGTCCAGTCCGGTGCGCAGGTCCAGGCCGTGCCCCAGGCGCAGCGCGCGCTTGGCGGCGCGCAGGCCGACGGGCGAGTTGCGGGCGATCGTCGCGGCCAGCGCCAGCGCCTCGGCCCGGTCCCGGCCGTCCGCCACCAGCTGGTCGACCAGCCCCAGCTGTGCCGCCTCGGCCGCCGGCACCCGCCGGGCGGTGAAGATCAGTTCGGCCGCCCGCGCGGCGCCCACCCGGCGCGGCAGCAGCTGGGTGCCGCCCCCGCCGGGGATGACGCCCACCGACACCTCCGGCAGCCCGACCACCGCGGTGCCGTCCGCGACGATCAGGTCGCAGGCCAGCGCCAGCTCGAAGCCGCCGCCGAGCGCGAAGCCGTGCACCGCGGCGATGGTGGGTACCGGCAGCTCCAGTACGCCGGTGTAGGCGGCGCGGGTGTGCGGGCGCTGGCGCATCAGGTCCGCGTCCGTGAAGGAGTTGCGCTCCTTGAGGTCCGCGCCGACGCAGAACGCCCGCTCGTGCGTGGAGGTGAGCACCACCGCCCGTACGGAACGGTCCGCGGCCAGCTCGGCGCAGGCCCGTGACAGGGCGTCGGCCATCGCCGTCGAGACCGCGTTCATGGCCTTGGGGCGGTCCATGACCAGTTCCGCCACGAAGCCATGGCGCTCGATGCCGACCCACTCGTCCGCGCCGAACCGCTGCATGGAACCCTCCCGTGTTAACGAACGTTGACCTGCTCGACTGGGGGGATCATGCCAGGCGGGAGCCCGGCGGGACAGGGGGGCGGGGCACTCGTCGTGCCACGGCAGGGCCGATCAGCCGCGCCGGGTCGGCCGCGCCGATCAGCCGCGCCGGGTCAGCAGCCACGGTTCCACGACGCCCAGGCCGCGCACCGGCCGCTGCCACATCGGCTGCAGCGCGAAGCGGTAGGACGGCGGCGCCTCGCCCGTGCCCTCCTCGGCGGCCTTCTCCGCGGCCGCGGCGTCCGCCTCGGAGACCGGCGCGTCACCGATCCGGCCGAGTTCCTCCGCGAACGCCTCGTCCACCAGGACGGTGTCCTTGGGGGCTATCGAGGTGAGCCGGCTGGCCAGATTGACGGTCGTGCCGAAGACATCGCCCATCCGGGTCGTGACCGTGCCGAAGGCGATGCCGACCCGCAGCTCCGGCATCGTCTCGTCGTGGCTCATCGTCTCGATCAGCCGCAGGCCGATCTCGGCGGCGATTCCGGCGTCGTCGGCCGAGAAGAGCACCTCGTCGCCGAGGGTCTTGATGAGCCGTCCGCCGTGCGCGGCCACCAGGTCCGAGCAGGTGGTCTCGAACGCCTCCACCAGCTCGCCCAGTTCCTCCTCCTCCAGACGGCGGGTCAGACGGGTGAAGCCGACCAGGTCCGCGAAGCCGACGGCGAGCCGGCGGTCGACCATCTCGACGTCGTCCTGGGCCCGTACGACCCGGCCGGTGGCCGCGGCGAGCTGCCGCCGCCAGACGTAGACCAGGAACTCCTCCAGCTCGGGCAGGAGCAGCTCCACCAGCGGATAGGTGATCTCCGTACGGGTCAGGCCGGAGTCCTGGGGCTCGGTGAGGCCCTCCAGGAAGGAGTCGATCTGCCAGTCGGCGAGGCGGGCGGTGGTCTGGCCCGTGGAACGGGCGACCTGGACGGCCATGGCCTCGCTCAGCAGACCGGCCTCGACCAGGCCGGCCAGGCGCCGCAGGGCGAGTACGTCGGCCTCGGTCAGGGCCTTGACCTGGCCGATGTCGGCGAAGCCCATGGCGCGCCAGAAGCGGGCCGCCAGGTCCATGGAGACGCCGGCGCTGCGGGCCGCCTGGAACGGCGTGTAGCGGCGGTCGGCGCCGAGGATGAGTTGTTCGAGGCGGACGGCGATGCTGTTGTCGTCGCCCCCGTCGACGGCCCCCGGCGGGTCGCCCGCGGGCACGTCGCGTACGGCATCGTCCTCGGTGTCCGTGTCGCGCGGGGCGGCGCCCGAGTCGTCGGCGGTCACCGGCCGCTCCCTGTCCGATCCCTGCGCACTGCCCTTCCGATCACTGCTCGCCGGTGGCCCGCTCCCTGGCGGACCGAGTCAACGATACGGCAGGTGTGTGCCGTGGCTCACTGTGTCGGGTACGTCGTGGTGGCCCGGGGCGGAGCCGTTGGGGGTTGCTGTTGGTGGTGGGGGCGTAATCAGGGGCTCACTGTGTCGGGTACGTCGTGGTGGCCCGGGGCGGAGCCGTTGGGGGTTGCTGTTGGTGGTGGGAGCGTAATCAGGGGCTCACTGTGTCGGGTACGTCGTGGTGGCCCGGGGCGGAGCCGTTGGGGGTTGCTGTTGGTGGTGGGAGCGTAATCAGGGGCTCACTGTGTCGGGTACGTCGTGGTGGCCCGGGGCGGAGCCGTTGGTGGTTGCTGTTGGTGCGGTGGGGGCAGTCAGGGGCGCTCTCGGGTACGCCGTGGTGGCCCGAGGCGGAGCCGTTGGGGGTTGCTGTTGGTGGTGGGGAGCGTAAGCAGGGGCGCTCGGTCTCGGGTATGACGTGCCGCCTCGGGTACGCGGTGTCGGGCCGAGGCGGGGCGGCGCCGTTGGGGGTTGCGGCCGGAGCAGGGACGTTGGCGGATCGCGGCGGGCTCGCTCGGGCTCGGCGGGTCACTTCGGCTGTCCGGTGGTGTCCCCTCCCGCCGGGCGGAGGTGGATGATGTCGCCCGCGCCCACCGGTTGCTGTACGCCGTCGGCCGTGGCCAGGACCAGGCGGCCGTCGCCGTCGATGGCGACCGCCTCGCCGACGATCTCGGTGCCGCCGGGGAGTTCGGCTCGCACCGTTCGGCCCAGCGTGGCGCAGCCGGCCGCGTAGGCGTCCTGGAGCCGGCTGGCCGCGGGGTCGCCGTTGGCGGTCTGCCACTCGCCGTACCAGTGGTCCAGGGAGCGCAGTACGGCGCGCAGCAGCGGGTCGCGGTCGGTGGTGCGGGCGCCCGCCAGGGCGAGGGAACCGGCGCCGGGCACGGGCAGTTCGTCGGCGGTGAGGGTGACGTTGAGGCCGATGCCGACGACCACGCCGTCCGCGGCCCGTTCGGCGAGGATGCCGCCGGCCTTGCGCTCGGCGCCGTCGACCGCGACCAGGAGGTCGTTGGGCCACTTGAGTGCGGTGTCGACGCCGGCCGTACGCGACAGCGCGGTGGCGGTGGCCACCCCGGCCAGCAGCGGGAGCCAGCCCCAGCGCTCGACGGGTACGCGGGGGGTGAGGTAGACGGAGAAGAACAGCCCGGAGCGCGGGGGCGCCGACCAGGTGCGGTCGAGGCGGCCGCGGCCGGCGGACTGCTCCTCGGCCACCAGGACGGCGCCCTCGGCCGCCCCCTGGGCCGCGCGCTCGGCCAGGTCGGTGTTGGTGGAGCCGGTGGCGGGAACGACGTCCAGGGCGGTCCACAGGGCGCCGGGGCGCACGAGGGCGCGACGCAGCGCGGTGGCGTTCAGCGGGGGACGGCCCAGATCGCTCCAGCGGCCGGCGTCTTTGTCCCGGTTTCCCGGTGGTTGAGGCGTCATGGCACCAGCCTAGGTGTGGTCAACGACGCAGTGCCGCTGAGCAGCCCCGCCGATACGCTACGAGTCGGTAGCCATACACGTACCACCCTCAGTACGAGCACCAGTCCAGGACGAGCAGGAGCCGCATCCCGATGTCCGAACCGGAAGCAAACATCCACACCACCGCGGGCAAACTGGCGGATCTGCAGCGGCGGGTCGACGAAGCCACGCACGCCGGTTCCGCCCGCGCGGTGGAAAAGCAGCACGCCAAGGGGAAGCTGACGGCGCGTGAGCGCATCGATCTGCTGCTGGACGAGGGCTCGTTCGTCGAGCTGGACGAGTTCGCGCGGCACCGGTCGACCAACTTCGGGCTGGAGAAGAACCGCCCGTACGGCGACGGCGTGGTGACCGGCTACGGCACGGTCGACGGCCGTCCGGTGGCCGTCTTCTCCCAGGACTTCACGGTCTTCGGCGGGGCGCTCGGCGGGGTCTTCGGCGAGAAGATCGTCAAGGTGATGGACTTCGCGCTCAAGA
The DNA here is from genome assembly GCF_055567415.1 of Streptomyces sp. NPDC026575. Taxonomy (NCBI): domain Bacteria; kingdom Bacillati; phylum Actinomycetota; class Actinomycetes; order Kitasatosporales; family Streptomycetaceae; genus Streptomyces; species Streptomyces sp. NPDC026575. Next base: position 300,037 of record NZ_JBVHQM010000006.1, read on the forward strand.
CCGGCTGCCCGGTCATCGGCATCAACGACTCCGGCGGCGCGCGCATCCAGGAGGGCGTGGTCTCGCTGGGCATGTACGGCGAGATCTTCCGGCGCAACACCCACGCGTCGGGCGTCATTCCGCAGATCTCGCTGATCGTCGGCCCCTGCGCGGGCGGCGCGGTCTACTCCCCCGCCATCACCGACTTCACCGTCATGGTCGACCAGACCTCGCACATGTTCATCACCGGCCCGGACGTCATCAAGACGGTCACCGGCGAGGACGTGGGCTTCGAGGAGCTGGGCGGCGCGCGGACGCACAACACCACCTCGGGCGTGGCGCACCACATGGCGGGCGACGAGAAGGACGCCATCGACTACGTCAAGGGTCTGCTGTCCTACCTGCCGTCCAACAACCTCTCCGAGCCGCCGGTCTTCCCCGAGGAGGCGGACCTTGCGACCTCGGACTACGACCGCGAGCTGGACACCCTCGTCCCGGACTCGGCGAACCAGCCGTACGACATGGTCACGGCGATCGAGCACGTCCTGGACGACGGCGAGTTCATGGAGACCCAGGCGCTGTTCGCGCCGAACATCGTGACCGGCTTCGGGCGGGTGGAGGGCCATTCGGTCGGTGTGGTCGCCAACCAGCCGATGCAGTTCGCCGGCATCCTGGACATCAAGGCATCGGAGAAGGCCGCCCGGTTCGTGCGCACCTGCGACGCGTACAACATCCCGGTGCTGACGTTCGTGGACGTGCCGGGCTTCCTGCCGGGGACGGACCAGGAGTACGACGGGATCATCCGGCGCGGCGCCAAGCTGATCTACGCGTACGCGGAGGCGACGGTCCCGCTGATCACGGTCATCACCCGCAAGGCGTTCGGCGGCGCGTACGACGTCATGGGCTCCAAGCACCTGGGTGCCGATCTGAACCTGGCCTGGCCGACCGCGCAGATCGCGGTGATGGGCGCGCAGGGCGCGGTCAACATCCTGCACCGCCGCACCCTGGCCGCCATCGAGGACCCCGCCGCGCAGGACGCCCGCCGGCAGGAGCTGATCCAGGAGTACGAGGACGCCCTGCTCAACCCGTACGTGGCGGCCGAGCGCGGCTATGTCGACGCGGTGATCGAGCCGTCCGAGACGCGCCGGCACATCGTGCGCGGGCTGCGCGCGCTGCGCAACAAGCGCGAGGCGCTGCCGCCGAAGAAGCACGGCAACATCCCGCTGTAGGAGGTGGACGCAGATGATCAAGGTCGTACGGGGCAATCCGACACCTGAGGAGCTGGCCGCCGCACTGGCGGTGGTGCAGGCCCGTGCCGCGGCGGTCGCCGCCGGTGCCGCTGCCGAGGGCGGTGCCCCCGGCAGCGAGTGGTCCGATCCGGCGTCCACGATCCCGGCGCGCGCCCGGGTGCCGCACCCCGGTCCGCGGGCGTGGCGGACGAGTTACTGGCCCCGTTAGCCGGGGCGGGGCAGGAGCCGTTGCCTCGGTTGCTGTTCCGGTGTGGTTGCGGTGATCGTTCGTCGAGTCGAGGGGTTGCCGTCCACTGGCCGCGCTGACCGGCCGGGAGCGCCCGGCCGCCGGCCGGGGTCGGTGCATGGTGCACTGACTAGTCCTTCGGACCGCGGCGCCTGAGTACGCGTACTCAGGCGCCGCGGGCACGACGGGCACAGGATCGATACATGCTGTGGTCCGACCCGCCCGATGAGCCGCCCGAGGAGCTGCATGAGGTACAGGCCAAGCTCCGCCGGATGGGCATCGTGCTGGCCGTGGCCGCGGTGGTGCTGATGTTCCTGCTCTCCGTGAGATGACCGCGTCGCGCCGCTCCCGCCGGCCGCTCCGCGAGGCCGGTCCGCGGGCCGTTCCGTCCGCAGTTCCCGTGCCGCGCGAGGCGACGCTCACAGTTCCCGTCTGCAACCACAGCCGCCGCAATCTCATCTTTCACTCTCGAAGAGCCGCAATTCGGGCGTAGCGCGGTCGGGGCGCCGATCCGCCCGGACCGGCGCCGCCGATGGGGAGTGGGAGAGCGATGAACAGGCCGCTGAGGCATATAGCCGTCTTCTGCGGGGTGCTGGTGCTGGCCCTGCTGGCCCGCGCGACCTGGGTCCAGTTCGTCCAGGCCGACGAGCTGGCCAACGACCCCAACAACCGCCGGGTGAAGATCGAGGCGTTCTCCTACCCCCGCGGCAACATCATCGTCGGCGGCCGGCCGATCACCGGCTCCGTGGCGACCTCCGGCGACTTCAAGTACAAGCGGACGTACAAGGACGGCCCGATGTACGCCCCGGTCACCGGCTTCGCCTCGCAGGCCCAGGGCACGACCTTCCTGGAGGGCATCTACAACAAGGTGCTCAGCGGCAAGGACGACCGGCTCGCGCTCAAGCGCGCCAAGGACATCCTGACCGGGGAGAAGCCGCGCGGCGGCGATGTGATCACCACCATCGACCCCAAGGCGCAGAAGGCCGCCTACAAGGGTCTGACCGACCTCAACGCCAAGGGCGCGGTGGTCGCCCTCGACCCGCGCAACGGCAAGGTCCTCGCGCTGGCCTCCACCCCCTCCTACGACCCGTCGGTCTTCGCCGGCATCTCCAACGCCGAGAGCAGGAAGTTCAAGGCGCTGGACGACGACAAGACCAAGCCGCTGAGCAACCGGGCGCTGCGCGAGACCTTCGCCCCCGGCTCCACCTTCAAGATCCTCACCGCGGCCGCCGCCCTGGAGCACGGGGTGGTCAGCGACATCGACGCCCCCTCGGGCGCCCCCGCCCCCTACCAGCTGCCGCTGAGCACGACGAAGATCGGCAACGATGTCGCGGGCGCGCCCTGCGACAAGGCGTCCCTCAAGACCGGCATGCAGTGGTCGTGCAACAACGTCTTCCTCGACACCGCGCTGAAGGTCGGCAAGGACAAGATGCGCGAGACCGCGGAGAAGTTCGGCTTCAACTCCGATGTCTACGACAAGGACTTCGGGGACCTGCTGGCCACCAAGAGCCTCTACCCGGACAAGCTCGACAAGCCGCAGACCGCGCTGACCGGCATGGGCCAGGGCAGCCTGACCAGCACGCCGATGCAGATGGCGATGGTGGCGGCGGGGCTCGCCAACGACGGCAAGCTGATGACGCCCCACATCGTCGACGAGGTGCGCGGCTCCGACCTGTCGACGATCGAGAAGTTCGAGCCGAAGATGATGTCCCAGGCCGTCTCCGCCGACACCGCCAAGAAGGTGCAGCAGATGATGGAGTACACCGTCGAGGAGGGCACGGCCGGCAAGGCCAAGATCGACGGCGTGACGGTCGGCGGCAAGACCGGCACCGCCCAGCACGGCGCGAACGTCAACGACGAGCGCCCCTACGCCTGGTTCGTCTCCTACGCCAAGCAGAGCGACGGCTCCTCCCCGGTGGCGGTCGCCGTCTTCGTCGACCCCAAGGACATGGACATCCCCCGCTCCGAGATCGCCGGCGGCAAGCTGGGCGGCCCGATCGCCAAGCAGGTCATGCAGGCGGTCCTGGGCAAGTAGTCCGGCCGTACCGGGGCCGGCACCGGCTCCGTACGATGGCGCCCATGACCGAAGAGCAGCCCCACTCCCCCGCCCGCCCCCGCCGCCTCGTCCTCGCCTCCCAGTCCCCGGCCCGGCTGGCCCTGCTGCGCCAGGCCGGGCTGGCGCCCGAGGTCATCGTCAGCGGCGTCGACGAGGACGCGCTGACCGCGGCCACGCCCGGTGAGCTGGCCCGCGTCCTGGCCGAGGCGAAGGCCGCGGCCGTCGCCGCCCGCCCGGAGGCCGCCGGCGCGCTGGTCGTCGGCTGCGACTCGGTCCTGGAGCTGGACGGCCGGGCGCTGGGCAAGCCCGCCGACGCCGAGGACGCCACCGCCCGCTGGAAGTCCATGCGCGGCCGCTCCGGCGTGCTGCGGACCGGCCACTGCGTCATCGACACCGCCGGCGGCCGCGAGGTGTCCGCCACCGCCTCCACCACGGTCCGCTTCGGCGAGCCCACGGACGACGAGATCGCCGCGTACGTCGCGAGCGGCGAGCCGCTCTTCGTCGCCGGCGCCTTCACCCTCGACGGCCGCTCCGCCCCCTTCATCGACGGCATCGACGGCGACCCCGGCAACGTCATCGGCCTCTCCCTGCCGCTGCTGCGCCGCCTGCTCGCGGACCTGGACGTGGCGATCACCCAGCTGTGGACCTGAAGCTTTCCTAGGCTGCCCGTATGGCAACCGTCATCGAACTGATCAGCTACCCCGTCAAGGGCTGCGCCGGCACCCCGGCCGCCTCGGCGGAGCTCACCCGGGCCGGCCTCGCCCACGACCGCAGCTTCATGGTCGTCGGCAAGGACGGAGTCTTCCGCAGCCAGCGCACCGACCCCGCCCTTGCGGTCATACGCCCCGAGGTCGGCGCCAACGGCAGCGAACTCACCCTGTCCGCACCGGGAATCGCCCCCCTGACGTGCGAGATCGCCTACGGCACGGAATCCGCGGCCCGGGTCGACGTCGAGATGTTCGGCGCGCCGTACCGCGCCGTCGACCAGGGCGAGGCGGCGGCCGGCTGGCTGTCCGAGGTGCTCGGCGCGCCCAGCCGGCTCGTACGGGTACCGCCGGAGCACGACCGGGTCACCGACGGGTGCACCCCGGGCACCTCCGGCTTCGCCGACAGCAGCCCGGTCCACGTCCTGTCCCTGGCCTCCCTCGACGACCTCAACGCCCGTATCACCGCCGCCGGACGCGCCCCGGTCGCGATGGAGCGCTTCCGGCCGAACATCGTCGTCGACGGATGGCCGGAACCGCAGACCGAGGACCGGGCCCGCCGGGTCACCATCGGCGACGGCGAACTGGGCTTCGCCAAGCTCGCCGTCCGCTGCGCCGTCACCCTCGTCGACCAGCGCACCGGCACCAAGGCCGGACCCGAGCCGCTGCGCACCCTCGCCTCCTACCGCCGCGTCCCCGAGGGCGGTGTCGCCTTCGGATCGAAGTTCTCGGTACTGCGAACCGGACGGCCTGCGGTGGGCGACGCATTCAACGTCACGGCGTGGGGAACCGATTGATCCGATACGGCCTGATCGAACCGATCAGCCGGATCACACCGGTCCGCCCGACCCACGAGGAGTGCGCAGCATGCCCGAGATCCTGCTCATCGCCGGCGACGCCACCGAGGATCTGGAGTTCTTCTACCCGTACCAGCGGCTGCTGGAGGAGGGCTACGAGGTCCGTATCGCGGCCCCGTCGCGCAAGAAGCTGCAGTTCGTCGTGCACGACTTCGTCGACAACTTCGACACCTACATCGAACGGCCGGGCCACTCCTGGCCCTCCGACCTCGCCCTGTCCGAGGTCGACCCGGCCGGCTACGCCGGGCTGGTCCTCCCGGGCGGCCGGGCCCCCGAGTACCTGCGCAACGACCCCGACTACCGCCGCGTCGTCACCCACTTCTTCGACACCGACAAGCCCGTCGCCCACATCTGCCACGCGGCCACCACCCTCGCCCCCCTCGGCGTCCTCAAGGGCCGCCGCACCGCCGCCTACCCGGCCTGCGCACCGGACGTGGAGATGGGCGGCGGCGAATTCGTCGACGCCCCGGCCGTCGTCGACGGCAAGGTCGTCTCCGCCCGCGCCTGGCCCGACCACCCGGACTGGATGCGGGCGTTCATGGAGGTGCTGCGGCAGCACGCACCGGTGAAGGGCTGAACCTTTCACGGGCCCGGGGCGGGCGCTCCGGGCCCGCTGACTGCTCATGGCCGGCAGCAATGAGCAGTCGATGTGTGCGGGTTAGCTCCAGGGGTATTTCAGGCAGCTACTCGCCACCCAGCCTTTGATATCAGTTCCGTCCTTCGCCACGCGCTCCCACTTGTTTCCGCTTTTCCCACACGCCTTGTACTTACCGTGAATCGCCCCCTCATAGGCGAGGAGTTTCACGCCCTTGCCGACAACGCCCAAGGCCGTGGAACCAGTCGTCGGCTCCGCGCGCAACGTGACCGCCTCCAGAGTCCTCACCTGAACCGGCGAAGCGGCGCGCGGCGTGGCCGCCGCAGACGTTGCGCCAGAACCCCGAACAGTGTGAGCCTCCGTCGAGCCGGATGGGCTCGCCACCGCGATGCCGCTGGTCAAGACGGCACCGACCAGCACCGACATGGCCGCGGCCACCATGGACCGGGACTTCCTCATCAGGTTTCCCCCTCGTAGTTGACGACGCATCACCCCAGAGGTCAGTGGTGCGGGAGTTTCGCGCAGTACGGCTCTTCAAATGCACCCGGGATGATCAATACAAGGTACGCGAACAGCGCTACCGAGGGCTCCCGAATACCCCGGATCAGAACACCGGCAGGGCATACAGCGATGTCCCGTTCAAGACGAAGACCCGGTTGCCATCAGCCGCCAGCCAGCGGCGCTCCGCTTTGGGCAGCCCGAAAGACCAGGCCGGGTAGCCGGTGCGCTGATCCACCGCGTTGACCTGGTTCCAGATGTCCTCGTCGATGAACCACACCCCGTTTCCCTGGAGGAGCACCGGGCGGCTGAGGTCAGCCGTCCCGCGGCACTCAAAGATCTTGCTGCCGTCGCTGCGCTTGATCTTGCGGGCCCAGTTGCCGTGCGTGGCGTAGAGCAGATCGTCGTCGTAAGGGGTCGCCGGGCCCCAGTCCTGGTGTTTGTGCCAGGCCGCGTCCCGCGCCTCGACCTCCCACAGCTTCTTGCCGTCGGCCAGCCTCCGGGCCGTGAGCGTGCTGCCGTTGAGGTAGACCGTCGAGCCGTGAACCGCCGGGCGGATCGCGCCGTCCCACTGCTTGCGCAGATCCCAGACCCGGTGCCCGTCGGAGGTGGCGAAGGCCAGCACATCGCCCTTGTCGGTGGAGACGACCAGCCGGCCTTCGGCGGCGACACCCGGCGGGGTGAGGGCGCCGCTGAAGTCGCCGGTGGGCCGCGCCGTCCACCGCACCCTGGCATCGGACCGCCCCACCGCGCGCAGGCGGTGGTCCTTGGTCACGAGGTAGACCGCCTCGTCGTCGGCGGCCAGCAGTTGTTCGGCGTCGGCGTCGGCGGTCCAGCGGGGTTCGCCGGTGGAGGCGACGAAGGTGCGGAGGGTGCCCTCGGAGTCGACGGCGGCTATCAGGCGGTCGGAGAGGGAGAGGTAGCGGCCGGTCGCCTTGATGTCGCGGACGGCCCAACGGCGTTTGCCGTCCACCACGTTGTGGGCCGCGATCCCGCCGCCGGCCGCGCCGACGACGATGACGTCCCGTACGGGCAGCGGCGCCGGGGTCTCCGAGTCGAGCACCTCGATCGGGCCCCAGAGCTCCTTCGGCGAGCCGCCGACGATGAAGTCGCCGTCGTCCGCGTTCAGCACATGCGCCTCGGGGGTCCGCACGGCCGGCGGGAAGGCGAAGAGGTCGGTCTTCTTCTTCACCGGCGCGGTGCGGGCGGGCGGCCAGAGCGCGACGGCCGCGCCGCCGCCCGCCGCGAGGACCACCCCGCCCGCGGCCAGGCCCGTCAGGAGCCGGCGCCGGGTCACCGGGACCGGGGAGCCGGCGGCCTCCCCCGCGGTCAGCGTGGTCAGCTCGTGGATCCGGGATTCCCGCTCCTTGATCGCGGCGGCCACCCGGCCGCGCCGCCAGGCCCGTTCGGCGCCCTTGGGCGCGGCGAAGGCCGCGGCGATCTGGGCGGGGGTGGGCCGGGTGGCCGGGTCCTTGGCGAGGCAGGGGGCGATCAGCGGCCGCAGCTGCTCGGGGACGCCGTGGAGTTCGGGCTCGTCGTGGACGACCTTGTACTGGAGGGCGGCGATATGGGTGGCGTCGAACGCGCGGTGGCCGCTGGCCGCGTACACCAGGACCGCGCCGAGGGAGAAGACGTCGGCGGGGGAGGCGACCCGGCGGCCCAGGACCTGTTCGGGCGCGCCGTAGCCGGGGGTCACCGGGATCTGCCCGGTGGTGGTCAGGGTGAGGCCGTGCTCCGGGCGGGCGATACCGAAGTCGATGACGCGCGGCCCGGTCGAGGTCAGGACGATGTTCGGGGGCTTGAGGTCGCGGTGGATCAGGCCCGCGGCGTGGATGTCCTCCAGCGTGCGGGCGATCGAGGAGGCCAGGGCGCGTACGGCCGCGTCGTCGAACGGGCCGTATGCCTCGACGGCCTCGTCGAGGGTCGGACCGGCCAGGAACTCGGTGGCGATCCACGGCCGGCCGCCCTCGGTCTGCGCGCCGAGCACCCGCGCCACGCCCTTGCCGGTCACCGCCCGCGCCGCCTGCGCCTCGCGGACGAAGCGCTGCACGAGGTTCGTCTCGCCGGTGAGTTCGGGCCGGAGCACCTTGACCGCGGCGACGGTGCCTTCGGCGTCCTGCCCGACGTAGACCTTGCCCATACCGCCCTCGCCGAGCACGCCGAGCAGGCGGTACGGGCCGAGGCGGAGCGGGTCGCCGGTGCCGAGAGGGTTCATGGTCGCGGCTTTCTGCGGAGGTGGGAGGGAGGCAGGGAGGGAGGGAGGGAGGGTGGGTGGGAGGTGTCCGAGGGTCCGGTGGCCTGTGGAGCCGCCGTACTACCGGAGGGGGAAGCCGGCGAGGAAGTGCTCGCCCGACGCCATGATCATCTTGCTCTGCGCCACGGCGGTGAAGCGGTCCCCGTTGGCCTTGTAGAGGTGGGCGGTGGTGCGCGAGCCGAGGTCGATCGCCCGCAGCGCCCCCTCGCTCTTGCTGTACGTGTACGCGTACCGGGAGCCGATGACGGGGCGGGAGATGAGTGACGCCTGCGCGCCGTCGCCGCCCTTCTCGCTCCAGCGCGGCTTCCCGCCGGCGGCGTCGGTCCCGACGAGGCCGACGCCCTTCCGCACCGCGTACACCACACCGTCCTTCAGGACCGGCGGCCCGTAGCTCCTGCCATCGGCCGCCTCCCACGCCTGGCCGCCGTCGCTCAGCCGCAGCGCCCGCAGCCGCCCGGTGCCCAGGTACAGGTGCGTGCCGTCGGCCGTCAGCGGGTGGTGCGCGGCGGCCGGCCCGACGTCCCACGGCTTGTCCCAGACGACCTTCCCGGTGCGGGTGCTCCGGGCGACGATCCGGACCTTGCCGTCGTTCATCTGCTGCAGGAGCAGCAGGCGGTCGTCGGCGACCTTGGCGGCCAGGAAGTGCCACTCGTCGGACTTCGCCGACCGGAACGGCAGCGGCTCGGTCCACGGCCGGCGCGCCGAGGCGAGGTCCACGGCGGTCACGGCCCAGGGGATCTGCCGCTGGTACATCTTGACCTTGCCCTGCGAGACGGCCAGGTAGGCGGTGTCGCCGGCGACCGCCAGCAACTGGCTGTCGATACCGCCGAAGTTCGCGTCGGTGATCTCGGCGAGGTGCTTGCCGGCCTTGCCCGTGGCCAGGTCGACGCGGGCGAGGAACCGGTCGACGGTGCGCGGAATCCCGCTCTTGGGGTCGTCGTAGTGCGCGACCCTGACGTTCTGGAAGAGGCGCTCGCCGTCCGAGGCGACCTGCCAGGTGCCGTCGATGTCGGCGGTCCACTTCACCGCGCCGGACGCCGGGTCCATCCGGTAGATCTGCGTGTTGCCCACCACGACGGGCACGCCGCCGAGCACGAAGGGGGCATCGGGCGACTCGTCGTCATAGGTGCCGCCGTTCTGGATCTGCCACACCGAATCCAGCTTCTTCTTCTTGAGCGCGCCGACACTCGGACCGGGCGTCGGCTTCTCGTACGGACCCGTCGGCCCCGGGTCGGTCCCGCCCCGCCCCAGCCACGCCCAGACGCCGGCCCCGGCCCCGGCCACGCCGAGCACCGACCCCGCGCCGGCCATCAGCAGCCCCCGGCGGGAGAGGCCGCCCGTGGCGGGCCCGTCGGCCATCGGCACGGTCGCCGGCTGGTCGGCCGGTGCGGGCAGCCGCTGCGGCACGATCTGCCAGACCTCGCTCGCCCGCCGCCCGATCTCCGCGAGCACCGCGTCCGGAAGCAGGTCGGCGAACGCGCCGCCGCCGTCGTGCAGCCGGGCCGACAGCTCGGCGGTGGTCGGGCGCTGTGCGGGGTCCTTGGCCAGGCAGCGGGTCAGGATCGGGGCGAGGGCGGCGGGGGTGCCGGTGAGGTCGGGTTCGCCGTAGGTGACCCGGTACAGCAGGTCCGCGGGTTGCCCGTCGCCGAAGGGGCCGCGGCCGGTGGCGGCGAAGACCAGGACCCCGGCGAGCGCGAAGACGTCCCCGGCCGGGGTGTGTTCCCCGCCGGTCGCCTGCTCCGGCGACATGAACGCGGGGGTGCCGACCGCGGCGCCCGTCTGGGTCAGCCGGTCGTCGCCCAGGGCGCGGGCGATACCGAAGTCGATGACCTTCGGGCCGTCGGCGGTGACCATGATGTTCGAGGGCTTGAGGTCGCGGTGCACGACATCGGAGCGGTGCAGCTGGCCGAGCGCCCCGCACAGCGCCGCGCCCAGGGCCCGTACGGACGCCTCGGGCAGCGGGCCGGCCAGTTCCACCGCCTCGTCCAGCGGCGGGCCGAGGACGTACTCGGTGGCGATCCAGGGGGTTTCGGCGAGCGGATCGGCCTCGACGACCTGGGCGCCGTGGCGTCCTCCGATGACCCGGGCGGCGTCCGCCTCCAGCCGGAACCGGGTGCGGAAGGCGGCCTCGGTGGCGATCCGGGCGTGCATGGTCTTGACCGCCACGGTCCGGCCGCCCGGCGAGCGCGCCAGGTAGACGGTGCCCATACCGCCGCTGCCCAGCCGGGCGAGGAGGCGGTAGGGGCCGAAGCCGTGCGGGTCGTCGTGGGTCAGGGGCAAGGGCATGGCGGTGTCAGTCCTGGCGTGCGGCGGGCAAAGGCGGGAGGGTCGCGGCGAGCAGCCCGGCCGACTGGCGGGCCAGGGCCGCGATGATCCGGCCGGGCAGCCAGCCGGGGCCGAGCGCGGCGGCGGCCCGCTCGGCGGGGTTGCCGGCGGCGTCGGGGCCCGCGCCGGGGTGCGCGGTGATCGGGCTGAGCGCGTCCAGCAGCTCCGCCGGACGCGGCCGGGCGGCCGGGTCCCGGGACAGGCAGGCCGTGACGACGGACCGCAGGGCGGCCGGCAACTCCTGTCGTTCCGGCACGGTGTGGCCGGTCGCGGCGTAGGCGAGGGTCGCGCCCAGGGCGTAGATGTCGCCCGCCGGCTGCGGGTGCCCGCCACCGGCCTGCTCCGGCGGCAGGCTCCCGGACTCCAGGCCCGGCAGCCCGGAGCGCGCGGTGCCGTCCTCGGCCGCGGCGCGTACCGCCCCGAAGCAGGTGAGCCGGGGCCCGTCCGCCGCCAGCAGGACGGCCGCGGGCGAGACGCCGGCGTGGCTGAGCCCCTGCCCGTGCCCGATGATCAGGGTCTCGACAAGGGCGGCGCCCAGGGCCCGCACGGTGCGTTCGGGCAGCGGGCCGCCGTGCACGGCGAGTGCGGCCGGCAGCGGGACCACCGGGAGGTAGGGGCGGGCGTGCCAGGGCGCGTCACCGGGGGCGGCCAGCTCGGCGACCGGGGCGGACCACGGCCCGAGCAGATAGCGGGATGCCTCCGCCTCGGCCAGGAACCGGCCGGGGTCGGCTCCGGGGAGCGGCAGCCCGATCAGGACCGTGCGGTCCCCGTCGGCGCTGCGCCCGATGAACCGCCGCTCGGGTACCGGCACCTGGGACGCCTCGTCGTCCAGCCGGCCCAGCACCGCGTACGGGCCGATCGTCACCGGCGCGCCCGTTCGCGCTCCGGCAGCCGCAACTGACGCCTGCATGCGCACCATCCCCCGTCGACGACACAGCGCGCTGAGCCTAACCCGGGCGTGTCGCGGGCCCTCAGGGGGTGTCGACCGGGGCCGGGCGGCGGGGAGTTCGGGCGCGGGGGCGGGTGGCGGTGCGGGTGGCCGTCCGGGTGCCTGTGCGGAGGATCCGGTGCGGGTGCTCTCAGACCGTGCCGGGCGCCGCCGCCGGCGGCCCGTTCGGGGCGCCCTCGGGTCCGCCGTCGCTCTCCTGCCCGCTGCGGCCCTCCCCGTACGCCACCAGCGTCAGCACGAGCAGCCCCAGCACGACGCTCATCGCGAGGAAGGCGACCCAGCCGACCAGGCCGACGGCGAAGGCGCCCAGCAGACCGTGCACCACGGCGGCGCTGATCAGGGCGATACGGCCGAAGCCGCCCGGGGCGCGGTCGCGCACCGCGGTGCGGATCAGGACGGCGGCGCAGAACAGGAGATAGAGCCCGAAGAGGACGCCGCCTATCCAGGAGCCGGTGGACATCGCGCGGGGCTGCAGACCCGCCAGCGACATCTGCTGCCGGTCCACGACGATGCTCAGGATCCAGTTGAGCAGCACGATCCCGCCGGCCTCCAGGATCAGTACCACCGCCGCGGCCGCCGCCACCGGTCGTCGTGCCATCACCCCGCCCACCCACTTCCGGAAGACATCCGTTACCGCGAGTACAAAGACATCGGGCACGCTACTAATGGGTAATAGCCAGGGCAAGGGTTCTGCGCGAGTGGGTGCGGACGACTGCGGGCGAGCGTCCGGCGGCACGCCGACGGACGGAGCCGGCGGCAAAGTTTTCTTCGCCCATTCGTAGGGACTCCACAAAGAATTGACGATCCGCTGGATCCCGGAGGTTCGAGACCTAGGCCACACCGCGTCTCTCGCCGGAGCCCGTGAATCCGGGCCTACCCTGGGACACCAGGGGACTTAGGCCCCTCACTGGCGCTCCGGGCACACTCCGTGTGGGAAAGCTCACCCCAGGGAACGGGTCGGCACGCGGTGTCGCCAGTCCCTAAAATCGCCGCATCCCTATTGATGCGGCGAAGCGCCAAGGAAGGACCCATCGTGCGCAAGGTGCTCATCGCCAACCGTGGCGAAATCGCTGTTCGCGTTGCCCGTGCATGCCGGGACGCGGGGATCGGCAGCGTAGCCGTCTACGCCGACCCCGACCGGGACGCTCTGCACGTCCGCGCGGCAGACGAGGCTTACGCCCTGGGCGGTGACACTCCTGCCACCAGCTACCTGGACATCGCCAAGGTCCTGGCCGCCGCCGCCGATTCGGGCGCGGACGCCATCCACCCCGGTTACGGCTTCCTCTCCGAGAACGCCGAGTTCGCCCAGGCCGTCCTCGACGCCGGGCTGACCTGGATCGGCCCTCCTCCGCAGGCCATCCGCGACCTCGGTGACAAGGTCGCCGCGCGGCATATCGCCCAGCGCGCCGGTGCGCCGCTGGTCGCCGGCACCCCCGACCCGGTCTCCGGCGCCGAGGAGGTCGTGGCCTTCGCCAAGGAGCACGGCCTGCCGATCGCGATCAAGGCGGCGTTCGGTGGCGGCGGCCGCGGTCTGAAGGTCGCCCGCACCCTGGACGAGGTCCCCGAGCTGTACGACTCGGCCGTCCGTGAGGCGGTCGCCGCCTTCGGCCGCGGCGAGTGCTTCGTCGAGCGGTACCTGGACCGCCCGCGGCACGTCGAGACCCAGTGCCTGGCCGACAAGCACGGCAACGTGGTCGTGGTCTCCACCCGTGACTGCTCGCTCCAGCGCCGCCACCAGAAGCTGGTGGAGGAGGCCCCCGCGCCGTTCCTGACGGACGAGCAGAACGCCGAGCTGTACCGCGCGTCCAAGGCCATCCTCAAGGAGGCCGGCTACGAGGGCGCCGGCACCTGCGAGTTCCTCGTCGGCCAGGACGGCACGATCTCCTTCCTGGAGGTCAACACCCGCCTCCAGGTCGAGCACCCGGTCACCGAGGAGGTCACCGGCCTGGACCTGGTCCGCGAGATGTTCCGGATCGCCGACGGCGAGGAGCTCGGCTACGACGACCCGGCGGTGCGCGGCCACTCCTTCGAGTTCCGCATCAACGGCGAGGACCCGGGCCGCAACTTCCTCCCGGCGCCCGGCACGGTCACCCGCTTCGACGCCCCCTCCGGTCCCGGCGTCCGCCTGGACGCGGGCGTGGAGTCCGGCTCGGTCATCGGCCCGGCCTGGGACTCCCTGCTGGCCAAGCTGGTCGTCACCGGCGCCACCCGCGCGCAGGCCCTGCAGCGCGCCGCCCGTGCGCTGGCGGAGTTCCAGGTGGACGGCATGGCCACGGCCATCCCCTTCCACCGCGCGGTCGTCAAGGACCCGGCGTTCGCCCCCGAACTGACCGGCTCCGCGGACCCGTTCACCGTCCACACCCGCTGGATCGAGACCGAGTTCGTCAACGAGATCGCCCCGTTCGCCGCGCCCGGCGCGGAGGAGTCCGAGGCCGACACCCGCGAGACGGTCGTCGTCGAGGTCGGCGGCAAGCGCCTGGAGGTCTCGCTGCCGTCCTCGCTCGGCATGCCGCTGGCCCGCGCCGCGGTCGCCGGTGGCGCCAAGCCCAAGCGCAAGGCCGCCAAGAAGGCCGGCAGCGCCGCCTCCGGCGACGCGCTCGCCTCGCCGATGCAGGGCACCATCGTCAAGGTCGCCGTCGAGGAGGGCCAGCAGGTCACCGAGGGCGAGCTGGTCGTCGTCCTGGAGGCGATGAAGATGGAGCAGCCGCTGAACGCGCACCGCTCCGGCACCATCAAGGGCCTGACCGCCGAGGTCGGCGCCGCGCTCACGTCCGGCGCGGTGATCTGCGAGATCAAGGACTGACCCGGTAGTTCCGAAACCTTCGAGGGGCTCGTGGCGGTGGACCGCCGCGAGCCCCTCGCACAGGTCCGGGACCTTCCCCGGCCGCCGCCGGCGCCCGCGCTACGAGTTGCCCACCACGTCCTCCGGGAACGTCAGCCGCTTGTCCATCCACTCCAGCGCCGAGGGCACCTCGCGCCGCCAGGTGGCGAAGTTGTGGCTGCCGTGGTCCAGGACGACGGCGTCGGCCTTCATCGGCGGCCGCACCGCGTCCAGGAAGGCCCGCGCGGCCGGGTAGTTCTTCTCGCCCGTACGGCTCGTGCCCACCAGGACGCTGATCTGCGGGGCCGGCAGATGCCGCAGCCGCCACATCAGATCGTGCTCCTGGCGGCGGCGGACCCGGTCCCGGCCGTCGCCGAAGAGGTTGCCGGTCGTGGGGTCGTTGCTGACCTTGAAGTCGGGCGAGAGGGCGGCCGCCGCGGTGTAGGTGCGGTCGTGCCGCATGCTGAGCTGGAGGGCGCAGGAGCCGCCCGAGGAGTAGCCCAGCACGCCCCAGCCGCCGGGGTCGTGGCCGATCCGGTAGTGCGACTTCAGGGCGTCGGGGACGTCCCGGGCGAAGAAGGTCTCGGCCTGCGGACCGCCGGGCACGTCGACGCACTGGGTGTCGCGCGGCGGCGCGATGGTGGGCCGCATCATCACGATGACGGTCGGCTGCATCCGCCCGGCACGGATCAGCCCGGCGGCGGTCTGCGGCAGCCGCAGATGCTGCGCCAGCAGGAACGTGCCGCCCGGGTAGCCGCTGAGCGCGACGATGACGGGGAAGCGCTGACGGGCGTACTGCGGCTGGAAGTACTGCGGCGGCAGATAGACATAGGCCGGGTCCACCGCCCGGGTCCGCTTGCCGACGATCCGCACCGCCTCGACCTTGCCCACCTGGTCCGGCGGGCCCTTGGGCAGCCCGTGCACCTTGTCCATGCCGTCCGGGCCCGACGTCTGGACCAGGCCCTTGGACGGGTCGCCGGCGGGCCCGGCCATACCGCCGTCGCCCCACTTCCCGGCGGCGGCCGGCGCGTCGTCGTACAGGCCGAGCAACTCGTGCCAGGAGCCGTAGAACTGGAAGTTGGCGTTCACCGCGAGGCCCAGCGCCGCCACGATGGTCAGCTGGGTGGCGGCGATCGAGCCGAGCCGCCCCAGCAGCGCCCGCGGCCCGCGCCCGGCGAACCGCGGCCACAGCCAGAGCGTGAGTCCTACGCAGACCACGGCGACCGCGGCCATGGCGTACAACAGCGACCGGCTGGTCAGTCCCATGACGTTTTCCCCAGATGTCCGGCGCCGCGCGCCACTCCCCGGCGGCCTGGCACGGCGTCTTCCCGGGTCTCCGGAACAGCCCGGAAGACCTCATTGCGCCAGGTTTGATGTCTCTTGACGGCGCGGCGTTGCGGCCCGCCCGAGGAGTTCGGCCGCGCGACCACCGCGGTACGCCGCGACTTCACGCCCCGTGCGCCGGCCGTCCACCGGGCGGGGCGCGGGAGCACCCCCCCGGGACAACAGGAGGGCACCTCCGGCATTCCTTGCATACCGCACCGGAACACCCCCCGATCGGGCAATGGCATCCTGGATCCACCGGGCCGCAAACCGGCCGGGTCGAGGAAGGACGGCGATGGCGACGGAGACGGCAGGGCAGCGGCAGGCGGCGCGGGGTCCGATGGCGTCCGCACCGGCGCGGGCACACGACGTACGCCCCATGCGGGCCGACGCGCGCCGCAATTACGAACGGCTGCTGACCGAGGCCCGGACGGCCTTCACCGAACACGGCACGGACACCTCGCTGGAGGACATCGCCCGCCGCGCCGGTGTCGGCATCGGCACCCTCTACCGGCACTTCCCCAACCGCACCGCCCTGATGGGCGCGGTCTTCCAGAGCGAGGTGGAGGCCCTGCTGGCGTACGCCGGCCAGCTGGCCGACGCGCCCCAGCCGTGCGCCGCGCTGGTCGACTGGCTGCGCGCGATCATCACCCACGCCAGCACCTACCGCGGACTGTCGCGGGCCCTGATGACCGCCTCGGCGGACGAGAGCTCGGGCATGGCGCGGTGCAGCGTGCCGATGCGGGAGGCCGGCGGCGCACTGCTGGCCCGCGCCCAGCAGGCCGGGGCGGTACGCCCGGATGTGAGCATCGGCGATCTGATGCAGCTGACCAACGGCATCGCGCTGGCCGTCGAGGAGTCCCCGGACGATCCGAAGCTCGCCGACCGGCTGCTGAGGCTCACCCTGCGCGGACTGAAGCCGGAGAGCGGCTCTTCCTGAGAAGGCGCGCTGCCGGCAGGGCGCCTTCCCCGGGCCGGCCGCTCGCGCCGGCAGTCGCGCTCAGCGCCGCCGTGGCGCCAGATCGGCGACCCGGCCGCCGCCCGGCGGTTCGCTCAGCGACGCCGCCGGGCGCAGCTGCGGCCCACCGCCCGCGGCACCCGGCGCATGGCTGCGCCGCTGGCCCGGCAGCGGGACGTCCCGCCGCGGTCCCCTGCGGTCACCGGCCGAGCCGTCCAGGCCCGGCTGGCCCGCCGCGTGCCCCGCACCCGGACCGCCGGCGACGGCGATCTGGACCCCCTGGTCGGCCAGCGCCTGGAGTTCGGTGGCGGCGCGGTCGTCGTGGGCCGGCGGCTCGTCCGTGACCAGGCGGGTGATCACGTCCGTCGGGACGGTCTGGAACATCGTGTCGGAGCCGAGCTTGGTGTGGTCGGCGAGCACCACCACCTCCCCCGCCGCCTGGACCAGCGCCCGGTCGACGCTGGCGGAGAGCATGTTGGAGGTGGACAGGCCGCGCTCGGCGGTCAGACCGCTGCCCGACAGGAAGGCGCGGGAGACCCGCAGGCCCTGGAGGGACTGCTCGGCACCGCTGCCGACCAGCGCGTAGTTGGAGCCGCGCAGGGTGCCGCCGGTCATCACGACCTCGACGCGGTTGGCATGGGCCAACGCCTGGGCGACGAGCAGGGAGTTGGTGACGACGGTGAGTCCGGGGACACGGGCGAGCCGGCGGGCCAGCTCCTGGGTGGTCGTTCCCGCGCCGACGACAATGGCCTCGCCCTCTTCGACGAAGCCGGCCGCGAGATCGGCGATGGCCGTTTTCTCCGCGGTCGCTAGATGGGATTTCTGCGGGAATCCGGATTCCCTGGTAAAACCTCCCGGCAGGACCGCACCGCCGTGCCGGCGGTCGAGCAGTCCCTCTGCCTCCAGCGCCCGCACATCCCGCCGTACGGTTACTTCGGAGGTCTGGACGACGCGGGCGAGCTCCCGGAGCGAAACCGCCCCGTTGGCGCGCACCATTTCAAGGATCAATTGGCGACGTTCTGCAGCGAACACGAAACTGACAGTAACGCCAACGACCGTCTGTTTTCAGCAGGTTGCACCAATTAACGGAAGTTGTTCACAGCGCAAGGCGTGACGTGGTATGCGGCGCGCATATGTCGCGCCTACGTCGAACTGCCGCGCGGCACCGCCCGCTTGCTGCCTGGTCAGCCGCCCTGACGGCCGGTGCGGCGGCGCATCGCCGCCGCGGCCCGGCCGCCGGTCCATGCAGGGACGTTTCATCCCCAGTGCTCACGGGGGGCACAAAGTTTTCAATCGCCTATGGGCGCCAGGGTGTCGCTTCTTTGTCGCCAGAGGGCCGGTTACTCGCCCGCGGTCTTACGGGAGTGCAACTGCCGGGCGACCTCGGCGATCGAACCGGACAGCGACGGATAGACCGTGAAGGCGCTGGCGATCTGCTCGACCGTCAGATTGTTGTCGACCGCGATCGAGATGGGGTGGATCAGCTCGCTGGCACGCGGGGAGACCACCACACCGCCGACGACGATGCCCGTGCCCGGACGGCAGAAGAGCTTCACGAAACCGTCGCGGATGCCCTGCATCTTCGCGCGCGGGTTGCGCAGCAGCGGCAGCTTCACCACCCGGGCGTCGATCCGGCCGCTGTCGACGTCCGCCTGGGAGTAGCCGACGGTGGCGATCTCGGGGTCGGTGAAGACGTTCGCGGAGACGGTCTTGAGGTTCAGCGGCGTCACCGCGTCGCCGAGGAAGTGGTACATCGCGATCCGGCCCTGCATCGCGGCGACGGACGCCAGCGCGAAGACGCCGGTGCAGTCGCCGGCCGCGTACACGCCGGGGGCGGTGGTGCGCGAGACCTTGTCGGTCCAGACGTGGCCGGAGTCCTTGAGCTTGACGCCGGCCGCCTCCAGGCCGATCCCCTCGGTGTTGGGGATCGAGCCGACCGCCATCAGGCAGTGCGTACCGGAGATCGTCCGGCCGTCGGCGAGGGTGACCTCGACGCGGTCGCCGACCCGCTTGGCGGACTGCGCCCGCGAGCGCGCCATGACGTTCATGCCGCGGCGGCGGAAGACGTCCTCCAGGACGGCGGCGGCGTCCGGGTCCTCGCCCGGCAGCACGCGGTCGCGGGAGGAGACGAGGGTGACGCGGGAGCCGAGCGCCTGGTAGGCACCGGCGAACTCGGCGCCGGTGACACCGGAACCGACCACGATGAGCTCCTCGGGCAGCTCGTCGAGGTCGTAGACCTGCGTCCAGTTCAAGATCCGCTCGCCGTCGGGCAGCGCGTCGGGGATCTCGCGGGGGTGCGCGCCCGTGGCGATCAGCACGGCGTCCGCGATCAGGCCCTCGGACGTGCCGTCGGCGGCGGTCACCGTCACCTTGCGCGAACCGTCCGGCGCCTGGCCCGGCTCCAGCCGGCCGCGGCCGCGCATGACCCGGCCGCCGGCGCGGGTCACGGAAGCGGTGATGTCATGCGACTGGGCGAGCGCCAGGCGCTTCACACGCCGGTTGACCTTGCCGAGGTCGACGCCGACGACCCGGGCCGGCCGGTCGATGTGCGGCGTGTCGTCCTCGACGATGATGCCGAGCTCCTCGTACGAGGAGTCGAAGGTCGTCATCACCTCGGCCGTGGCGATAAGGGTCTTCGACGGCACGCAGTCGGTGAGCACCGACGCCCCGCCCAGACCGTCGCAGTCGACGACGGTCACCTCCGCGCCGAGAGAGGCCGCCACCAGGGCCGCTTCGTATCCGCCGGGTCCGCCACCGATGATCACGATCCGAGTCACGTACTCCATTGTCCCGCACGCCCGAAGCTCCCTCTCGCCCGGGGGCGCCGTGTGCGCCCCGCAGCCGTCCGGACGCCCTCCGCAGTGCCCGGTCGGACGAACCTCCGGTACCACGAGCCCGGCGGGCAACCTCCCGTACCCTCGGAACCATGTCGCTCTACGCCGCGTACGCCGGCAACCTCGACGCGCGGCTGATGTCCCGCCGCGCACCGCACTCGCCGCTGCGCGGCACCGGCTGGCTCAACGGCTGGCGGCTGACCTTCGGCGGCGAGCAGATGGGCTGGGAGGGCGCGCTGGTGACGGTCGTCGAGGACCCGGGCTCCCAGCTCTTCGTGGCCCTCTACGACATCGCCCCCATGGACGAGGAGTCCCTGGACCGCTGGGAGGGCGTCGGCATGGAGATCTACCGGCGGATGCGGGTGCGGGTGCACACCCTCGAAGGCGACGAGACGGCCTGGATCTATGTGCTCAACGGCTACGAGGGCGGACTGCCCTCCGCCCGGTACCTGGGCGAGATCGCGGACGCCGCGGAGTCGGCCGGCGCCCCGCACGACTATGTGATGGAGCTGCGCAAGCGGCCCTGCTGAGGAGCGTCCGGGCGGGCCGGGAACGCGGTGCGCCCGGGGCCGGGGCCCGGATGCGTCCGTACGGGTGTCGCGACGCGCCCGGGGGACGGGCCTTTGGCAAATGCCACAAGACAACGATCCCAGCACCGTGGGCAGCGACATCTACGCGCGTAGGGGATTACCGGCTACCCTCGTCCGCGTGAACGCATCTGTTACCCCGGACATCGCGCGCGACCCACAGGGTGCCGCCGCCGACGCCGCCGCCCGCCTGCGCGAGCTGACCGGCGCCGAGACCCACGACGTCGCCCTGGTGATGGGCTCCGGCTGGGCGCCGGCCGCCGAGGCCCTGGGCGCGCCCGAGCACGAATTCCCCGTCACCGAGCTGCCCGGCTTCCCGCCCCCGGCGGTCGCCGGCCACGGCGGCAAGATCCGCTCCTACCAGGTGGGCGCCAAGCGGGCGCTGGTCTTCCTGGGCCGCACCCACTACTACGAGGGCCGCGGCGTGGCCGCCGTCGCGCACGGCGTCCGTACCGCCGTGGCGGCCGGCTGCAAGACCGTCGTGCTCACCAACGGGTGCGGCGGCCTGCGCGAGGGCATGCGCCCCGGCCAGCCGGTCCTGATCAGCGACCACCTCAACCTCACCGCCACCTCCCCGATCGTCGGCGCCAACTTCGTCGACCTGACCGACCTGTACTCGCCGCGGCTGCGCGCGCTGTGCAAGGAGGTCGACGCGAGCCTGGAGGAGGGCGTCTACGCCCAGTTCCCCGGCCCGCACTACGAGACCCCGGCCGAGATCAAGATGATCCGCACGCTGGGCGCCGACCTGGTCGGCATGTCCACCGTCCTGGAGGCCATCGCGGCCCGCGAGGCCGGCGCCGAGGTGCTCGGCCTGTCGCTGGTGACGAACCTCGCCGCCGGCATGACGGGCGAGCCGCTCAACCACGAGGAGGTGCTCCAGGCCGGCCGCGACTCCGCGACCCGGATGGGCAGCCTGCTCGCCCAGGTGCTCGGCAAGCTCTGAGCCACCGCGGCGCCACGGCCGCGGCGGGTGCGCGGGCCGCGTCCCGGGCCGGTCCCCACGGACCGGCCGGACGCGCCGCCCGCCGCGCCGGCCCGCCACCGCCGCCCCGGCCCCGCATTGGCCGGATCTGCGGCTCCCCGCACGCGCCCACCGGGTAAGCGTGACGAGCCGGAGCGAAGCCGTGCCCACGGGCACCCGCAGCGCGCCCCCACCCCGCATCCACCGTCAGGAGCATCACGTGGCTACCGATCCCGCGGAGCTGATCAACCGGGCCCAGGCATGGCTGGCCGAGGACCCCGACCCGGAGACCCGGGAGGAGCTGTCCAAGCTCATCGAAGCCGCCGGCGACCCCGGCACCACGGCCGACCTGGCCGCGCGGTTCACCGGCACCCTGCAGTTCGGCACCGCCGGGCTGCGCGGTGAGCTGGGCGCGGGCCCGATGCGGATGAACCGCGCGGTGGTCATCCGGGCCGCGGCCGGCCTCGCCGCGTACCTCAAGGCCAAGGGCGAGGGCTCGGGCCTGGTCGTCATCGGCTACGACGCGCGCCACAAGAGCGCCGACTTCGCCCGCGACACCGCGGCCGTGATGGTCGGCGCGGGCCTGCGCGCCGCGCTGCTCCCGCGCCCGCTGCCCACCCCCGTACTGGCCTTCGCGATCCGCCACCTGGGCGCGGTGGCCGGCGTCGAGGTCACCGCCAGCCACAACCCGCCGCGCGACAACGGCTACAAGGTCTACCTGGGCGACGGCTCGCAGATCGTGCCGCCCGCGGACGGCGAGATCGCCGCCGAGATCGCCGCGATCCGCTCGCTGGCCGACGTACCGCGCCCCGAGTCCGGCTGGGACACCCTCGACGACGCCGTCCTCGCGGCCTACCTGGAGCGCACCGACGCCGTCCTGACCCCCGGCTCCCCCCGGGACGTGAAGGTCGTCTACACGCCGATGCACGGCGTCGGCCGGGACACCCTCCTCGCCGCCTTCGACCGGGCCGGCCTCCCGGCCCCCGCGGTCGTCGCCGAGCAGGCCGAGCCGGACCCGGACTTCCCCACGGTCGCCTTCCCCAACCCGGAGGAGCCGGGCGCGATGGACCTCGCGTTCGCCACCGCCCGGTCGAAGGGCACCGGCGAGGTGGACATCGTCATCGCCAACGACCCCGACGCGGACCGCTGCGCCGTCGCCGTACCGGCCCCCGGCACGCCCGAGGGCTGGCGGATGCTGCGCGGCGACGAGGTCGGCGCCCTGCTCGCCGCCCACCTGGTCGCCAAGGGCGCGTCCGGCACCTTCGCCACGACGATCGTCTCCTCCCAGCTGATGTCCCGTATCGCCGCCGGCGCCTCGCTCCCCTACGAGGAGACGCTGACCGGCTTCAAGTGGCTGGCCCGGGTGGACTCTCTGCGCTACGCCTTCGAGGAGGCGCTCGGCTACTGCGTCGACCCGCAGGGCGTACGCGACAAGGACGGCATCACCGCCGCCCTGCTGATCGCCGAACTGGCCGCGGAGCTGAAGGCTGCCGGGCGCGGCCTGCCGGACCTGCTGGACGAGCTGGCCGTGGAGCACGGGCTGCACGCCACCGACCAGCTCTCGGTCCGCGTCGAGGACCTGTCGCTGATCTCCGACGCGATGCGCAGGCTGCGCGAGCAGCCGCCGACCTCGCTGGCGGGCCTGACCGTGCAGCGCGCCGACGACCTGAACGAGGGCAGTGAGGCGCTGCCGCCGACCGACGGCCTGCGCTACTACCTCTCCGGCGCGCCGGAGGCCGGTATCGAGGCCGCCCGCGTCGTCGTCCGCCCCAGCGGCACCGAGCCCAAGCTCAAGTGCTACCTGGAGGTCGTGGTCCCGGTGGCATCGACGGACGGCCTGCCGGAGGCCCGCGGGCGCGCGGCCGGGACGCTGGCGGCCATCAAGGAGGATCTGTCGGTGGCGGCCGGGATCTGAGGGCCTTCTGCTCTTCTCACGCCATGTGCCCCGCTCCCGGGTTCACCGGGGAGCGGGGCGCGTTGCGTTCAGTCGTCTTCAGCGCTCGACCATGTACGTCACGAAGTCGGCCCACGCGGTCGGCGTGAAGCCGAGGCGGGGCCCATGGGTGTTCTTGGAGTCGCGCACATGGATCGTGCCGGGGGTGGTCGCGACCTCAACGCACTCACTGCTGTTGCTGCTGTCGCTATAGCTGCTCTTGAACCACTCCAGGTCGGCAGCACCCCCAACAGGGGACTTGGGCATCACGTCTCGACCACGTACGACACGAAGTCGGCCCACGCGCCAGCTGTGAAGCCGAGCCGGGGGCCGTGGGTGTTCTTGGAGTCGCGGACGTGGACGAGGCCGGGGGCGCTGGCGACTTCGACGCAGTCGTTGGGGTTGCTCGTGTCGCTGTAGCTGCTCTTGAACCACTGCAGCTCGGAACCATGCCCGGCGGAGAGCTTGTGGATCATGATTCTCCCAGCACTTGCTCGATGAAGGCCAGCGATTCTGCTGGCGCGAGAGCTTGTGCCCGGATGATGCCATACCTCAGCTCAAGGATGCGGAGCCGCCTGGGGTCGGAAACCGGACGACCAGCAAACTCATCGTCAATGCGCCCAACAGCCGAACCGTCAGCGAACTTCAGCACCTGAATCCGCCCGCCGGTTCCCGGGTGGTTCCACCGCGCAATCGGCATTACCTGGATCTCGACGTAGGGCAACTCGGCTAGCTGCAGAAGCCGTTCGAGTTGCCGACGCCATACCGTCACACCCCCGACGGGGCGCCGCAGTGACGCCTCCTCCAGCACAAAGCTGAGTTCAGGGGCAGGCGCCCGCTCAAAGATCGACCGTCGGGCCATGCGCGCGGCCACCGCTCGCTCCAACTCACCCTGCGACAGTGCGGGGCGCCGCGTACCGAGCAGCGCCCGCGCGTGACCCTCCGTCTGCAACAACCCGTGCAGGCTGTGACTGCCGTACGCCAAGAGCTCGACCGCACGCTCCTCCAACTTCGCCAGCTCCCGCACCTTCTTCGGGTACCGGGCCTCCGCCACATCCCGCTTCATGGCGGACAGCTTTCCGCCCGCCCTCCACCTTGTAGATCAGGTCCTCCCCATACCCGATCGCCGCCCCGAACTCCGCGGCCCGCAGCCCGGCCGCCTCGCGCCACGCCTTGAGCTGGCGGCCGACCGTCGCGACCACCGCCGCCCCCGACTCGTCGTCCGGATCGACGTCCCAGCCCGGCTCGTCCGCCCCGGTCTCCCCCGTCTCCCCGGTCCCCACGCTCTCGCCGTCTACGCCCATCCGCGCCCACCTCCGAGATCCGTTCCTGGTCAACGCCCCGACTCGGCGCGATGTCACTCCGGACAGCCGGGACAGCACCGGACAAGCCCGGGACAGTCTCCGTACGCAAGGGCGCCACCGCTGTGCACGGTACGCACGCATCGCCACGCTGAGTGACATGAACCGAGAAATCCCCCAAACCGACACCCGCACACGGCAGTTCGCGGTCCAGCTCTCCGCCACCCGACGAGGCGCCCGGCTCGCGAGGCTGCTCGCCACCGAACAACTCCGTTCCTGGGGGCTCCCCATGGACACCGCCGCCCACGTCATCGCCGAACTCGCCGCGAATGCCGTGCTTCATGGCCGCGTACCGGGGCGGGACTTCCGGCTCATGCTGACCGTGCACGGCGACACACTGCGTATCGAGGTGACCGACGCCCGCGCCGAGCGGCTGCCCGTCCTCGCGGAGCGCCCGGAGCACCCGGAGCCTCCGGCCGACAGCGAGTCGGGCCGCGGACTGCTCCTCGTCGCGGCGCTCGCCGACCGCTGGGGCGTCACCCCGGGACCCGTCCCCTGCAAAACGGTGTGGGCGGAAATCGCCCTGGTCACCACGCCGTTCACCGCATCGCACCTGCCGCGACCCGGTGGAGCACGACGCGGGTGACCACGACGCGACGCGCCACGACATCAAGGCTTAAAGAACCGGGAAATCCCCGGGAAAATACCCTTCCCCACCCCTCCGGCCTCCCGTCACCCACTCAGGTGACATCGCCCAACTGGGCTGGATTTCCTACGGGTTCACCGGCATATGCTCGCCGCAACAACTCCAGACATGCGACGGCCCCCGGCCGGGACTCGCAATCCCGATCGAGGGCCTGACCACCGAGGAAGTAGGAGCTTCCCGATGGCTTTGCAGCACCCTAGCGCGCCCTCGCGCGCCTCGTCTCCCGTTCCCCGCCCGACCGCCCGATCCGGTGTCATTCACGTCAACATCCGGCACACCACCCGCTACACGGTCGTCGGCAACCACCTCGCCCAGCACCGCGAGCTCTCCCTCGTCGCGATCGGGCTCGCCGTCCACATCCAGTCGCTGCCTGTGGGCGCCCTGGTCGGCATCAAGTTCCTGTCGGCCCGCTTCCCCGAGAGCGAGCACCGCATCGCCGGGGCGCTACGGGAGCTGGAGGCCCACGGCTATCTGAAGCGCACCAGGGAACGACTCCCCGGCGGCAAGGTCGTCACCCGAACTGTCTCGTACAACCAGCCGGGCACGGCCGTCACAGCGGCACCCAGGCCGACCCGCACGCCCGAGCGCCCCCAGAAGCCGACGCCGGCCGCCCCGAAGCCCACGCCAGAAGCCACCCGGCCCCCAGCACCCGACCCCACTCCCGTACCTCGGGAACGTCTCCCCGAGCCGTGCAGCCCTGCCCCTGAGCATCACCGCACCGCCGCCGCCCTCCTCTCGGAGCTGCACCGCCATGCACCACGGCTGCTGCTTGCCGAGCAGGACGTACGCCGCCTGACCCCGGCAGTGGCGGCCTGGCTGGAGCGCGGCGCCGCCCCCGATGCCGTACGACGCACCCTGACTGCACGCCTCCCCGACGACCTGAAGCACCCGGCCGGCCTGCTCGCACACCGCCTCACCGCGCTGCTGCCGCCGCCCGTACACGCCACACCGCTCGTGGCACGCCCCCATCCACTCCAGACCTGCGAAGACTGCGACCGCGCCTTCCGCGCACCCGAACCGGGCCGCTGCCGCGACTGCCGGTCCGACCACAGAAAGGCCGCCTAGCATGAACGTGACGACCCTTGCCCCTGAGCACAGACGAGGAGCGCACGCCATGACCATCGCCCCGGACGGCACGCGAAATGGCAGCTCCGAGTACCGAGCGATGCGCGACATCGCCGAACGGATGCAGGACGCCATTCCCGGCAAATTCGAGATCACCAAGGAAGGAATCATCCACGACATGATGTCGCCGGGGCGTCCCCACGAGTTCACCGCGGGGCTGGTCAGCCGCCTTCTGGAACGAGAGCTGCCGGACGGGGTCTGGGCATACACCGGCACGCCCGACGTGGAGGATCAGGTCCAAGGCATCATGCGCCATCCCGATGTGATGGTGATCGCCGTGGAGGACATGAAAGGCAAGGGTTCCTTCGACCCCCGCACCCTCATGGCCGCGATCGAGATCGTCTCCCACTCCAACCCCGACAACGACTGGGTGAGCAAGATGCGGGACTACCCGCTGCTCGGTATCCCCATCTACGCGGTCTTCGATCCGCGCGAGGGAAAGGGAGCCGTCCTCTCCGACATCCACTCCACCCCCGACGGCCCCCGCTACGCCACCCGCAAGGACTTCCTCTACGGCGAGGACATCACCATCGGCGAGTGGACGATCTCGACCGAGGGCCTGCCCCGCTACGAGTAGCCCGGGCACTCAGAGCGCGATCATCACCGCAAGCCCGACGGCGCCCACCACACTCGGCGCGAGAACCTCGTACGCCCACCGCACCACCGGCTCCCCCTGAGCGCCCTCCCGCCCCGCCGCCCGCTCCTTCAGCTCGCGCAGCTCGTCCAGCGACTGGTCGGCCATCGCGCGCGGCACCGGGCCGCCGGCGTCGGCGTTCGGCCCGAAACGGGGGCCGGCCGCGCCCGCGCCGCGCATCGCCTGCCGATGGGCCTTCTTGCGCTGGCGCAGCGAGACCGGGATCGCCCACAGCTGGTACGTGCCGCCGTCTGCGGTGGCGACCTCGGTGGAGAAGGACGCCCGCAGCCCCTCGACCGCGGCCCACGGCAGCGTGATCGTGCGGAACGGATTGCGCACCAGCAGCCGGTCCTCGCCCGCGCGCACCAGCGGCCGCAGGGTGTAGGCGGCCACCAGCGGCACGCCGAGGAGCAGAGCGAACAGCGCCGTCAGCCGGGTGCGGGCATCGCCCCGCAGCAGCGCGTCGCCGCCCAGCCACAGGCCGAGCAGCAGGAGCAGCACACCGCCGACGAGGGCCGCCGGCGAGCGGTAGGTGCGCTCGGCGTACTGCTGCGGCGGCGGGGTGGCGCGTTCCTGGCTCGTCATGCCGCCGATTCTGCCCGACCGTCCGGATGCCGGACATTGCGTTACGGCATCATTCGGGTGCGGGGCGGGATTTGGCCGCCGAGGGGGATGACATTGCGCTACGCGCGTAGATATGCTCCCCTCGTGACCATGCCCATCACTGTTCCCGCATACGGCAAGGAAGCCGCGGGGCGTCTGGCGTCAATGGCGGACGTGACCGCCGACGACGGTGCGCTGCGCCGCTTCCTCCACGGCCTCCCCGGCGTCGACGCGGTCGGCCTTGAGGCCCGCGCCGCCACCCTCGGCACCCGCTCGATCAAGACGACGGCGAAGGCGTACGCCATCGACCTCGCCATCTCGATGATCGACCTGACGACCCTCGAAGGCGCGGACACCCCGGGCAAGGTCCGGGCGCTGTGCGCCAAGGGCATCCACCCCGACCCCACCGACCGCACGGCCCCCAAGGTCGCCGCGATCTGCGTCTACCCCGACATGGTCGCGACGGCCAAGGAGGCGCTGCTCGCCGGCGGCGCTCCCGACATCCACGTCGCGTCCGTGGCCACCGCCTTCCCGGCCGGCCGCGCCGCGCTGCCGGTCAAGCTCGCCGACACCCGTGACGCGGTCGCGGCCGGCGCCGACGAGATCGACATGGTGATCGACCGGGGCGCCTTCCTCGCCGGCCGCTACATGGCGGTCTTCGAGGAGATCAAGGCCGTCAAGGAGGCGTGCGCCCGTCCCGACGGCAGCGCCGCCCACCTCAAGGTCATCTTCGAGACCGGCGAGCTCCAGACGTACGACAGCGTCCGCCGTGTCTCCTGGCTGGCGATGCTGGCCGGTGCCGACTTCATCAAGACCTCCACCGGCAAGGTCGCGGTGAACGCCACCCTGCCGGTCACGCTGCTGATGCTGGAGGCGGTGCGCGACTTCCACGCCGCCACCGGCGTCCAGGTCGGGGTCAAGCCGGCCGGCGGTATCCGTACGACCAAGGACGCGGTCAAGTACCTGGTGACGGTCAACGAGACGCTCGGCGAGCCCTGGCTGACCGCCGACTGGTTCCGCTTCGGCGCCTCCAGCCTCCTGAACGACCTGCTGATGCAGCGCCAGAAGCTCAGCACCGGCCGCTACTCCGGCCCCGACTACGTCACGGTGGACTGACCATGGCCAATCTCTTCGAGTACGCACCGGCGCCCGAGTCGCGCGCGGTCGTCGACATCGCGCCGTCCTACGGCCTGTTCATCGACGGCGAGTTCGCCGAGGCCGCCGACGGCAAGGTCTTCAAGACCGTCTCGCCGTCCACCGAGGAGGCCCTCTCCGAGGTCGCCCAGGCCGGTGAGGCCGACGTCGAGCGTGCCGTGAAGGCCGCCCGCAAGGCGTTCGAGAAGTGGTCGGCGCTGCCCGGCGCCGAGCGCGGCAAGTACCTCTTCCGCATCGCCCGGATCATCCAGGAGCGCTCCCGCGAGCTGGCCGTCCTGGAGACGCTGGACAACGGCAAGCCGATCAAGGAGACCCGCGACGCGGACCTCCCCCTGGTCGCCGCGCACTTCTTCTACTACGCGGGCTGGGCCGACAAGCTCGACCACGCGGGCTTCGGCC
Source organism: Streptomyces sp. NPDC026575 (assembly GCF_055567415.1). Lineage (NCBI taxonomy): Bacteria > Bacillati > Actinomycetota > Actinomycetes > Kitasatosporales > Streptomycetaceae > Streptomyces > Streptomyces sp. NPDC026575. Next base: position 329,070 of record NZ_JBVHQM010000006.1, read on the forward strand.
CGAACCCGGCGCCGCTGGGTGTCGCGGGCCAGGTCATCCCCTGGAACTTCCCCCTCCTCATGCTGGCCTGGAAGATCGCCCCGGCGCTCGCCACCGGCAACACGGTCGTGCTCAAGCCCGCCGAGACCACCCCGCTCTCCGCGCTGTTCTTCGCCGACATCTGCCGCCAGGCGGGCCTGCCCAAGGGCGTCGTCAACATCCTTCCCGGTTACGGGGACACCGGCGCCGCGCTCGTCGCCCACCCGGACGTGAACAAGGTCGCCTTCACCGGCTCCACGGCCGTCGGCAAGGAGATCGCCCGCACGGTCGCCGGCACGGACAAGAAGCTCACCCTGGAGCTGGGCGGCAAGGGCGCCAACATCGTCTTCGACGACGCGCCCCTCGACCAGGCCGTCGAGGGCATCGTCACGGGCATCTTCTTCAACCAGGGCCAGGTCTGCTGCGCGGGCTCGCGCCTGCTGGTCCAGGAGTCGATCCAGGACGAGCTGCTGGAGCGCCTCAAGCGCCGGCTGTCCACGCTGCGCCTGGGCGACCCGCTCGACAAGAACACCGACATCGGCGCCATCAACTCCGCCGAGCAGCTGGCCCGGATCACCGCGCTCGCCGAGACCGGCGAGGCCGAGGGCGCCGAGCGCTGGTCCCCCGACTGCGAACTGCCCACCTCCGGCTACTGGTTCGCCCCGACGCTCTTCACGAACGTCACCCAGGCGCACACGGTCGCCCGCGACGAGATCTTCGGCCCGGTGCTGTCGGTGCTGTCCTTCCGCACGCCCGACGAGGCCGTCGCCAAGGCCAACAACACCCAGTACGGCCTGTCGGCGGGTATCTGGACGGAGAAGGGCTCGCGCATCCTCGCGGTCGCGAACCAGCTCCGGGCGGGCGTCGTCTGGGCCAACACTTTCAACAAGTTCGACCCGACCTCGCCGTTCGGCGGCTACAAGGAGTCGGGCGCCGGCCGCGAGGGCGGCCGCCACGGCCTGGAGGCGTACCTCGATGTCTGACAAGCCCGAGAAGACCGAGCGACTCTCCGTCCTCAAGACCTACAAGCTGTACGTCGGCGGGAAGTTCCCGCGTTCCGAGAGCGGCCGGGTGTACGAAGTGCAGGACGCCAAGGGCAAGTGGCTGGCCAACGCCCCTCTCTCCTCCCGCAAGGACGCCCGTGACGCGGTCGTGGCCGCGCGCAAGGCGTTCGGCGGCTGGTCCGGCGCGACCGCGTACAACCGCGGCCAGGTCCTCTACCGCGTCGCGGAGATGCTGGAGGGCCGCAAGGACCAGTTCGTACGGGAGGTGGCGGAGGCCGAGGGCCTCTCCAAGTCCAAGGCAGCGGCCCAGGTCGACGCGGCGATCGACCGCTGGGTCTGGTACGCGGGCTGGACCGATAAGATCGCGCAGGTCGTGGGCGGGGCGAACCCGGTCGCGGGCCCGTTCTTCAACCTCTCGACCCCCGAGCCGACCGGCGTGGTGGCCGTCCTGGCCCCCCAGGAGTCCTCCTTCCTCGGCCTGGTCTCGGTGCTCGCCCCGGTCATCGCGACCGGGAACACCGCCGTGGTCGTCGCCTCCGAGAAGGCCCCGCTCCCCGCGCTGTCGCTGGGCGAGGTCCTGGCCACCTCGGACGTACCGGGCGGCGTGGTCAACGTGCTGTCCGGCAGGACCGCGGAGATCGCGGCCCCGCTCGCCGCGCACCAGGACGTCAACGCCCTCGACCTGACGGGCGCGGACGCCGACCTGGCCCGCGATCTGGAGGTCGCGGCGGCCGACAACCTCAAGCGCGTACTGCGTCCACAGCCTGTGGACTTCGCCGCCGACCCGGGCACCTCCCGCCTGACCGCCTTCCTGGAGACGAAGACGGTCTGGCACCCGATGGGCGTCTAGCCCGACATACGGAGCGGCGCCGGACCGGTGCCCGAGCGGCGCCGGCGGACCGGCAGTGCGGGGCCTCACCTCTTGCGGGGTGGGGCCCCGCACCGCTGGCGGCGGCCGGCGCGGCGGCGGCGGTGGCCAAGGCGGGCATCACCTCGGCCCGGGTCGCCGACAAACTGCGCGACCTGGCCACCGAACTGAAGGCCCTCGTCAACATCATCAAGCTGCTGAAAAAAGCAAAGAAGATGTCGAAGGTCAAGAAGCTCAAGCCCTGGACCTGGAAGCACATCAAGGACCCGGGCGAGGCCGAGAAGTTCGCCACGGCGCTCGCCGCCAAGCATGCGCTCAAGGCCATCAAGGCCCCGATGAAGGGGGCCGTCGAGCTCGGCATGGGCGGCCTGGGCTTCTCCGGTGACCCGACCCAGGCGGAGCATGGCGGGACGCTTCCACGTCCAGCTCACCAACGCGGGCGGCGAGCCCCGCCACCAGGCGGTCACCGACCGCCGGCTGTTCGTGGTCGTGGACCACGCCACCGGCTGGCGGGAGCGGGCGCCGGAACTGGAGGTAGCGGTGGAGGTGCCGCGCACCGACATCGCGCAGCTGCGGCCCAAGCCGCGTACGACGTTCCCGCGCGGCCGCTTCGACCTGGTCTTCACCGACGGCTCGTGGATCGCGCTCAGCTGCTCCTTCCAGCGGGACATGGAGGCGCTGGTGGGGGCCTTCTACGGGCGCTGAGCACGACCGTGCCCGGGTGCCGGGCACGCCTTGGCCGGGTGCCGTCGAGTGCACCCGGCCCGGGGGGTGTCTCAGCCCGGAAGCACCTTCGTCGCCCGCCCCACCACCGGCAGGTGCCTGAGCGCGCCGCCGTTCGACAGGGTGCCGGTCACCTGCTTGGTGCTCATCGGCTTGAAGTCGGCGACCCGGGTGGCGACGGCGTTGTCGAGCGGGTCGACGGAGGTGTTCGCCATCGGGTTCAGCTTGAGGTCCTTGACCGGGCCGAGGCCGCCGCCCGTGGACTTGAGCGTCGCACCGGTCAGCGCCGTGGTCATGGCGCCGGTGTCGGTGTTGCTCGACGGGATGAACGACGGGGTGGACGACGGGACGAACGAGGGGGTGGCCGACGGGTTGAACGCCGGGGCCGCGCTCGCCGTCGCCGCACCGCCCCCGGCGATCGCGGCGCCGGCCGCGGAGACCACCAGGCCGACGCGCAGCAACGTGCGCGGGGCGCGGCCGGGCTTGGGACGTACCGGGAAGAGCATGTTGTGCCACCTGCCTATGGATCGAAAGGCTGCACGAGCATGTGCGCTCGGTAACCAACTAGTTTCGCAGCGTAGTTGAGGGCCCGGTTCCCGATCCACCTCGCGCGCCAGGGGTAGCCCACACGGCGCAATACGCGACAATGGCTACCCGTGAGCTCCCACTCCCCCGCCCGCGTCGTCCTGCTGACCGGCCCCTCCGGCTCCGGCAAGACGTCCCTGGCCGCACGCAGCGGCCTGCCCGTCCTCAACCTCGACGACTTCTACAAGGAGGCGACGGACCCGACGCTGCCCCAACTCCCCGACGGCGGCGGCGCCGACTGGGACTCACCGCTCTCCTGGGACGCCGACACCGCCGTCGCGGCCATCGCCGCACTGTGCCGTACGGGACGCTGCGAGGTCCCCGTGTACGACATCTCCGCCAGCGCCCGGGTCGGCACGGCCCGGCTCGACCTCGGCGGCGCCGGGCTGTTCATCGCCGAGGGCGTCTTCGCCGCCGACGTCATCGCGGCCTGCCGCACGGCGGGCCTGCTGGCCGACGCCCTGTGCCTGCGCGGCCGCCCGGCCACCACCTTCCGCCGCCGACTGGTCCGCGATCTGCGCGAGGGCCGCAAGTCCGCCCCGTACCTGGTCCGCCGCGGCCTGCGCCTGATGCGCGGCGAACGCTCCATCGTCGCCCGCCAGACGGCCCTGGGCGCCCACCCCTGCGCCAAGCCGGAGGCCCTGGACCGCATATGGGCGGCCGGCGCGGTGGACCCGGCGGGCGCGGCCGTGGGCTCCTGACCCGGCGGCCGGGGCACCCGTAGGCAGTCGCGGCACACGCGGAAGCGGGCTCGGGCAGACCCCCCGGCCGCCCGAACCCGCTTCCTTCCCCCCGTGCTCCCCCGTATCCCCCGATACGCCCGGCCCTTGCGGATCGCTCCGCCGGAGCCGGTTCCCCCGTATCCCCTTATCCCCTCGGGCGTTTCCCGTTCCCCCTCGGGCTCCCCCGGCCCTTCAGGCCACCAGCTCGCCGAAGGACTCCTCCTCGTCACGGCCGAAGCTGAGGACCTCGTCCTCGCGCAGCCGGCGCAGGGCGCGCCAGATGCTCGACTTCACCGTGCCGACACTGATGTTCAGGATGTCCGCGATCTCCGGGTCCGTACGGCCCTCGTAGTACCGCAGCACCAGCATGGTGCGCTGCGGCTCGGGCAGCCGCGCCAGCGCCTGCCACAGCACCGCACGCAGCTCGGTGCCGCGCATCGCGTCCACGTCGCCCGCCGTCTCCGGCAGCTCCTCGGTCGGGTACTCGTTGAGCTTGCGGCGGCGCCAGGCACTGATGTGCAGATTCGTCATCGTGCGCCGCAGATAGCCGCCGAGCGCCGCCTTGTCGCTGATCCGGTCCCAGGCCCGGAACGTCGAGAACAGCGCGCTCTGCAGCAGGTCCTCGGCCTCGTAGCGGTCGCCGGTCAGGTGGTAGGCGGTGGCGTACAGGGAGGCGCGGCGCTCCTGGACGTAGGCGGTGAAGGCCGCTTCGGCCTCGGCCGCCTCCGACGCGGAACGCCGTTCCCCCGTGGCCTCCCCGTACTCCGCTCCCCCGTGGGCCGCGTCTCCCCCGTGGCCCGTGCTTCCCCCGTCGACGGCCACCTTCGTGGCGTCGATGGCCACCATGAAAGGCAGCCGCTGACGCCCGGTGCCGCGAGCGCACCCCCGCCCGCTCACGACACCGGACTTCTCCGTGGTCCGTACGACATCGTGAAGTCGCGTGATAACTGCGCTGGAAGCCGTGCCGTGCAGTGTGTTCATCTCGCGCCCCCCGTCGTAGAGCCAGCTCAATCGGTGTCTCCCCGGGTGTTGATCTCTCCCGGTGCCCAAAAGACTGCCAACCCAGTTTCATCGCGTTGTCCGCCGACTGTCACAGACCTGTCACAGCGCCCCGGCGGCCCGACCGCAACCCCCACGGCTCCGCCCCGGCCCACCACGACGCACCCGTGGCGGCACGACTCACCCGAGACGGCCACGACGCACCCGCGGCAGGTCGATGTCCAGGCGTCCCATGGGACAGAATGGCTGCCGTGCCCTTCCTGTTGCTGATCGAGGACGACGACGCCATCCGCACGGCCCTCGAACTCTCACTGTCCCGCCAGGGTCACCGTGTGGTGACCGCGGCGACGGGCGAGGACGGCCTGAAGCTGCTGCGCGAGCAGCGCCCGGACCTGATCGTGCTGGATGTGATGCTGCCGGGCATCGACGGCTTCGAGGTGTGCCGGCGGATCAGGCGTACGGACCAGCTGCCCATCATCCTGCTCACCGCGCGCAACGACGACATCGACGTCGTGGTGGGCCTGGAGTCCGGCGCCGACGACTATGTCGTCAAACCGGTCCAGGGACGGGTGCTGGACGCCCGCATCCGGGCCGTACTGCGCCGCGGCGAACGCGAGTCCAGCGACTCGGCGACGTTCGGCTCGCTGGTCATCGACCGGTCGGCGATGACCGTCACCAAGAACGGCGAGGATCTGCAACTGACGCCGACCGAGCTGCGGTTGCTGCTGGAGCTGAGCCGCCGGCCCGGCCAGGCGCTGTCCCGGCAGCAGCTGCTGCGGCTGGTGTGGGAGCACGACTACCTGGGCGACTCGCGCCTGGTGGACGCCTGTGTGCAGCGGCTGCGCGCCAAGGTGGAGGACGTACCGTCCTCGCCGACGCTGATCCGCACCGTCCGCGGCGTCGGCTACCGACTGGACTCCCCGCAGTGACGGAACGTTCCCACAGCAGTGGGACGGCGCACGAGAACGCGGACGGCCCGGCCCCGTCCGGACGGCGGGTGCCCCGGCTGCTCGGCCGGGCGTCGGGACTGCTGCGCTGGACGAGCCTGCGGCTGCGGCTGGTCGTGGTCTTCGGGCTGGTCGCGCTGACCGCCGCGGTCTCCGCGTCCGGCATCGCGTACTGGCTCAACCGCAACACCGTCTTGGACCGCACCCAGAACGCCGTCCTCAAGGACTTCCGCAAGTCACTGGAGGACAGCACACGGTCGCTGCCGCTGCGCCCCCGGTGCACCGAACTCCAGGACGCTGCGCGCCAGATAGCCGGCGGACCGCAGAACTACGCGGTGCTGCTGATCGGCGTGGACCGCGAGGGCAAGGACTGCGCGGCGACCACGGACAAGGACCTGCTGACCCTGCACAGCGTGCCCGACGCGCTGCGCGGCGCGGTCAACGAAGTGCGCCCGGTCGACGAGTCCAACCCCTCCGCCCACCATCTGTACTGGCAGCGCAAGCAGGTCGGGGACACCCCCTACCTCGTCGCCGGCGCCAAGGTGATCGGCGGCGGACCGACCGGCTACATGATGAAGTCGCTGGCCGCCGAGCGGCAGGACCTCAACTCGCTGGCCTGGTCCCTCGGCATCGCCACCGCGCTGGCGCTGGTCGGCTCCGCGCTGCTGGCCCAGGCCGCCGCGACGACCGTGCTGCGGCCCGTACAGCGGCTGGGACACGCGGCGCGGCAGCTGGGCGAGGGGCGGCTGGAGACCCGACTGCGGGTGACCGGCACGGACGAACTCGCCGATCTGTCGCGTACGTTCAACCGCACGGCGGAGCGGCTGCAGCAGCGGGTCGAGGAGCTGAGCGCCCGCGAGGCCGCCTCCCGCCGCTTCGTCGCCGACATGTCGCACGAACTGCGCACGCCCCTGACGGCGATCACCGCGGTCTCCGAGGTGCTGGAGGAGGAGGCCGACTCCCTCGACCCGATGATCGCGCCCGCCGTCCAGCTGGTGGTCAGCGAGACCCGCCGGCTCAACGACCTGGTGGAGAACCTGATGGAGGTCACCCGCTTCGACGCGGGGACGGCCCGGCTGGTGCTCGACGACGTCGACGTCGCCGACCAGGTCACCGCCTGCATCGACGCGCGGGCCTGGCTGGACGCGGTGGACCTGGACGCGGACCGCGGCATCGTGGCCCGGCTGGACCCGCGGCGCCTCGACGTCATCCTGGCGAACCTCATCGGCAACGCACTCAAGCACGGCGGGTCGCCGGTGCGGGTGTCGGTCCGCACGGAGCACGGGGACGGCGGCGAGCAGCACCCGCGGGACGCGGCCGGCGACGACCGGGGCGGTGCGGCCGCGGCCGGCGCGACGGAGGCGCCCGAGAGCGCCGACGAAGGGCCCGCCGAGCGGGCCGAGGACACCGGCCGGGCCGGCGGCGGCGAGCTGGTCATCCGCGTGCGCGACCACGGGCCCGGCATCCCCGAAGAGGTCCTCCCGCACGTCTTCGACCGCTTCTACAAGGCGAGCGCGTCCCGCCCGCGGTCCGAGGGCAGCGGTCTGGGCCTGTCGATCGCGTTGGAGAACGCGCACATCCACGGAGGCGAGATCACCGCGGCCAACCTCCCCGAAGGCGGCGCGGTCTTCACCCTGCGGCTGCCCATGGACGCCTCCCGGCTGGCCGGCGGCGACAACGCGGTCACCCGGGGCACGGAGGACGAGCGATGACACCGACCGGACAGAGGTGGCGGCGCGCCGCCGGTGCGGCGGCGCTCGCGCTGGCCGCCGCGGGCTGCGGGATCCGGGGCACGTCCGTGCCCGTCGACGCCGGCGGCGCGCCCTCGCGGGTGAGCTGCAAGGCGTCGGACGAAGCGTCGCCGGGCACGCCCGGCGGCGCGCAGACCGCCGTCTATCTGGTGTGCGGCTCGGCGCTGGTGCAGGTCGAGCGGACGGCGCCGCCGGCCAAGGACACCACGGCCGCCGATCCGCGGCTGCGGGCCGCCCGTACGCTCCTGGCCGAGCTGCAGCGCCCACCGTCCGCGGACGAGGAGACGGCCGGGTTCAGCAGCGCGCTGCCCCAGGGGCTGAAGGTCGACGGGCCGCGCCGCGGCGACCCGGCGGAGGCGCTGCGGCTGAGCATCCGGCCGGACGACCTGCCGTCCTTCGCGCTGGCGCAGCTGGTGTGCACCTACGGCACGAGCCCGGCGCTGGGGCGTACGCACGCGGCCGTCCTCGGCGGACCGGGCGACGACACGGCACACCGCTACGACTGCTCCGCCGATGTGCTGGCCCACCCGGACATAGCGGAACACGCCGGGTGGGGCGACCCGCTGTCGCAGCAGGACTAGAGAGAACCGGGCGGCCGGGGGCGGGCCACGGCGGGCACGGCGGGCACGGCCAAGACGGGTGCAATGGGGCGGAACCGCGGGCCCCACTACCGGCGTCCTGGCCTTTGTGCAGCGTCATGGCTCCGGCACCACCGCCGTCCCCCGTATGCGCGTCACAGGACTTCTCCTCCTCGTGGCGCATCTGCTGACCGTCGGCTGGCTCACGCTGCGTCCTCGTTCGGTGCCATGGGTGCCCGCCGCGAACCTCCGGCCGCTGGCCACGATCAGGGCCGAGCTGGCGCACGGCGTGACGTGGGAGGCTCTGGGGCACCTGGGCGGCCCGGTGCTGCTGCTGGCGCCGCTGGGCGTGCTGCTCCCGCTCTCGGCCGGGCGGCTGCACGTCTCGCCGCTGGTGTCGCTGACCCGCACGGTCTTCGCCGGCGCGATGATCGCGCTGGCCATCGAGCTGCTGCAGTCAGGGGTACCCGGACGGGTCCCCGATGTCGACGCGGTGCTGCTGAACACCCTCGGAGTGGCGCTGGTGCACCTGCTGGTCGTCCCTGGGGCCCGGTCCCGGCTCCGCCGACGGTACGAGGAACCCGGGGGTGCGACCCCGAGGATCCCCAGGGTCGGACTGGCTCCGCAGGCTGACGCGCTGTCGGGCGGCCGGACCTACCTTTGAGACATCGGGGCAAACGCCCCACGAAGTCGAAAAGGAGTCGCCCCTCATGGCCGCGCAACTGGTCCGCCCGAGCAACAACCGAATGATCGCCGGAGTGTGCGCGGGCCTGGCCCGTCGCTTCGGTACGACCCCGACGACGATGCGCGTGATCTTCCTGGTGTCGTGCCTGCTGCCCGGCCCGCAGTTCCTGGTCTACCTGGCGCTGTGGATACTCCTGCCCTCGGAGGAGAAGGCGAAGGCCGCCGGCGCCGCGGGTGCCGCCGGCTGGTGACCCGCCGCGGCAGTGCCCGGCCCGGACATGACGGCGCCCCGGCCGCAGCTGCAAGAGCATACGGCCAGGGCACGGCACGTCACGCGTCCCTGGAGGACGGAGCGGGGAGCGGGATCAGCTGCCCAGGGCCTTGGAGACGGCGCTGGTCGGCAGGCCGCCCAGCAGGTTGCCCTGGGAGTTCAGCGGCGTCCTGACGTTGCCGACCGGCGTCTTGGTGCCCTTGAGGACCTTGCCGGTGTCCTTCACCGGCAGGTTCTTGAGCACGCCCTTGGCGTCCGGCGCGCTCACCTGCGCGGCGCTGGCTGCGCCCGCCGCGGTGACGGCGATGGCGGCGCCCAGAGCGGCGGCACCGAGAGTCTTGATGGTTCCCTGCTTCATCGAATTACGTCCTCAATTGACGGGAGCTTGACCGGCAAATCAACCTAGTGAGGCTGCAACCGGCGCCGCAAACAGCCACGAGGAAAGAAAAAACGGCCGGTGGACAGGCCACCGGCCGTTACGCTATAGGCTCGCGTTCTCCCGTTACTCGGAACCAGAACCGCTGGTCACGGGCGGGGTCGTGGACGCCGGACGGAAGAGCCATTCGGCCCGCAGTTCCGCATAACCGGGCTTGATGACGTCATTGATCATGGCGAGACGTTCGTCGAAAGGAATGAACGCTGATTTCATCGCATTGACAGTAAACCACTGCATGTCGTCGAGCGTGTATCGGAATGTCTTGACCAGGTGCTCGAATTCCCGCGACATGTTCGTGCCGCTCATCAGCCGGTTGTCGGTGTTGACCGTGAGCCGGAACTGCAGACGGCGCAGCAGGCCGATGGGGTGCTCCGCGTAGGAGGGGGCCGCGCCGGTCTGGAGGTTGGAGGTGGGGCACATCTCCAGCGGGATGCGCTTGTCCCGCACATACGAGGCGAGCCGGCCGAGCTTGACCGAGCCGTCGTCGGCGACCTCGATGTCGTCGATGATCCGGACGCCGTGGCCGAGCCGGTCGGCGCCGCACCACTGCAGCGCCTGCCAGATCGACGGCAGACCGAAGGCCTCACCGGCGTGGATGGTGAAGTGGTTGTTCTCGCGCTTGAGGTACTCGAACGCGTCGAGGTGGCGGGTGGGAGGGTAGCCGGCCTCGGCGCCAGCGATGTCGAAGCCGACGACGCCGCTGTCGCGGTAGCGGTTGGCGAGTTCGGCGATCTCCAGGGCACGGGCGGCGTGCCGCATGGCGGTCAGCAGGGCGCCGACACGGATGCGGTGGCCGTTCTCGCGGGCCCGCCGCTCGCCCTCGCGGAAGCCCTCGTTGACCGCCTCGACGACCTCTTCGAGGCTGAGCCCCTGCTCCAGGTGCTGCTCGGGCGCGTACCGGATCTCGGCGTAGACCACGCCGTCGGCGGCCAGGTCCTCGGCGCACTCGGCGGCCACCCGGGCCAGCGCGTCGCGGGTCTGCATGACGGCGCAGGTGTGCGCGAAGGTCTCCAGGTAGCGCTCCAGCGAACCGGAGTCGGCCGCCTCGCGGAACCAGATCCCGAGCTTCTCCGGATCGGTCTCGGGCAGTCCTTCGTAGCCGTTCGCACGGGCCAGCTCGACGACCGTGGCGGGGCGCAGGCCGCCGTCGAGGTGGTCGTGGAGCAGCACCTTGGGGGCGCGGCGGATCTGTTCGGGGGTCGGCAGGGTGGTGGTCTCGCTCGTCATTTCGGCACTCTAGCCCCTACGCGCGTAGATCTCACCGAACGATACGTAACAGTGACCCGTACACAGGGTGGCGCGCACGCCTCCTTCTGCCATCGTTCTCGTCATGGCTCAGCAAGCACTGCCGACGCGCGAGGCCCGGCTGGGAAAACCGCTGGGGGTGGGCGCAACCGCGAAGGCGGTGAGCGGGGTCGCCCTCTTACTGCCCGGTGGCGGACCGACCGGAGTGCGCCGCCCGTCACCGGTATCCGCACTCGCCGTACGCCCACTCGCCGCCCGACTGGCGAAGGCGGGCCGCACCGAGGGCCTGACCACCCACGTCGTGCACTACCGCTACCGCGGCTGGAACGGCGCCGAGGCCCACCCCGCGCGCGACGCCACCTGGGCCCTGGACGAGGTGGTCCGCCGCTACGGCGACGTCCCCGTCTGCCTCGTCGGCACGGGCATGGGCGCCCGCGCCGCCCTGCACGCCGCCGGACACCCCGCCGTCAACTCCGTACTGGGGATCGCGCCTTGGCTGCCCGACCCCCTCCGGCACGACGATCAGCCCGATCCGGTGAAGCAGCTCATCGGCCGTCAGGTCCTCCTCGTCCACGGCACCAACGACGAGCGCCACGACCCCGACCTGTCCTACCGCTACGCCGAGCGCGCCAAGAAGGTCAACCGCGACACCTGCCGCTTCGAGGTCCACTCCGACGGCCACTCACTGCACCAGCACCGCGCCGAAGTCCACGCCCTGGCCGCCGACTTCCTGCTCGGCTCGCTCTTCACCCGCGACTACGCCCGCCCAGTGGTGGACGCGCTGGCCGCACCCCCTCCCCTGGGCCTACGGATGCCCCTCGCCTCGGGCTTCGGGGCGTCGCTGAGGCGTTGAGGGTGGTCGATGGGCATGCCCCCTCTGCTCTCGCGCCCCGCCTCGTGGCGCCTCCTTCATATTACGGCAACGATTACGGAGAGTGATTAGTTCCGACGGTGGGTTACTGTCGGTGTCAGCGTCAATGGGTGCCTCTGCTCCCCGGTAGGGGCCTTCTCCGGTCAGCGGGGAAGGAGCTTCCCCCGGCGGCTGAGGAGGAATTTCTTGAATTCGGCCACCGGTGGGGTGTCGGGGTGGCCGTCCAGCCAGGCCACCCCGATCTCGCGGACCGCGCGGGGGGCCGTCACGGTGAGTTCGGCGACGCCGGGGCGGGGAACGGCGGGGGGTGGGAGGAGGGCCACGCCCAGGCCGGCCGCCACCAGGCCGCGCAGGGTCTCGGCCTCCTCGCCCTCGAAGGCGACGCGGGGGGTGAAGCCCGCCTCCGCGCACAGGGCGTCGGTGATGCGGCGGAGTCCGTAGCCCGGTTCGAGGGTGACGAACAGTTCGCCGGCGGCCTCCGCGAGCCGGATGCGCTTGCGTGCGGCGAGCGGGTGCTCGTCCGGTACGACCAGACGCAGCTTCTGCTCGTCGAGGCGGCGGGCGACCAGGTCCGGGTAGTCCGGGACCGGGGAGGTCAGGCACAGGTCGAGGTCGCCGGCGCGCAGCCGCTCGATCATCGCCTCGCCGTAGTTCTGGACGAGTTGGAAGCGCACCCGCGGGTGGTCGGCGCGGAAGCTGCGGATCAGGCCGGGGACGGTCTCCGGCCCGAGGGTGTGCAGGAAGCCGAAGGCGACCTTGCCGGCCGCGGGGTCGACATCGGCGCGTACGGACTCCGTCGCGCGCTCCAGATCCGTCAACGCCCGTTCGGTGGAGGCGAGGAAGGCCCGGCCGGCGGGGGTGAGGGAGAGGGTGCGGCCGTGCCGGGCGAAGAGGGCGACGCCGAGGTCGTCCTCCAGGCGGACGATGGCGCGGCTGAGCGTCGGCTGGGGCATGCCGAGTTCCTGGGCGGCGCGGGTGACGTGCTCGTGCCGGGCGACGGCGGTGAACTGGGCGAGCCGCGGGGCGAGGAGCGTCGCCCAGGAGTCGCCGCCCAGTTCGGCGGCCTCCCCCGCGGCCTCTCCCGCCTCCGCGCCGGTGTACGCGCCGGGGCGCTTGGCTCCCAGCACTTCTTTTCTGTTGCGACCTTGCAACAGCGACCCCTGCGACCTGCGTTCATGCATCACAGAATCGATTATGCAGTTTCCATGCATTGGACGCATGAACCGGCCGGGCATACCTTCGAAGCATGCCTCCCGCTGATACCGGGGCGTCCGTCACCGACCGTGCGGCCGCCTCTCCCCAGTCGTCCACAGACTCCTCTTCTTCCGCCGCCGCGTCCGACCCCGAGTCGGGCAAGTTGCGGCCGGGCGGCCCCGGCTACCGCCGGATGAGCTTCGCCCTCTTCGCCGCCGGAGTGGCCACCTTCGCCCTCCTGTACTCCACGCAGGCGCTGCTGCCCGCGATCTCCAGCGACCTCGGGGTGAGCCCGGACCAGGCCAGCTGGACGGTGTCCGCGGCCACCTTCGGTCTGGCGCTCGGGGTGATCCCGCTGAGCGCCGTCTCCGAACGGTTCGGGCGGCGCGCGCTGATGACCGTGTCCCTTTCGGTGGCGACGCTGATCGCGCTGCTGGTGCCGTTCGCGCCGTCGATCGGCGTGCTGATCGCGCTGCGCGCCGTCCAGGGTGTCGCGCTGGCCGGGCTGCCGGCCTCGGCGATGGCGTTCCTGGCGGAGGAGGTACGCGCCAAGGCGCTGGTGGGGGCCATCGGCCTGTTCGTGGCGGGCAACAGCATCGGCGGGATGTCCGGCCGGATCGTGACCGGCTGGGTCGCCCAGGCATGGGGCTGGCGGGCCGCGCTCGGCGCGGTGGGCGTGATGGCGGTGCTGTGCGCGGTGGCGTTCCGGCTGCTGGTGCCCAGGGCCCGGCACTTCACGTCCCGTGCGGTGGGCCCGCGGGCGCTGGCCCGTACGCTGGGCGGCCACCTCTCCGATCCGCTGCTGCGCCGGCTCTACGGCATCGGCGGGCTGTTCATGACGGTCTTCGGCGCGGTGTACACGGTCATCGGCTACCGCCTGGTGTCCGAGCCGTTCAACCTCCCGCAGGGCATCGTCGGTTCGATCTTCGTGGTGTACCTGGTCGGTACGGTCTCCTCGGCGGCGGCCGGCCAGCTGGTCGCCCGGGTGGGCCGGCGCGGTGCGCTCTACCTGGCGGTCGGCACCACGTCGACGGGTCTGCTGCTGACGCTGGCCGACTCGGTGGGCGCGGTGCTGGCGGGCCTGGTCCTGATCACCGCCGGTTTCTTCGCGGGCCACGCGGTGGCCTCGTCCGCGGTGAGCCGTACGGCCAAGACGGCCCGCGCCCAGGCGTCGGCGCTCTACCAGTGCGCGTACTACGTCGGCAGCAGCCTGGGCGGCGCGCTCGGTGCCGCCGCCTTCCACGCGGTCGGCTGGGAGGGCACGGTCGTCCTGGGGCTGGCCGCGATGCTGGGCGCCGCCTCGATCACGCTGTACGCCACGCGCAAGGCGGTCGTCGAGCGCCGGCTGCTCCACCTGGAGAAGGCCGCGTAGCGACCGCCGCACGAGCCGGAGGGCCCGCCCCGCCACCTGTCCTGGTGGGGCGGGCCCTTCGTGTGTCCGGTGCGATCAGCCGGGGTCGTGGGGGCGTGGGGTCGTCCTGGGGCAGATGGCCGCGACGGATTCCGGAGACCGGCCGGAATGCGCCGGTGCCCGCCACCCGCGTCAACGGGCGGTGGGCACCGGGGAGTCGAGGGCGGTCAGCCGATGCGTTCCAGCACCACCGGGCCCGCCGTGAAGGCGGTGTCGGCCGGGGCGATGACGGTGCCACCGGTGAGGGCGTCCAGGGCGTAGGGGATCTTCTCGGGGGTGTCGGTGTGCAAGGTCAGCAGGGGCTGGCCGGCGGTGACGCGGTCGCCGGGCCGGGCGTGCAGTTCGATGCCGGCGCCGGCCTGCACCGGGTCCTCCTTGCGGGCGCGGCCGGCGCCCAGGCGCCAGGCGGCGAGGCCGACCGCGTAGGCGTCGAGGGTGGTGAGGGTGCCGGTGGCGGTGGCGGTGACGGTGTGCTGTTCGCGGGCCACGGGGAGGGGGGCGTCGGGGTTGCCGCCCTGGGCGGCGATCATGCGGCGCCAGTGGTCCATGGCGGAGCCGTCGGCCAGGGCCTTGGCCGGGTCGGCGTCCGGGAGGCCGGCCGCGTCGAGCATTTCGCGGGCGAGCGCGAGGGTCAGTTCGACGACGTCCTCGGGGCCGCCGCCGGCCAGCACCTCGACGGATTCGCGGACTTCGAGGGCGTTGCCGACGGTGCGGCCCAGCGGCGTGGCCATGTCGGTGAGCAGCGCGACCGTCCGTACGCCGTGGTCGGTGCCCAGCTCGACCATGGTGGCGGCGAGTTCGCGGGCGTCGTCGAGGTTCTTCATGAAGGCGCCGGAGCCGACCTTGACGTCCAGGACCAGGGAGCCGGTGCCCTCGGCGATCTTCTTGGACATGATCGAGGAGGCGATGAGGGGGATGGACTCGACGGTGCCGGTGACGTCGCGGAGCGCGTAGAGCTTCTTGTCGGCGGGGGCGAGGCCGTCGCCGGCGGCGCAGATGACCGAGCCGGCCTCGCGGAGGATGTCGAGCATCTCGTCGTTGCTCAGCTGGGCGCGCCAGCCGGGGATGGACTCCAGCTTGTCGAGGGTGCCGCCGGTGTGGCCGAGGCCGCGGCCGGAGAGCTGGGGCACGGCGGCGCCGCAGGCGGCGACGAGCGGGGCGAGCGGCAGGGTGATCTTGTCGCCGACGCCGCCGGTGGAGTGCTTGTCGGCGGTGGGGCGGGACAGGCCGGAGAAGTCCATGCGCTCACCGGAGGCGATCATGGCGGCGGTCCAGCGGGCGATCTCCTTGCGGTTCATGCCGTTGAGGAAGACGGCCATCGCCAGGGACGACATCTGTTCATGGGCGACCTCGCCGCGGGTGTAGGCGTCGATGACCCAGTCGATCTGCTCGGGGGTCAGCTCGCCGCGGTCGCGCTTGGTGCGGATGACGGAGATGGCGTCCATGGACGGTTCCTTTCGAACGGGTGGGTCCGTTCTACACGCATAGATGCAGGGGTGGCCAGAGGCGGGCGCGGGGATCGGCCCCGCACCCGTCATCCCGTCAGGTGCCCCGGTCCGAAAGCGTCCGGTAGCAGGTCCGACAGGGGGCGGATGCCGGTGAGGGTGTCCACCAGCAGGTCCGGGCCGCCGTGTTCGTAGAGGAGTTGGCGGCAGCGGCCGCAGGGGACCAGCAGCTCGCCCGTGCCGTCGACGCAGGTGAAGGCCGTGAGGCGGCCGCCGCCGCCGGCGAAGAGGGCGGAGATCAGGCCGCATTCGGCGCACAGGGCCAGGCCGTAGGAGGCGTTCTCGACGTTGCAGCCGGTGACGGTGCGGCCGTCGTCGACGAGGGCGGCGGCGCCGACGGGGTAGCCGGAGTACGGGGCGTAGGCCCGGGACATCGCGTCCCGGGCCTGCGCGCGCAGTGACTCCCAGTCGGGAGCTTCGTTCACTTGCCCTGGCCTCTTCGGTAGATCTTGCCGATCGCCTTCGGTGGCCGCAGCCGCTGTGCGGCCAGCGAGAGCACCAGCAGCGTAGCGATGTACGGGGCGACGCCGACGATCTCCAGCGGGACCGTGTCGGTGGTGGCGTACCACAGGGCGAGCAGCGCGGCCGCGACCAGGCTGAGCACGGCCTGGGTGCGCTGTCCGGCGCGCAGCTTCCACAGCGCCAGGCCGACCAGCAGCACGGCGAGCAGGAGCAGCAGGGCGTGGACGGTGGGGCCGCCGCCGCGCAGCTGGAGCGCGTCCATGAAGCCGAACAGGCCGGCGCCCATGGCGACACCGCCCGGCCGCCAGTTGCCGAAGATCATGGTGGCGAGGCCGATGTAGCCGCGGCCGCCGGTCTGGCCGTCCTGGTAGATGTGGACGTAGATCGCCAGGAACGCGCCGCCGAGGCCGGCCAGTGCGCCGGAGACGAGTACCGCCGCGTACTTGTAGCGGTAGACGTTGACGCCCAGGGACTCGGCCGCGATCGGGCCCTCGCCGCAGGAGCGCAGCCGCAGGCCGAAGGCGGAGCGCCACAGGACGTAGAAGGTGAGCACGAACAGGACGGCGGTCACCACGGTCAGCCAGGAGACGTTGGTGACGAGGGAGCCGGCGATGCCGGCGGTGTCGGAGACCAGGAACCAGTGGTGCTGCTCGATGGAGTGCAGCCAGTCGGACAGGCCGGGGACGGTGAACGTCGGCATGTCGGGCATCGGCGGCGACTGCTTGTCGTTGCCGCCGGCCGCGGCGGCCGCGCTGCCGTCCGCGCCGAACCACAGCTTGGCCAGGAACTGGGTCAGGCCGAGCGCCATGATGTTGATGGCGACGCCGGAGATGATGTGGTCGACGCCGAAGGTGACGGTGGCGACGGCGTGCAGCAGTCCGCCGAGCGCACCGCCGACGACGCCGGCCGCCGCGGCGGCCCAGGGGCCGTGCTGCCAGCCGACCGCGCCCGCGGAGAAGGCGCCGAGCATCATCATGCCTTCGAGGCCGATGTTGATGACGCCGGAGCGCTCGGCCCACAGGCCGCCGAGGCCGGCCAGGCCGATCGGCACGGCGGCGTTGAGCGCGGCGATGTACTGGCCGGACTCGGTCAGGTTGGTGGCGCCGGTGACGATCCGCAGCAGGGACAGCAGGATCAGGCTGCCCGAGATGATCAGCAGGACCTTGGGGTAGCTGAGCCTGGCCCGGGCGGTCTTGGGCTTGTGGTGGTGGGGGCTCTGGTCGACCGGAGCCGTGAGGTTCGTGCTCATGCCGAGACCTCGCTTCGCTCGGCCGCGCAGGCGCACGGCGCGCACCCCTCGATGATGCGCTCACTGCGTTCGCTCATGAGGACACCTCCGCCTTCTCGGTCTTGCGGGCCTGGGCGGCGAGCTGCTCGCCGACCTGCCGCTGCTGGAGTCTGAGGCCGTAGCGGCGCACGAGTTCGTAGGCGATGACGACGCAGAGCACGATGACGCCCTGCATCACGCCGACGATCTCCTGCTCGTAGTCCTCGAATTCGAGCTGGGTGCCGGTGCGTTCGAGGAAGCCCCACAGCAGTGCGCCGGCGGCCATGCCGATCGGGTGGTTGCGTCCCAGCAGCGCGATGGCGATGCCGGTGAAGCCGATGCCGATGGGGAAGTCGGTGCCGTAGTTGTACGAGACGCCGAGCAGTGTCGGCATGCCGATCAGGCCGGCCGCGGCGCCGGACAGCAGCATGGAGGTGACGATCATGCGCTTGACGTTGACGCCGCCGGCCTCGGCCGCGGACTCCGACTGGCCCACGGTGCGCAGGTCGAAGCCGAAGCGGGTGCGGCCGAGCACGAACCAGTAGGCGAAGCCGACGATGACGGCGACGACGAGGAAGCCGTCGAGCGGAGCCGGCGTGGTGGGGATGGTGAAGAAGTGGCTGGAGGCCGGGAGGTTCGGCGTGTGGAAGAGGTTGCCGTCCTTGACGGCGAGCCGGCCGTCCTGGAGGAAGTAGCCGATGACCGCGGCCGCGATGGCGTTCAGCATGATCGTGGTGATCACCTCGCTGACGCCGCGGGTGGTCTTCAGCAGGCCCGCGATACCGGCCCAGAGCGAGCCGACCAGCATCGCGACGATGATGATCAGCGGGATCTGCAGGAAGCCGGGGAGGGTCAGCGCGCCGCCGACCACCGCGGCGAAGAACGCCGCGATGCGGTACTGGCCGTCGACTCCGATGTTGAACAGGTTCATCCGGAAGCCGATGGCGACGGCCAGCGCGGACAGGTAGTACGGGACCGCCTTGTTGATGATCCAGACCTGGCTGTCGCTCTTGGAGCCGAAGTCGGCCATCACCGTGTAGGCGTGGATCGGGTCCTTGCCGGTGGCCAGGATGATCACCGAGGTGATGGCCAGCGCCGCGACGATCGCCAGGACGGGCGCGGCGATGCCCAGGATCAGCTTGGTCTTGTCGAGCTTCTTCACTCGGACTCTCCCTCCTGGGACGAGCGCGGCTCCGAGTCGGCGGTGGTGTCGCTGTCGGAATGGGTCAGATGGCCGCTGGCGGCGCCGGTCATGGCCGAGCCCAGCTCCTCCGGGGTGATGGTGGCGGGGTCCGCGTCGGCGACGAGCCGGCCGCGGTACATCACCCGCAGGCAGTCGGACAGGCCGATCAGCTCGTCCAGGTCGGCCGAGATCAGCAGGACGGCGAGGCCCTCGCGGCGGGCGGTGCGGATCTGGTCCCAGATCTGCGCCTGGGCGCCGACGTCCACGCCCCGGGTGGGGTGCGCGGCGATCAGCAGCTTGGGGTGGTGGCTCATCTCGCGGCCGAAGATCAGCTTCTGCTGGTTGCCGCCGGAGAGCGAGGCCGCGGTGACCTCGATGCCGGGGGTGCGGACGTCGTACTCGGCGACGATCCGCTCGGTGTCGGCGCGGGCGGCCTTGAGGTCCAGCCACCGGCCCTTGGCGTTGGGCTTCTCGGTGACATGGCCCAGGATGCGGTTCTCCCACAGGGGCGCCTCCAGCAGCAGGCCGTGCCGGTGGCGGTCCTCGGGGATGTAGCCGATGCCGTCCTCGCGCCGGGTGCGGGTGGGCAGATGGCTGATGTCGATGCCGTCCAGCGTGATGGTGCCGCTGTCGGGGTCGCGCATGCCCATGATGGCCTCGACCAGTTCGGCCTGGCCGTTGCCCTCCACGCCCGCGATGCCCAGGACCTCGCCCTTGCGGATGGTCAGCGAGACATCGTTCAGGACGGTGCGCTCGACGCCCTCCGCGTCGGCGGTGGCCAGCCGCAGCCCCTCGACCTTGAGCATCTCCACGTCCGTGACGGTGGACTCGCGGGTCTGCGGCGAGGGCAGTTCGCTGCCGACCATCAGCTCGGCGAGCTGCTTGGGCGTGGTCTCGCCGGGGACGACGGAGGCGACGGTGGTGCCGCGCCGGATGACGGTGATGTCGTCGGCGACCGAGAGCACCTCGCCCAGCTTGTGGGAGATGAAGATGACGGTCAGGCCCTCGGCCTTGAGCTCGCGCAGGTTGTCGAAGAGCGCGTCGACCTCCTGCGGGACCAGCACGGCGGTCGGCTCGTCGAGGATCAGGGTGCGGGCGCCGCGGTAGAGGACCTTGAGGATCTCCACGCGCTGGCGGTCGGCGACGCCGAGGTCCTCGACGAGGACGTCGGGGCGGACGCCGAGGCCGTAGCGGTCGGAGATCTTGAGGATCTCGGTGCGGGCCCGGCCGCCGATGCCGTGCAGCTTCTCGCCGCCGAGAACGACGTTCTCCAGGACGGTGAGGTTGTCGGCGAGCATGAAGTGCTGGTGCACCATGCCGATGCCGCGGGCGATGGCGTCGGCCGGGCTGTGGAAGCTGACCTGTTCGCCGTCGATGCCGATCGTGCCCTCGTCCGGCTTCTGCATGCCGTAGAGGATCTTCATCAGCGTGGACTTGCCCGCGCCGTTCTCGCCGACCAGCGCGTGCACGGTGCCGCGGTGGATGGTGATGTCGATGTCGTGGTTGGCGACGACACCCGGGAACCGCTTGGTGATCCCGCGGAGTTCCACCGCCGGTGCCGCGGCGGGGGCGCTGTCTGCCTGGGGACTGCTGGACGCTTTGATGGCGCACTCTCCTCGGGAGCAGGGAGTGGTAAGGAGGAGCGGAGAGGTGACGATATCGCGCCAACTCCGCGCTACGCGCGTAGCATTGACGCCGGAAGATCGCCTGGCCGCAGGAGCGGTCCGGCGAACGGGTCGGGCGCCGCGGCGTACTGGCCGCCGCGCCCGACCCGCCGAAGAACTACTTGGTGGGCGTGTCGCTGACCTTGACCTCGCCCGACGCGATCTTCTTCTTCGCCGCGTCGATCTTGGCCTGGATGTCGTCGATGAAGCCGCCCGAGGTGGACAGCCGCACGCCGTTGTCCTTCAGCGTGTACGCCTTGTTGCCGGTCAGCGGCTTCTTGTCGTGCACGCTCTTGACCAGGTCGTACACCGCCACGTCGACGTTCTTCATCACCGACGTGAGGATCGAGTTCTTGTACTTGGCCAGGCCCGGCTGGAGGTACTGGTCGGAGTCGACGCCGATCGCCCAGGCGCCCTTCTTGCCGGCGACCGTCTCGATCGAGCCGTTGCCGGACTGGCCGGCCGCGGTGTAGATCACGTCGATGCCGCCGTCGAGCATGCCCTTGGCCTTGCCCTTCGCGGCGGCCGGGTCGTTGAAGCCCTTGTCGTCGTTGGCGTAGAGGTACTCGGAGGTGACCTTCGCCTTGGGGTCGGTGTCCTTGACGCCCTGCTCGAAGCCGGCCTGGAACTTCTGGATCAGCGCGTTGTTCACACCGCCGATGAAGCCGACCTTGTGGGTCTTGCTCTTCAGCGCGGCGGCGACGCCGGCGAGGTAGGACGCCTCGTTCTCGGCGAAGACCATGCCGTAGACGTTCTTGGCCTCGGCGGGGGAGTCGACGACGCCGAAGGTGGTCTTCGGGAACTGCTTGGCGACCTTGTTGACGGACTTGCCGTAGTTGAAGCCGACGCCGATGACCGGGTTGAAGCCCGCCTCGGCCAGCGACGACAGGCGCTGCTCGCGGTCCGCCTCGGTCTCGCCGTTCTTGGCGGTCATCATCTTGGACTTCACGCCGAGGTCCTTCTCGGCCTTGTCCACGCCACGAGCCGCCGCCTCGTTGAACGAGTGGTCGTCCCGGCCGCCGACGTCGAAGGCGAGCCCGACACCCTTGTCCTTGCCGCCGGCCTCGGTGGAGGACTCGCCGCAGGCGGTCAGTGAAACGGAGAGGGCCGCGGTGGCGATGCCCGCGGCAACGATCTTGGATACCCGGTGCACGAGGGGCCCCTTCGACTCGTAGCGCCTCCATTGGCGCTGATTCCGCGGAATCGTAACGCGCGTAGATGCCAGGTAAAGGGCAGGTGGAAACCCGTTATCGATTCGAGGCGTACAGAGCCCGGACGATCTTCCGGCCGCCATCGAGGCGATCGACGACGGCCGGAAATGTTTGCTTCTGTCGGATCCACCTCAACCGTGGGACAGCAGCGCGGCGGCCGTGAACAGCTCCACGCCGACCCGGATCGCCCGCTCGTCGACGTCGAAGTCGCCGCGGTGGAGGTCGTGGCGGCTCAGCTCGCCGGGCGGCCGGACCCCGAGGCGGGCCATGGCCCCGGGGACGTGTTCGAGGTACCAGGAGAAGTCCTCGCCGCCCAGGGACTGCTCGGTGTCCTCGACGCTGTGGATGCCGCGCCGGGCGGCCATGGCGTCCATCAGCAGCTGGGCGCTGTCCGCCTCGTTGACCACCGGCGGCACCCCGCGGACGTAGTTGATCTGCGACTTCGCGCCGTACAGGGCGGCGACCTCGTCGATCGCGGCGTGCACCATGTCCGGGGCCGCGCGCCAGGCATCGAGGTCGAGGCACCGGACCGTGCCGGCCAGCTCGGCGCGCTGCGGGATCACGTTGCAGGCGTGCCCGGACGCCAGCCGGCCCCAGGTGACGGCGAGGCCGGCGCGGGCATCGACCCGGCGGGCGATCAGCGCGGGCACGTCGAGGGCGACCCGGGCGGCGGCGGTGACCATGTCGGTGGTCAGATGCGGGCGGGCGGTGTGGCCGCCGGGCCCGTCCAGGACCACCTCCAGCCGGTCGCAGGCCGAGGTGATCGGGCCGGTGCGCAGCCCGATCCGGCCGGCGTCGACGCGCGGGTCGCAGTGCACCGCGAGGATCCGGCCGACGCCCTCCAGCACGTCGGACTCGATCGCGTCGGCGGCGCCGCCGGGCAGCACCTCCTCCGCGGGCTGGAAGAGCAGCCGCACCGGGCGGGGCAGCGCGCCGGCGCGGGCCAGCTCGGCCAGGACCAGGCCGGCGCCGAGGACGACGGTGGTGTGGACGTCGTGGCCGCAGGCGTGGGCGCGGCCGGGGATCGTGGAGGCGTACTCGACGGTCTTGGTGTCCGGGATGGGCAGGGCGTCGATGTCCGCGCGCAGGGCGAGCAGCGGGACGTCGGCGGCGGTGTCCGTACCGATGTCGCACACCAGACCCGTGCCGGTGGCCAGGACGCGGGGGTGCAGCCCGGCCCGCTCCAGGCGCTCCTTGATCGCCGCGGTGGTCCGGAACTCCTGGTTTCCCAGCTCGGGGTGCCGGTGCAAGTCGCGGCGGAAGGCGGTGAGTTCGGCGCCCAGTGCGTCCGGCAGGGCGCCGGGGAGCGAGGCCCCTCCGGCGGTGTCGGCAGGGGCGTCGGCGTCGTCGGTATCCAGGGACATCAGTTGGTTCACCTGTGGAAGGTTACGGGTCCCGATGGGGCAACTGTCCCTCGATCAACAAAAGTTCAGCCCCTTAGGGGAAGAAAATCTAGCCCGCTCGGCGCATGGACGGTTTATGGGAAGGGTATGAAGTACGGCTTCGCGCAGCGGTCATCCGGCGGCCATCCGCTGGGTGAACGGCAGTCGTTGCACGTCACGGGCGGTGCCGGTGACCCCGTCGAGGAAGCCCTGTGCGCGCGGTGAAGCGTTGGCCGTAAGCCACTGCGGATCGATGTCGCAGACCGCGACCTTGACCTGTGTACCCACCAGCGCCAGCGGCAGGGTGTGCACGACGGTGGAGGGGAAGCTGACGATCAGGCGCCCGATGGGCCCGCGCCGGGCGATCAGTTCGAGCGGCAGATCGGGCCGTACGACCTCCAGGCCGGTCTCCTGGGCCAGCCGGCGCAGCTTCTCGGTGCTCTCGCGGCGGTGCGCGAAGTAGCGGGTGGCGCCGTGCCTGCGGGCCAGTGCGCCGACCGCCTCCAGGTAGCGATCGGCGTCGACGACCCCGGTCTCCACCAGGGAGGTGCCGACGATGTCGGCGGCGCCCATGATCCGGGGCGGGCCGAAGCGCGCCCGGGTCCAGGCGAACTCGTTGGTGGTGACGTCCACGCCCGGCGGGACCTCGACCGGCATCGAGCTGAACAGCCCGACGGTGCGCCGGCCGCCCTCGGGTGCCGGGGTGAGCCGGCGGCGGGCGGTGGCCGAGAACGGCGCGAAGACCAGGTCCCGCGGGCTGCGGCCGCTGCCGTGCCGGTGCCAGCGCACCAGCCGCTCGCCGCGGGCGAGTTGGGAGATGAACTCCATGGTGGCGGTGCCGTCGTCGACCACCACCAGGTCGCGTGCCTTGGTGAGGGTGAGCAGCAGCTGCACATAGCGCGAGAACGGGTCGCCGATGACGACCCGGTGGGCGCGGCGCAGCAGCGGGGTGAGCCCGCCGATGGTGCGCATCGGGGCGGTCGGGCCGCCGCGGGCCTCCTCCCAGCGCACCGTGTGGCCTTCGTCGCGGGCGAGTTCGGCCATTCTGCGCAGCTGGCCGCGGGTCATCGGGTCGTGCGGGGAGAGCACGACGACGGTGAGCGCCAGCGGTGACGGGGTGGCCCGGCCCGCTGCGGCGGGGCCGCCGGCGCCGTCTTCCGCCGTCGCCGCGTGCGCCCACTCCAGGACGTTGAGCAGCTGCACCGGGCTCTCGACGAAGGCGAGGGTGGCGGAGTCCGGGGCGGCCGCGCGCCGCCCGTCACCCGAGGGTGCGGTGCGGTGGCGCTGCCGCGGCACCCCCAGGAGACGACGGGCGGGAGAACCCGTCGTCTCCTGGGGCGGGATCCCGGCGCCGGGTGTGGCGGCCGCGGCGCGGGTCCCTTCAGGTGAGCTCACCATGGCTCCCGTGTTGTGGCTCGTGGGCCGTCAGACCGCGGCCGGCTCGGCGCCGGCGGCCTCCGTCTCGGCGACCACGCCGGCGACCCGGCGCAGCTTCTTCATCGGGCCGAGCTCGCTCTCGTAGACCTTCTTGACGCCGTCGCCGAGGGACTCCTCGATGGTGCGGATGTCGCGGACCAGGCGGGACAGGCCGCCGGGCTCGACGGAGGCGGCCTGGTCGGAGCCCCACATGGCGCGGTCGAGGGTGATGTGGCGCTCGATGAAGGTGGCGCCGAGGGCGACCGCGGCGAGGGTGGTCTGCAGGCCGGTCTCGTGGCCGCTGTAGCCGATCGGGACGTTGGGGTACTCCTCCTGCAGGGTGTTGATCATGCGCAGGTTGAGCTCCTCGGCCTTGGCCGGGTAGGTGCTGGTGGCGTGGCAGAGCAGGATGTTGTCGCTGCCCAGGACCTCGACGGCGTGCCGGATCTGCTTCGGGGTCGACATACCGGTCGACAGGATCACGGTGCGGCCGGTGGCGCGCATGGCGCGCAGCAGCTCGTCGTCGGTGAGCGAGGCGGAGGCGACCTTGTAGCAGGGCACGTCGAACTTCTCCAGGAAGGCGACGGACTCCACGTCCCAGGGGGAGGCGAACCAGGCGATGCCGCGCTTCTTGCAGTACTCGTCGATGGCGCGGTAGCCGTCCTCGTCGAACTCCACGCGGTGGCGGTAGTCGATGTAGGTCATCCGGCCCCAGGGGGTGTCGCGCTCGATGTCCCACTGGTCGCGCGGGGTGCAGATCTCCGGGGTCCGCTTCTGGAACTTCACCGCGTCGCAGCCGGCGTCGGCGGCGGCGTCGATCAGGGCGAAGGCGTTCTCCAGGTCACCGTTGTGGTTGATGCCGAT
Source organism: Streptomyces sp. NPDC026575 (assembly GCF_055567415.1). Taxonomy (NCBI): domain Bacteria; kingdom Bacillati; phylum Actinomycetota; class Actinomycetes; order Kitasatosporales; family Streptomycetaceae; genus Streptomyces; species Streptomyces sp. NPDC026575. The sequence goes on from NZ_JBVHQM010000006.1 coordinate 354,331, forward strand.
CTCGCCGGTCACGTAGACGGGGCGGCCGGGGCCGGCCTCGCGGTCGCCGAGGGTGCGGAGGCGGGAGTTGCTGCTCATGGGGAGATTCCTTCGTGTGGATATGGGGGTGTGCGGGGTGGGGGCTTGAGGGGTTGCAGGGGGTGGGAGCGACGGGCGGGTGGGGGTCAGAGCGACGGGCCCAGCAGCCAGGCGGCGATCTCGCGGATCGCGCCGCTACCACCGGTGTTCGCGGTGACCGCGCGGGCCGCGCCGCGCACCACGTCGTGTGCCGAGGCGACCGCCACCGGCCAGCCGACGAGGTCGAAGCACGGCAGGTCGTTGACGTCGTTGCCGACGTAGAGCACGCGCTCGGGCTCGATGCCCGCTTCCTCGCACCACTGCTTGAGCGCGAGGTCCTTGCGGTCGATGCCGTGCAGGACGGGCACCTGAAGCTTGCGGGCCCGTGCGGCGACGACCGGGTTGGTCTCCGTGGACAGGATCAGCAGCTTCAGCTCCGCCTTGCGCAGGGCGGCGATGCCGAGGCCGTCGCCGCGGTGGACCGCGACGATCTCCCGTCCGTCGGCGTCGATCAGCACCCGGTCGTCGGTCTGGGTGCCGTCGAAGTCCAGTACCACCGCGTCGATGTCGTCGCGGGTGGGAAGGGCGCCGGGGCGGGGGGCGTCCAGCAGCGGCGCGAGGGCGCGGGCGCGGGCGAGATCGTGCGGATCGTCGATCTCCAGCACCCGGGCGGGGTCGGTGCGGACGAGTTCGGTGCGGCCGAAGAAGCGGTGGCCGCTGGTGCGGAAGCCGGTCGCGTCCATGGCGTAGGCGGCGCCGGTCTCCAGCAGGTCCTGGGGGCGGTCCTGGCGGCGGGGCCGGAAGGACTTGTCGTGGTTGACGCCGTGGCCGCCGTCGGTGGCGCCGGTCTCCGGCTCGGCGTCGCGCCAGACGAAGCCGTGGAAGGGGGCGACGGTCAGCGCGCTGTCGGCGCCGCCCTCGACGACCGCGGCGGCGACCCCGTCGATGTCCTCGCGGACGATGAACGGGCTGGTGCACTGGACCAGCAGCACCGCGTCGACGGTGGTGCCGTGCTCGGCCTCGTAGGCGTCCATGGCGTGCAGCACCGCGGCCTCGCTGGTGGCGGTGTCGCCGGCGATGTCGCCGGGGCGCCGTACGACGACCGCTCCGGCGCCGCGGGCGGCGGCGGCGATCCCGGCGTCGTCGGTGGAGACGACCACGTCGGTCACCAGGCGGGCGGCGCGGCATTCGCGGACCGCGCGGGCGACCAGGGGCACACCGCCGACGGCGGCGAGGTTCTTGGCGGGCACGCCCTTGGATCCGCCGCGGGCGGGGATGACGGCCACGACAGTGGGTGGCATAGCGGGCTCCTTGGGAGGGCGGGGGCCTGGGGAGGTCACAGGGGAGGTCGCACCGGGGTCGGTCACAGCTGCCCCCAGCGGCGGATGGCGGGCGCGACGCGCTGGACGCCGTGGCGGTAGGCGCCGCGGGCGGCCTCGCGCACGGTCTCGCGGGCGACCCGGCGCAGTCCGCCGGTCTCCTCGGGGGCGTCGGCGTAGCCGGGGAGCGGCTCGCCCTGCGGGTCCAGGCCGTGCCGGGCGAGGATGCCGGGGAGGTAGCCGGGTGCGGTGCGGGGGGTGTAGTACGGGGTGATCGCCGGCAGGTGCTCGGCCTCGCGCAGCTCGGTGACCCGGGCGCGGGCGGCGTCGAAGGCCCTCTCGTAGGCGCCTCCCCCAGCCTTGAGGGCCGGGGCGACCCCCATGCTGGCGACGCCCGCCCGGTCCAGCCACTCCTGGTCGGGCTCGGGCCGGTGTCCGGCGTCCAGCTCGTCCCAGGAGGCCAGGCAGCCGGAGCCGAGGAAGTGGTGGTTGCCGAGGGATTCGCGGATGCCGAGGTCGGTCAGGACGGCGGTGGGGATGCCGCGGTGCAGCGACTCCAGCGCGGCGGTCGAGCTGACCGTGACCATCAGGTCGGTGCGGTCCAGGACCTCGCCCATGTTGCCGTACACCAGGCGGCAGTTGGGCGGCAGCGGTGCCGGGGACTTGGCGGCGAGCTTCTGGTAGGGCAGTTCCTCGATGTGCGTGGTGTGCTCGCCCGGCTTGCTGCGGAGCTTGATCAGCACCTCGCGGTCGGGGTGCTTGCGGGCGTGCTCAACGGCCCTGCGCAGCAGGTACGTTCGGTCCGCGCGGCTCTCCGGGACGGAGGGCTGGGCGGCGAACACCACGGTGTAGGGGCCGTCGCCCTCGCCGGTGTAGCGGTCGCCGCCGAGGAAGGGCAGCGCGCATTCGACGACGCCGTCGTCGGCGGCGCCCACGCCGCGGTAGACCTCGCGGAAACGGTCCGCGTCGTGGCGGGAGTTGGCGAGTACGACGTCCGCGCCGTGCCGCAGCAGCAGTCCGTCGGCGAGCTTTTCGTAGACCACGCCGACATAGCCGGTGACGACGACGGGGCGGCGCGGTGCGCCGTCCCAGGCGCGGGCCAGGCCGTGCAGCATCGCCTGCACCGCGCCGCCCACCAGGGCCAGCACGACGACGTCGTAGCGCGTACGGTCGATGGACCGCACGAAGTCGACTCCCCTGATTTCGCGCAGCGAGTCCGCACGGGCGCCGACCTCGTCGAGCTGGCGGACCGTGGGCGTGGCGCGGCCGCGGAGCAGGTACCCGTCGAGTCGGATGTCCGATTGGATCCGGTACGCTGTCAAAGCGCCCCATTTCCATCGGGTATCCGAGTCGGCGAGCACGGCGACCCGCGGCGAAGAAGTGGTACGTGATGGCACGTCGAAGACGCTAGGAAGGCATTCCGTTTGGCGGGCCAACTGGGCCGCAACAAAGGGTTAACAGCGGGTCGACGAATGGCGAACCGGCCCGATAACCGGCCTGGTTAACCATCCCGCCATTCTTCGTTCACCTGGGTGCCCGCGCCGCGTAAAGACGAATGCCGACTCCGCACCTAACGTCACCCGGGTGGTTAAGCTCTCCGTCATCGTGCCGTTTTACAACGTGCAGACATACGCGCCCGACACCCTGAAAAGCCTGGCGGCGAACGCCCGCGAGGACTTTGAATTCCTGCTCGTCGACGACTGCTCGCGCGACGAGACCCCGCAGATCCTCGCGCGCGCCGAGCGCGAGCTGCCGGGCGCCAGAGTGCTGCGGCACGAGCAGAACGGCGGTCTGGCCACCGCCCGGAACACGGGCCTGGACGCCGCCCGCGGCGAGTACCTCACCTTCCTCGACGGCGACGACTGGCTCGCCCCCGGCTACTTCGCCGAACTCCTCTCCTCCATGGAGGAGTTGGGGTGCGACTTCGTGCGCACCGACCATGTCCAGTGCACCGCGCGGGCCCGCACCGTGCACCGCGTGCCGCACGGCCGGCGGGGCGTGGTGCTCAACCCGCGCGACGTCATCCTGCCCGCCGACCGCTCCACCTCCGTCGACTACGCCTACGCCTGGGCCGGGATGTACCACCGCCGGCTGCTGGACGACGGGGTGCTGCACTTCCGCGACGGGCTGCGCACCGCGGAGGACCGCCCGTGGATCTGGCGGCTGCACCGCGAGGCGAAGTCCATGGCGGTGGTCGGGCTGCTCGGTGTCTTCTACCGGCGCGGTGTGGCGTCCTCGCTCACGCAGATCGGCGATGTGCGCCAATTGGACTTCATCCGCGCATTCGACCAGGTGATCGAGGAAACCGCACAAGATCGCGATGCGGATGTGCTGCTGCCGAAGGCGGTGCGCACCTATTGCGCGATCATTTCCCACCACCTCGGTTCGATCGAACGTTTCGAACCGCAGGTCGCCCGTAAATTGCGCTCGATGAGCGCCGCGGCCATGAAACGCATGCCGCAGGACGTACTGAAGGAAGCCCTGGATTCGATGGATGTGCAGCGCGCGTCCCGGCTGCGGCGGCTGCGCCGTCGCCCCGTCCCGGCGGAGGTCGCCGCCTGATGCCCACCCGACCGCGTACCCAGATCTTCGTGGCGTCCACGCTCTACGGCGCGGCGACGCTCGCCGCCGCGCTGGACGCCGACTGCTTCGCGCCGGCCGACCGCAGGCTGCTGCTGCTCAGCAACAACGCCACGACCCCGGAGACCACCGCGTCGCTGGACACCATGCCCGGCTTCGACCGGCTGCGCGGCCGCTTCGACCGCGTACTGTCCTGGAACGAGACGATCAGCCCCTTCCACCCCGGCGGCTGGTCCCCGCGCGCGGACGACGCCCCCCTGTGGGAGCGGTATCTGCGCCTGCTGTGGGGCCTGGGCGACGACGACGTCCACCTGGTCGTGGAGTCCATCCAGGTCAACCCGGCGCTGGCGATCTGCCAGCTGTTCCCGGACGCGTCGATCGACGTCTACGCCGACGGCCTGATGAGCTACGGCCCCACCCGCAGCAAGCTCGACCCGCTGGTCGGCACCCGGATCGACCGGCTGCTGCACCTGGACCTGGTGCCGGGGCTGACGCCGCTGCTGCTGACCGAGTTCGGCGTCGAGCCGCAGACCGTGCCGACCGACGCCTTCACCAAGGTGCTCGGCGAGATCTCCGACGCCAGCGGCCCGCTGGACGTCCCCGAGGGCGCCGCGCTGCTCCTGGGCCAGTACCTCTCCGCGCTGGGCATCCTCACGCCCGAGGAGGAGGAGCAGCTGCATGTGCGGATGGTGCGCGGTGCCGTCGAGCGCGGCCACCGCGAGATCGTCTTCAAGCCGCACCCGTCCGCGCCGGCCCGCTGGTCGCGGATGCTGGAGCAGGAGGCCGAGAAGCTCGACATCGCGCTGACGGTGCTGGACAGCCCGGTCCTGGCCGAGGTGCTCTACCAGCGCGTGCGGCCCGCACTGGTCGTCGGCTGCTTCTCCACCGCGCTGCTGACCGCGGCCACCTTCTACGACCTGGACACCGCCCGCACCGGCACCGGCCTGCTGCTGGAGCGCCTGACGCCGTACCAGAACAGCAACCGGGTCCCGGTCACGATCGTGGACGCCCTGGTGCCGGGCCTGGACGGGCGCGGCACGGACGGCGGGCCCCGCACGCCGGTCGCCCCCCAGGAGATCGAGGGGCTGGTCACCGCGGTCGGCTATGCGATGCAGCACCAGATCTATCCGCAGCTGCGCCCGGCCGCCGAGCGCTATCTCGCCGCCCACCTCGACCAGGTCACCTGGCGCTACTTCAAGCGCCGGCGGCTGACCGCGCTGGCGCTGCCCGGCGCGATCCCGTCCCAGCTGTCGTTCATCCCGCGCAACGCCACCGTCCGCCGGGTCGCGCGCAGCGCGCGGGCGGTACAGCGGCGGCTGAAGAAGCGGGCCGCGTTCGGATGACCGCCCCCCAGCTGACGGCCGGTGCGCCCGCCGCCGCACCGGACCGCGGTGCCGCCGCACCGCAGCCCGTCATACGCGTGCGCAGCCGCGGCGGACCGTCGCGGCTGCGCGCCCTCGACGGGCTGCGGCTGCTCGCCGCCCTGATGGTCGCCGGGTACCACTACGCGGGACGCGGCGGCGAGATAGCCCAAGCCTGGGGCGACTCCCCCGCCCACCAGTTCCCCACCGCCGCGCCGCTGTTCGCCTACGGCTGCCTGGGCGTGCAGATCTTCTTCGTGATCAGCGGCTTCGTGATCTGCCTCAGCGGCTGGGGCCGCACGCTGCGCGCCTTCGTCGCCGGCCGGGTCTCCCGGCTCTACCCGGCGTACTGGGCGGCGATCCTCCTGGTCACCGCGGTCTTCGCGCTCCCCTGGGTCGCCTACAAGGCGCTCCCGCCCAGCGAGGTGCTGACGAACCTCACCATGCTGCAGCAGCCGCTGGGCGCCCACCGCGTCCTCGGCGTCTGCTGGACGCTCTGGGCGGAGCTGCGCTTCTACGCCCTCTTCGCGCTCTGCGTCGTCCTGCCGGGCGCCACCCGCGGCCGCGTCGTGCTGTTCTGCGCCGGCTGGACGCTGGCGGCCGCGCTCGCGCAGGCGGCCCACGAGCCGTTCCTCGACACCGTCCTGATGCCCGAGTACGCGCCGTTCTTCATCGGCGGCGTCGGCCTGTACCTGCTGCACCGCTACGGCGCCCGCGATCCGATCGCCTGGGCGATCGTGCTGGTCAGCTGGCTGATCGGACAGCACTACGCGGTCGCGGGCCTGTGGCACGCACCGTCCGCGCACGCCTTCTCCTACCGCTCGACGGCCGTCATCATCGCCGTCGTCACCGTCGGCTTCGCCCTGGTCGGCGCCGTCGCCCTGGGCAGGTTCCGCTGGGCGAACTGGCGCTGGCTGACCGTCGCCGGCGCGCTCACCTACCCCTTCTACCTCGTCCACGAGCACCTGGGCTGGGTCGTCGTCGGCGCCCTGCACCGCACCCTGGGCCTGCCCTCGTACGCGACGCTGCCGCTGACCGTGGGCCTGATGCTGCTGCTGGCCTGGCTCCTGCACCGCCTCGTCGAGCGCCCGCTGACCCCGCGCCTCAAGCGGGCGATCGATCCCCGCTGACCCCAGACGGCCCGCCAGGGGTGTCCGCCCAGGACCTACGCCCTGGCGGCCGTCGCCTCGATTCCCGCGACGATGAACCGCAGTCCGTCCTCGAAGCTGCGCTCCAGGTCGCCGAACATCTCCCGGCCCGCCTGCGCGGCGAGCGGATAGCGCTCACCGAGCTGCTGCTCGCGGCGCTCCAGGTCGTAGGCCGGGTCGCGGCTCTCCGGCCGGCGGGCCTCCGGCTCGCCCGGTTCCGGGTAGACCGACTGCTCCTCGATGACCAGGCCGATGGTGAAGTTGTACGCGGTCCACCAGGCCCGCGCCGCCGTGCCCAGCGGGATGCCCGTCCGCGTGAGCCGGCTCAGCAGGTTCTGCAGCGGCAGCACATAGCTCTCGTCGGTCATCCGGGTACCGCTGAAGACCTTGCCGCCGTCGCGGTAGCCGAGCAGATCCCGCCTGAGACCGCGGCAGGTGGCCAGCAGCGCCTCCTGCCAGGTGTCGCCCATCCCCACCGCCTCGCCGTCCGGCCCGATCAGCGGCGCGGTCATCCGCCGCAGCATCTCGGTGGCCATCTCGTCCAGCAGCTCCTGCTTGTTCTTGAAGTGCCAGTAGAGGGCGGGCGCCTGGACGTCCAGCTCCTTGGCGATCCGGCGCAGCGTGAGCCCGTCGAGACCCACCTCGTTCAGCAGCCGCAGGGCGGTGTCCACGACCTGCCGGCGATCGATACGCGAAACCATGTTGACAACTTAACACCGTTAAGGCGAGACTCCCAGCCATGGAACTTAACAACGTTAAGGACAGTGCCCGTGTTACCGACGTCGACGTACTCGTCACCGGAGCGGGCCCGACCGGCCTCGCCCTCGGCATCGACCTCGCCCGTCGCGGGGTGCGCGCCCTGATCGTCGAGCGGCAGGACCACCTCTCCCTCGGCGCCCGCGGTACCGGCGTCCAGCCGCGCACCCTGGAGGTCTACGAGGACCTCGGCCTGCTGGACGCCGCTCGGGCGGCCGGCGGCCGCTACCCGAAGATGGCCCTGTGGGAGAACGGGCGGATCACCGAGGTCCACGAGATGATCGAACGGGTCGACCCGACGCCCTCCGTGCCCCACTCCAACGCCCTGATGCTGCCGCAGTTCCGCAACCTGGAGCTGCTGCACGAGCGGCTGTGGGAGCTCGACGGCCAGGTGCTCTTCGGTACCGAACTCACCGCGTTCAGCCAGGACTCGGACGCGGTGACGGCCGAACTCCGGGGCCCCGACGGCGAGGTGCGCACCGTACGCGCCCGCTACCTCGTCGCCGCCGACGGCGGACGCAGCACGGTCCGCCGGGCCCTGGGCACCACGATGAGCGGCCCGGCGCTGGAGCCCGGCGCGGCGCTGCTCGCCGACGTCCGGATCGACGGCCTCGACCGGGACCACTGGCACCGCTGGCAGCTGCCGAACGGCGGGTTCGCGGCGGCCCTCCCCCTCGTCGGCACCGACTACTTCCAGACCCTCACCGCCGCGTTCACCGAGGAGCCCGACACCGCACCCGAGGCCGTACGCGCCGCGCTCGCCCAGAGCACCCACCTGGCCGCGGAGCAGATCGGCGAGGTCCTGTGGTCCTCCGTCTACCGCCCCAAGGCCGGGATGGCCGACTCCTACCGCGAGGGCCGGGTCTTCCTGGCCGGCGACGCCGCCCACATCCACTCCCCGGCCGGCGGCCAGGGCCTGAACACCAGCGTCCAGGACGCCTACAACCTCGGCTGGAAGCTCGGCCAGGTGCTGCGGCACGGCGCCCCCGACACCCTTCTGGACAGCTACGAGGCCGAGCGCCGCCCGATAGCCGCGCACATCCTCCGGACCAGCACCCGGCTGCACCGCTCCGGCGAGACGCGCCGCGGCCGGGACCTGCACCAGCTCGACCTCGGCTACCCCGACAGCCCGCTGACCCGGGAGCTGCGCACGGACCTCGACCCGGACGCGCTCCGCGCCGGCCACCGCGCCCCCGACGCCCCGTGCCACACCGCCGGCGGCAACCCCACCCGGCTCTTCGATGCCTACCGCGGCCCGCACTTCACCGTGCTGGCGCTGGGCGACACCGGCCTGGACGCCGGTACGCTGCCGGCCGGTCCGGACCTGCTGCGCCTCGTCCGCGTGGACGGCCCGTCGCCCGACCTGGTCGACACCGACGGCCATGTCCGCGACGCGTACGGCGCCGGTCCCGCCGTGTTCCTGATCCGCCCGGACGGCTATGTCGCCCTGGCCGCACCGGCCGGGGACGCCGCCGCGCAGGTGGCCGCGGCCCTGGCGTCGTACATCGGCGCCCCGCAGCCCGCCGCCTGACGCCCCACGCGCACGAGGCCGTACCAGCGGGAAGAGCTCCGCTCGTACGGCCTCGTGCCGGGAACGGGCGCCTGAGGGGGGTGGGGCGCCCGGGGCGGTGGTCCGCCCGGAAGGTCCGGGTCCTACAGGACCAGGGAGAGCAGCAGGACGCAGACGATCCCGACGACCGAGATCAGCGTCTCCATCACCGACCAGGTCTTCAGCGTCTGGCCGACGTTCATGCCGAAGTACTCCTTGACCAGCCAGAATCCGGCGTCGTTGACATGGCTGAAGAAGAGCGAGCCGGCGCCGATCGCCAGCACCAGCAGCGCACCGTGCGTGGTGCTCAACTCCGCGGCGAGCGGGGCGACCAGCCCGGCGGCGGAGATGGTGGCCACCGTCGCGGAGCCGGTCGCGAGCCGGATGGCGACCGCGATCAGCCAGGCCAGCAGCAGCGTGGAGATGTGCCAGCCCTTGGAGACGTCCAGGATCATCTGGCCGACGCCGGCGTCCACCAGCGTCTGCTTGAACCCGCCGCCCGCGCCGACGATCAGCAGCACCCCGGCGATCGGGGCGAGCGACCGCTCGACCGTGGCGGCGGTCCTGCCGCGGGTGAAGCCGGCCGCCCGGCCGAGCGTGAACATCGCGACAATCACGGCGGTCAGCAGCGCGATCAGCGGCGAGCCGACGACGTCGAAGACCCTCTGGACGGTGTGCTCGGGATCGTCGACGACGATGTCCACCAGCGCCTTGGCCAGCATCATCACGACCGGCAGCAGCACGGTCGCCACCGTGATCCCGAAGCCGGGCCGCTTCTGCAGGCCGTCACCGGTGCCCCCGTCCGGGGCGTTCGCGGCGTCCCCCGGGGTGTCGGGCATCTGCTGCGGCGGGTGGATGTCCACCCACCGGGCCGCGTAACGGGAGAAGAGCGGACCGGCGATGATCGCGGTCGGGACGGCGACGACGACGCCGAGCGCGAGGGTGACCCCCAGGTTCGCGCCGACCGCGTCGACCGCCACCAGCGGACCGGGGTGCGGCGGGATCAGCCCGTGCATCACGGAGAGTCCGGCCAGCGCCGGGATGCCGATCCGCATCAGCGAGAAGTTGCCGCGCCTGGCGACCAGCAGCACCACGGGGATCAGCAGCACGATGCCGACCTCGAAGAAGATCGGCAGCCCGATGACCCCGGCGATCAGCACCATCGCCCAGGGCATGGCCCGCCCTCCCGCCTTCGCCAGGATCGTGTCGACGATCTGGTCGGCGCCGCCGGAGTCGGCGAGCAGCTTGCCCAGGACGGCGCCGAGCGCGATCAGCACACCGGTGCCCGCGACCGTCGTCCCGAGCCCGGCGGAGAAGCTGGCGATGGCTTTGTCGAGCGGCGCACCGGCCACCGCGCCGAGCACCAGCGAGCCGATGATCAGCGACAGGAAGGCATGCAGCTTGAACCGGGAGATGAGCAGGACGATGACGGCTATGCCGGCCAGGACGGCGATGCCCAGCTGTGCGTGACCGGCCGAGGTGATCGGCTCGGTCGCGTCCGCTGCGAGCATCTCCACGCTGAGATGTGTCACGGCGATTCCCTTGCTTGGACTGACGGGGAGGGAGCGGGGGGTGGCGGTCCGGGGTGAGGCCCGGCGCTATCCGGCGGGCGAGGCGGCGGCGCGCAGCGCGGCCACCGCCCGCTCGGCGATCTGCTGCGGGGTGCCGGAGACGTCCACGGCGACGCCCGCCTCGTCGGGCCCGAGCGGTTCGAGCGTGGCGAACTGGGAGTCCAGGAGCGCGGCCGGCATGAAGTGGCCCTTGCGCTCGGCCATCCGCGCCTCGATCAGCGCGCGCTCGCCGGTGAGGTGCAGAAAGACGATGCCGGGGGCGGCGGCGCGCAGCCGGTCGCGGTAGGCGCGCTTGAGCGCGGAGCTGCTGACGACCCCGCCGCGCCCGGCCCGGCCGTGCGCCCAGCGGCCGATCGCGTCGAGCCAGGGGCCCCGGTCGTCGTCGTCCAGCGGGATGCCGGCCGACATCTTGGCGATGTTGGCCGGCGGATGGAAGTCGTCACCCTCGGCGTACGGCACGCCCAGTTCGGCGGCCACCAGCGGGCCGATCGTGGTCTTGCCGGTACCGGCCACTCCCATCACGACGATGACGTCGCGGGCGGCGTCGGGCGTGCTCATCCCGTGTTACCTCGCTGTCTTCCTTGACCTCGTGCGCCCCCACTGAAACCCATTAGGTACGACGTATTCAAGCCCCTGTGACGCAAACGTCATACTTAATTGGCCGAGGGGCGGGAACGTAGGCTTGCCCCATGGAAAACGAGGGGAAGGGGCTGCACGCGCGTGTGCTGGAGTCCCTCGGACCCGCGATCACCGCGGGCGACTACCCTCCGGGCACGATCCTGCGCACGGACGAACTGGAGCAGCGCTTCGACGTCTCGCGCACGGTCATCCGCGAGGCGATCCGGGTACTGGAATCCATGCAGCTGGTCGCCTCCCGGCGCCGCGTGGGGGTGACCGTCCGGCCCACCGAGGAGTGGAACGTCTACGACCCGAGGGTCATCGGCTGGCGGCTGGCCGGCCGCGACCGCCCCCGGCAACTGCGCTCGCTGACCGTGCTGCGCTCGGCCGTCGAACCGGTCGCCGCCGGGCTCGCCGCCCAGCACGCCACCCCCGCCCAGTGCGCCGAACTCACCGAACACGCCATGGGTATGGTCGCCACCTCACGCGGCCAGCAGCTCGACGCCTACCTCGTCCACGACACGGCCTTCCACCGGGTGATCCTCACCGCCTCCGGCAACGAGATGTTCGCCCGCCTCGGCGATGTCGTCGCCGCCGTCCTGACCGGCCGCACCCAGCACCACGTGATGTTCACCGACCCCGACCCGGCCGCCGTCACCCTCCACGTCCAGGTCGCCGAGGCGGTCCGCACCGGCGACGCGGCCCGCGCGGAACGACTGACCCGCGAGATCACAGCGGGGGCCATGGCCGAACTGGACGTCCTCGCGCCCTGACGCTCGCGCTTGGCCCGCGTCCCACGTTTTTGGCTTTCCCGCCGTGGTGGTTTCTCACCGTTGCTCCCCCACTGCCTAAAGGGCGTGGGAGGTACCCCCAGCGGCGGGCGGGGCCGCTGCGCGGGGCTTTCGGGTGCCGGTGTCGGTCCTCCGGGGCTGGGTGTCCGGACTGCTGCGCTTTACGTCCGGACACCCAGCCCCTCC